>CANRJO010000023.1 GCA_947630965.1 uncultured Alphaproteobacteria bacterium
ATCCGCCTGTTTGAGGGCGGATTTCAAGCTCACTACCGGCTCAACAAAGCTCATATTTTTAAGCCCCTCAAGCTCCGCGCGCATTTTTTTAGCCGCCATCGGCGCCCATGTGCCGTTTTCAATAAACCCGACTTTGCGGTTTTGATAATTTTTAGATTTCAGGTGCGCCAAAAAACTTTCCATACAAGGGAACAAGCCACCGTCATAAGTGACCGATGCCAAAACCATGCGATCATAACGGAAAGCGTCTTCCACGGCTTCGGCCATATCATCACGCGCCAAATCAGTCAGCACTACCTTCGGTGTGCCCAAACGCACCAAAATTTCTTGAAGCTTTTCGCAGGCGGCTTTTGTGTGACCATAAACCGAGGCGTAGGCAATCAAGATGCCCTCGTCTTCCGCGCGATAACTGCTCCAAATGTCATATTTAGAAATGTAATAAGACAGATTTTCTTCAAGCATCGGACCATGCAAGGGAAAGATTTTTTGAATATCAAGCGCCGCGGCTTTTTTCAAAACATTTTGCACCTGCACGCCATATTTGCCGACAATATTGATGTAATAGCGCCTCGCCTCGCAAGCCCAATCTTCTTGCGTGTCAAGGGTGCCGAACTTGCCGAACGCATCAGCGGAGAACAAGATTTTTTCTTTGCTCTCATAGGCAAAAAGCACTTCCGGCCAATGCACCATGGACGCGCTCACAAACGAAAGCTGATGCGCCCCGAGCGAAAGGACATCACCTTCAGAAACGGGAATTTGCCTTCCCTCAAGGTTCAGATTTTCAAAAAATTGCGTCATCATTTGAAACGATTTCGCATTTGAAACAACTTTCGCCGAAGGATAAAGGTTCAAAAACTTTTCAATATTCGCGGCATGATCAGGCTCCATATGCAACACAACCAAATAATCAGGCGCACGCCCTTGAAGAGCCTCAGAAACATTGGCAAGCCAAGCCTCTGTTGCGCGAGCATCAACCGTATCCATCACGGCAATTTTTTCATCTTGAATCACGTATGAATTATAAGAAATCCCGTTCGGAACAACGTATTGCCCCTCAAACAAATCAATCGTTTTATCATCAACACCAACATAAAAAACGCTATCTGTCAAAGCTTTTGCAACCATTTCACACCTCTAAAAATTAAAACTTTCGCCACGCTCGGCTTTCAAAACCGCACCTTTTGCCCCACACGCGGCTTTCAAAACGACACCTATGGAACCGACCTTACCCCACTTTCCACCCCAATGCAAGAGATTTTTTACCTCCTTTTAGATCCCCCTACTCTGCATAAATTTTTGGGAAGGAGGTTTGGTAGCCGGTGTTGTGAGTAGCTCCTTTCACAACGTGAATCAAGGCATCATTACCCACAAAATTCCTGACCAAAAATGCCGGTACAACGTCATCATCTTCGCCCACAAAATGGGCTTGCGCAAGCGCTCTGAACGTCGCACGATAATCCGCCAAATTTTCTGATTCATCAAGCGGTGGCAAGTGGTGATAAGCTGTCCACGCCCGATGATCCACATTACCCGAGATGGTCACAACTTTTTCAACCCGAAGCCCTTCCGGCCGAACGGCGATTAACCCTGCCACCTGCGCGCCGCCCGAGCACAAGCTACCCTACTTTTTTAAGCCTCTTTCTAGCTTATGAAAGGTTAAAATAGACTTAACCTTTTTTTAAGTCTGATAGATTAAATTGAATAAAGAGAGGGAGAGGGAAAATGAAACTTTATCATTACATCACCAAAGGGAACACAGCCCTAACCGAGGGCATATTGTCATTTGCAAAAAATCCGAAAGCGGATTTATCATATTACTATAAGCGCACTTGCGGAAAAACAACGCACACCGAAATTGTCAGCTGGATGGAAAGTTGTTTTGTGGGGCGCAGTCGCGCCATTCGTGGTTTTTCCGAACCAATACAATGGACGGACAAAAGCGAAAATATGTTCAAACCTTTTATTGAAAATGCAGATTTATTCTCCATAGATTTAGACGCTTTGTCAGCAGACGGATTAATTGAGGCAATATACGTTTCGCCACCGATAAACCCCAATGATATAGCTGATTTACCGCAAAACTGCGATGAGATTTTAGTAAAACTGAATTCAATAAACGAAATTGACACCTCTCCCGTAGATTGGTCAGCTTGCGATGAAAAGTTAGGCTTGCGGTTTTCTGTTGTCCCTTATTACCTAATTGTGGTTAAAGGTGGCATTATCCCAGCAAAATACATCTCAAAGGAAAAATAAAGCACTAGAAGTTGGGTTGAGTATTTCAGAATATAAATAACGCCTACTCCGCATAAATTTTGGGGAAAGAGGTTTGGTAGCCGGTGTTGTGAGTAGCTCCTTTCACAACGTGAATCAAGGCATCATTACCCACAAAATTCCTGACCAAAAATGCCGGTACAACGTCATCATCTTCGCCCACAAAATGGGCTTGCGCAAGCGCTCTGAACGTCGCACGATAATCCGCCAAATTTTCTGATTCATCAAGCGGTGGCAAGTGGTGATAAGCCGTCCACGCCCGATGATCAACATTACCTGCGATGGTCACAACTTTTTCAACCCGAAGCCCTTCCGGCCGAACGGAGATTAACCCTGCCACCTGCGCGCCGCCCGAGAACCCAATCAACACCACAGGCGCCTGCCCCGCGATGCGACGGACAGCCTCGCGCGAGGCCGTCACAACTTCCGGCGCAAAACGCGCGGTGGTCCAATATTTTTGCGCACACGCGCCGTCTGTCACATATTGACAAGGTCGCGCCAAATAAATCACGTTTGGAGCATCATCGCCAAAAGCAAGCTCGCGCATAAGCGTACCATGCGGCGTGGGGTTAGAAGTCGGCTGCCCGTAGGCGTTAAAGGCGTATCCGTCACCCTCAATATAAATTTTGTAACGCCCGCCGGGTTGCGTTATTTTCTGCCATGTTGCAAGCTTAAAGGTTGTTGTCTGAATTTCCCGATACACAAATTCCGGCGGCACAGTAACAGACCGACATCCGCACACCAAAACTAAAAGACAAACATATTTCAAAACGTTTATTTTCATACCCACATTAAACCACATTTGATGAAAAAGAAAATATCCCGCAGCAATTAAGCCACAGGATATTTTCTTTTTTGATTCAAGCGCTCAGATTTTATACTTCACACCCAAGAGCCCTGTATGGTCTTGATAATGATCGCGGAAGTGCCCTTCATAATTGGCGGAAACGTCTGTTTTATCATTAACTTCCGCCGTCACACCCGCGCCAATTTCAACACCCAAACGCTTCATCGGACGCCCCGAAACCTCGTAACTCTGACCATTCGGCAAAGAAACAACAGAATCAGCATCCGGACGTTTCATATCATACGTTGTGGCAATGCGCAATTCCGGTGTGATGATTGTTCGATAGCCCACCACCCAAGGTTGGCTGATTTTCGCGCCGAACACCGCCGTCAACACATCCGAGGTGCGCCCCGTGATGCGAATGCCCATTGAATCCGTGTAGTCATTTTGATCCAAATAAAGGTAACGCATGCCCAACTCCGGCACAAACTTCACACCATACGGCGCCCAAAATTCATAACCGGTCATGACCTGCATGCCAAGCGAATTCACGTCATATTTCGCGCGCACGAGATAATCGGCAATGCTCTTTTTCTCTTTATAATCCGACCACCCGTACGAGAATATGCCGTTCACAAACCAATTGCTCGGCTTATATTCGCCATAAAGCATGCCCGTATTGGTATAAATGTCTGTTTGGCGGCGGAAACCGTCAATATCCGTTTTGCCGTAAGCATAGCCGATACCGGCTTTGAAGAACGGATTAATCTTCTTTTCAAGCCCGAGCGCTATGCCATACGTATCAGAATCCCAACCATGAACACCAGACGTTTCATCCAACTCGGCGTGATTATCCAAAAGTTGCGCCCAAACCGTCACATCGCGGAAAGGATCATCGCCCGAAGACATACCGCGCCAACTTGAAGCCGTGCCACTGCTCAACCGACTGCCAACCGCCCCAAAGATCTGATTACTAACAGCCGTTTGCTCCTGTTGCACCAAATCAGCAACCTCCGGCGACATCATCGCCACATCGTCCAAACCCTCCTGAATGGTATCAGGGGATTGCAACTTGGCAAAAACGGCATCTGCCATATCATTAAACGTTTGGTTATCTTCGGACGCTCTACCGTAGATCAAGGCTCTGGCGGCAGCCGCCTCATTAGCATCGGCATGAAGCATATCCTTCAAATCTTCAGTAGATTTTTTAGAAACTTCATAAGAACCGGTTTTGTCGCTCTGATTAAAGTCATAGAAAGTATTACTATTTTTAAGCTCAAAATCCTGATCCAACGAGCCACCCTCACCAATCAAATCAACCGTACCGCCTTCAAAGCCGTTTTCCATCACGAGCGTGAGTTCCGCACCCTTATTTGTCACATGGTTTGTGATGGTGGTTTTACCAACTTTGGCAACGAGTGCTGAACCGTCTTCAAACGTGAGGTTCCCTGAGCCAGTCACACCACCGTCAAGAGTTAGAGTGGAATCTTCGGAAACATCAATATTGCCGTCATTATAAATATCGTTATATTCGCCATTCACACCATTCACGCGATTGCCTGAGAACACAGCATTGCCTTTGATGTGAATGTTACTTTCAGCGGCATTATAAATCGCGCCACCGTTGGCACCCTCGGCGACATTATCGGTAAAGTTTGTCTCGCCCTCAAGGGTAACAGTACCTTTCTGCCAGTTATAAAGAGCACCGCCGCCCTTCGTGGAAGTATTATTCTTAAAATCGCTTCCGCCTTTAAGCTCTAACGTCCCGGCAGCGTTCATAACCGCACCGCCGCTTTCGGACTTGTTGCCGACAAATGTGATATGTCCGACATTCGTCAGAGTACCCTCATTATAGACGGCGCCACCCATATCGGTAGAAGTATTGTTAGAAAAATCCGTCTCTTCGGATTCAATATTGGCTGTTCCCGAATTATAAACCGCGCCACCACTTTTGGAGGCCTCATTATCAGAAAAAGATACATTGCCGTTATCAATTTTGAGCATACTTTCATTGAAAACAGCACCGCCGTTGACGGCATTGTTACCACTGAAAGAGGTGTCGCCCTCCAAAGTAGCAGTAGCATTGTTCCAGTTATAAACGGCACCGCCACTTTTTGTGGAAGTATTATTCTTAAAATCGCTTCCGCCTTTAAGTTCCACTGTACCGCCCGCGTTCATAACCGCACCGCCACTTTCGGACTTATTTCCGGTAAACGTGGTATGTCCTGTATTCGTCATCGTTCCCTTATTATAGACGGCACCACCCATATCGGTAGCGGTGTTGTTGGAAAAGTGCGTTTTACCGGATTCAATATTGACTGTTCCTGAATTATACACGGCACCGCCGTTTTTCGCCTGGTTACCTTCAAATGCGGCATTGCCGGAAGCTGTAACCGTTCCCGCATTATAAACCGCACCACCCATGTTGGAAGAGGTATTGTTGGAAAATGACAAATTCCGACCTTCAATCGTGCTCGTGCTGTCATTATAAACGGCACCACCGTTTGAATCGCTCGTATTATTGCCGCTGAAAACAGCCGATTCACCAAGCTTAACCGTGCCATTCCAGTTATAAATGGCACCGCCGCCGTTGGTGGATGTGTTATTATTAAACTCGTTTTCGCTTTGAAGATCCACCGTGCCGCCATAGTTCAGAACCGCACCGCCGTATTTGGCATGATTATCATTGAAGTCGGCATGGCCGGAAGCCGTAACCGTTCCCGCATTATAAACCGCGCCGCCCATGTTGGAAGAGGTATTATTGGAAAAAGATAAATCCTGCCCTTCAATGGTGCTCGTGCTGTCATTATAAACGGCGCCACCGTTGGCATCACTCGTAGTGTTGCCGCTGAAAGCAGCCGATTTACCAAGTTTAACCGTCCCTTTGTTCCAGTTATAAAGGGCACCGCCACCCTTGGTGGATGTGTTATTATTAAACTCGTTTTCGCTTTGAAGATCCACCGTGCCGCCATAGTTCAGAACCGCACCGCCGTAATTGGCATTATTATCATTGAAGGTGGCATTGCCGGAAGCTGTAACCGTTCCTGAATTATACACAGCACCACCCATGTTGGAAGCCGTATTGTTAGAAAAAGAGACATCTTTTTCAAATGTCACCGAGACATCAGCATTATCTTCGGTGTAAGCCTTCACATTATAAATAGCACTGCCGGTTTCCGCCTCATTGTTTGAAAATTCTGCAGTACCTTCAACAATAACAATTCCCTGATCATGAGAAGTTTTCCCGCCACCAAGGTCGGAGTTATAGATAGCACCACCGACCGCGGTTGCCGTATTCCCGTCAAAAACAACATCATTTAGTTTGACATTGCCACCTTTATTTTCAATAGCACCGCCGGAACTGGCCTCATTGCCTTTAAAGGTTGCATGCCCGCCAATGTTCACATCTGTTCCGTTCGAAATAGCACCACCGCCTGTCTCAGCCTTATTTTCGGAAAACTCGGATTCTTCAGTTTCAATGTTTAAAACACCTGTGTTAGCAGATGATTGGTCATTATAAACAGCACCGCCCATATAAGATTTATTATTTCTGAAAGTAACCTTATCACCCGTAATGGTCATATCTTTATGGTTGGAAACGGCACCACCTCTGCCCAGATCTGACATGCCTTTTGCATAATTACCTTCAAAAGTTGTCGTCCCCTCCAAGGTAACTTGCCCGACATTATGGATTGCCCCGCTGAAGCCCCTATCTGCCTTGTTATCCTTAAACGTATTGGTGCCGCTCATTTCAAAGGTACCCTCATTATAAAGAACACCGCCTCCATGACTACCTGTATTCGGTTGACCAGCATTGTTATTCTCAAACGTATGCTCGCCGTCTTTAAGCGTTATGGTACCATCCGCTTTATTATAAAAGACGCCACCACTCCAATTGGCTGAATTATTGCTGAAGTTCGCATCGCCTTCCAACTCAAAAGTTCCGGAATTGTTAAGCACGGCACCTTCACCGTTTTTCTTGAAGCCTTCAAAATTCAGACCATCATGAACAGTCACACTTCGTCCCTGTTGAAGCTCCATACCTTTTTGATCATTACCATGCAAAGTGGCATTATTCCCGGTAACGACCATATTATGATTGGATTTTCCGAGATCTTTGCTTAAATCTTCATCACCGCTAAAGGTATACGTCCCCTCTCCCGAGTTTTTATAAGCTTCTTCAAAGGTTGCTTGCGCATTTGTAGCAACCAATGCCGTTGTTGTTATCAAAGTCAAACCAAAAATGCTGTTTTTCATAAGTTCCCTCATAAAATGTTTATTGTTGTTTGTTTATCAGCATAAAAATAAAAAGGTTAAAACCGACAAATTTTTTACAAAATATTTAATCAAAAAGCATAAAATTTTGAAAAAAACAAAATAATTCATTGAGCTATAACATGCCGTTTACAAAGCAAAAAAGCCAATAAAACGACATTAATCGCCAAAAATTTAACGAAATTTAAACTATTTTTAACAATTTGTCAACAGTTTTTATACAACATTTTGTCAAGAAACTTTTCCGGTTTAAAAAAACGCCTAGCGTACGACACCTTTTGTCGTATTCAGAAGCTAAGGTTCTGATATAAACATACTCAGGAGAAAAAAATGACAACACTCAAAAAAGCCTATGCGCTTTACAATCTCATAACAACGGATCAAATCATACCGAGCTATTACAAAGATTTTGATTTTAGATACATGGGATTATTTAAAAAAAAAATAACATTTATCGCCGGTCGCCCCTTATCCGGAAAAACCTGGCTTTTATGCAATATGGCGCTCAACATAGCCCGATTCGGCCACAAAGTTTTGTTCATCACGGGAAATTTACACGAAACAACAAGAAGAATGTTCGCCGTTTGTCCGAACCTGCCCTCGCTTAATTTGGAAGAAGAGGTTTTATTAGACGCACATAAATTGCAAGATTTATGCCTAAAACATCATCCGGACGTTATTTTTATAGATATACACTTACTGGGCAACGTTATCAACAAAAAAATCTTACGGCGTTTCAAGCAAATGGCAAAAATATATAATTTTGCCCTTGTCATAACCGGAACACTTAACAGAGCCATTGACACGCGCACGGATAACATGCCCCATACAAGAGATTTTTGTGGCATCAAAGAACAAACGGGCGTTTTGGAAACGGCGGACAATATTTTTGCACTTTATAACCCTGCGCTTTATATTCCGTATTTCCTTTTACCTAAAAAACATACATTAATGATTGTTCCGTTGAAACCAACTTCAATGTTGCACATTAATCTGGAATTTAAAAAAAGTGGCGAAATTGCAGATTGGGAACCGGAATTGAAAGAAGCCATAAATTAGGAGGGAACAATGAGAAAAATAATTTTAGATACCGAAACAACGGGTTTAATACCTGAAAAAAATAAGATTATTGAAATTGCCATGATTGAGCTTAAAGAAAACAACGAATTAAGCGGAAGATTTTTTCATTCATACATTAACCCAAAAGCCCCGATACCGCGGATAGCCACAAAAATCCACAAAATCAGTTGGCATACCGTCAAAAACGCCCCGACATTTGATGATATTCGGAAAGACTTGGAGGAATTTATTGCAAATAAAGAAATTATATCCTTCTACCTGCCCTTTAATATGAAAATTTTAAATTATAATTTGGGTTATGAGCTCCCGAATGCCACACAGGATCTGTTAAAACTTTCAAAAGAAAAATTTTCGCTCCAACCTTGCTCACTGCCCAGGCTTGTCAAAAAGTTAAAAATTAAGCCAATTCAGCTGTTTAATAACCCCTTATGGCAAGATTGCCAAACGGCATATGAAATTTATCAACGGGCTATGAAGGGTTTTGATCGTACCAATTCTCAGGTTTAATAACTTTGACATGCTTTCCCCACGTATATAGATGCCAGTCCATTTCCATTCGCCCACCGGCATAAAACGTAACGGTTAAAGAGCCGTCTTCGTGGCGTTGAATCTTTTGTGTCGGGTGGAAAATGTATTTTTCGGCTTCATCGGCAACTTCCTGATCAAACAACCATTCCACCTCAAAAGGTTGTTCCTGAAAAACGCCGAAAGATTTTTCAACATATTTTTTCAAATCGAAATGTGGCACAACTGTCAAAAGATCTTCAAGAATCTCAACCTTTTTAATGTTCATCAGGTTAAACAGATGCACATCATCACCAAAATATTTATCACTATGATGCGCAATAAGATAATGGTTACGCTCCCCGTATAAAAAGCCGTAAGGATCCAAAACGTTTGAGCTTGTTTTTTTCGTATTTTCATGGAAATAAGATATTTTAATGCGATGACATTCCAAAATAGCCCTTTGAATGGTTCTGATCAGCTCGGGATCTATCTGAAGTTTCGGTCCCGGGCGGAAAACAAACATTTCGCTTTCAGCCAAGACTTCCGCATCAGGCAAGATTTTGCGCAAGACATCAGGCTTAATATTGGCCTTCATTTTGCGAATAACTTTTTCCAAAGTTTGGGCTTGTTGGGTCATTTGTTGCTTTAGAAAAAGCTTTTGAGCGCTTTCAAGAACGCTAACTTCCTCGGCATCAAACTGGATAAAATCTTTCAAGGTTCCTTGCGGAATGTACCAACGTTTAAGGTTGTTTTCCCCGAGGACTTCCTCTGTTTGAGGAAAGGCGCTCACAATCATATCGCGCATGCGTTCCGCCGTCCGGCGAGACACCTGAAACCTTGCGGCAATATCACTTAAGGAGACCCCTTCCCGATCAGATTGCATCCAAATTGCCAAATCCAATAAATCAAAAGTTTTACCATAAGCCATGACTTCATCTCCTGAAAAACCATAATTTACTATACGACACATTTTGTCATAGTCAAGAGATAATGTGATGATAATATATTTTGTCTTGTATAAAAATTTATGTGTGTATAGAATAAAAAATAATTTACTAGATAGGTGGAAAATATAGATGAATGAAGAATATGATAAAAAATTAAAAGAACTTGAGTGGTTTAAGCGACATCCTCAATTTTTACCTTTTGTAGGCGATAAGTATAACGTATGCAAAATATTACAAATCGGAGAAAGCCATTATATTAGCGGGAAAAGAGATAATGATGGCTTTGGCCTTTGTTATTTTAAAAATCATTGGTGGGAAGATGGTAAAGATAAGGATGGTAAAGATTTTGCAGAACAATACGGTGAGTGTTTTAACACAAAAACAGTTATAACAAATTATATAGGGGGTGACAAGAGCGGTCGTGGATATAACATATATACTAATCCGCTCAAGAGTTTTAGTGATGTTGTATTAGGTAAAAAAATTGAGCATATAGATCAGGAAAATAAAAAGCTCTATCGTTATTTTGCATTTATGAATTTCTATCAAATGCCATCATTATACGAAGGTGAATCATATTATAATTCCTTAAAAAAATTGGCAACAGATAAAAAAGATTTTGAAGAAATATTTAAAAGATGTGTTGAAAAATCAATACATGTCGTTGATGAGGTTATTGATATCCTTGATCCGAACGTCATTGTTTTCACATCAAGTTCTGCAAGAGATCAATATCAAGGTAAAAAATATCCGGAATTGAAAGGTAAATATAAGGATGATAATAAGAGAGTGATTTATACACCGCATCCTTGTTGCTCACATTGGTATAGATCAGGAAAGGAGGAATTCAAAAAAGGGCTCAATAATATACCAAAAGAAAAACGCCGGGAGATAAGAGATCAAAATGACGGATAAGACATCATTAAAGGTAGAAATGGAGACAACGGCTAAAATGTGCGAGGCATTTTATACCGATTTTATGCCAATGATACAGAAAATAAAAAACAATGCAGAATCCTTAAAGATGAATGCGCAAAACCGAGACACTTTAAAAAATATACACGAACAACTTGAAAGAGCCGAGGGGTTACTCAAGCAAATGATAAGTTTTTCTCATAAATATGCCGATACAAATACCACTAAAGCACTTCCGCATACCATAAAGGCCGACACATTCAAACCCCAACTCAAAGAATAGATAATAAAACAAAAAAAGCCTTGTGAAAACAAGGCTTAAAAGTTGGCTGGGGCGGCAGGATTCGAACCTACGAATGTCGGCACCAAAAGCCGATGCCTTACCACTTGGCGACGCCCCAATTTGTCTTTCCAAAATGTTTGGCAGAAGTATATGTAAAATAAAATTTCATAAAATGCAAGCACTTTTTTTCATTTTTTGCTTTATAGATTCAAAAGCCCGCTTTAAGCCCTTTTCAAGCCACAATCACACCCTAACCGAATTGTGAGCTTTTAACAAACGCCAAGAGGCGTATAATAAGCTTATGAAAAACATCAAAATCGCTCCAATACGCCCCGTAAATTCATTGCGATTACCGATGGCGACATCGGCGATCACGGCGGGTTTTCCGAGCCCCGCGGAAGATTACCTTGAACCGCCGATTGACCTTAATCAGACCTTAATCAAGCACCCCGCAAGCACTTTTTTCGGGCGCGTCAGCGGCGAAAGTATGCAAAACGCCGGCATTGATGAGGGCGATATTTTAATTATTGA
This sequence comes from uncultured Alphaproteobacteria bacterium, assembly GCA_947630965.1. GTDB lineage: Bacteria > Pseudomonadota > Alphaproteobacteria > RF32 > CAG-239 > CANPYS01. The sequence goes on from CANRJO010000023.1 coordinate 11,597, forward strand.
CAAGGCGTTAGAACCCTTTGATGGCGCCGTGGCGGTCTGTTTCATTGACGGTGAATTTACGCTGAAATTTATCAAAATTTCAAACCGCGAGTTATGGCTCGTTCCCGCCAATCCGGCATACAAAAAACGCAAAGTTACCCCCGAGTCCGATTTCCTGATTTGGGGCATTGTGACTTATGTCATCAAAAAAATGCCGCCGACCGCCCTGCCCCGTATGGTGCCGAAATGATCGGGCTTTTAGATTGCAATAACTTTTATGTAAGCTGCGAGCGTGTGTTTAACCCCGCACTCAACGGCGTGCCTGTGGTGGTTTTGAGCAATAACGACGGTTGCGTGATTGCTCGCTCCAACGAGGCAAAAGCCCTCAAAATTGAGATGGGTGTGCCTGTTTTCAAAATCAAAGACATCATTCAAAAGCACAATGTTCAGGTTTTTTCTTCCAATTACACGCTTTACGGCGATATGTCGGCACGTGTGATGAGCCTGCTCCGCGCCGCCACACCTCGCATTGAGGTTTATTCCATTGACGAGTCTTTTTTGGATTTAAAGGGCATTCCAAACCTTGAAGCCTTTGGGCAAAAGTTGGTGCAAGACATCACAAAAAGCACGGGCATCCCCGTTTCCTTGGGCATTGCATCCACCAAAACGCTTGCCAAAGTCGCCAACAAATTCGCCAAAAAGTATAAGGCGTACAATGGCTGTTGCGTGATAGATTCAGAAATCAAACGCATCGCGGCGTTAAAGAGGACAAACATTGAAAACGTTTGGGGCATCGGGCGCAGATTAAGCAAAAAGTTGCAAGCCGCAAACATCAACACCGCCTACCAATTCAGCCTGCTTTGCCCCGCGCAAGTCCGCCAAATGATGACCGTCACCGGCGAACGTCTGTGGCGCGAGCTTAACGGCGAAACTTGTTTGAGCCTTGAAGAGGTGGAAGCGGATAAAAAGCAAATTTGCAATTCGCGCAGTTTTGGCGAAATGACCTTCACGCTTGATGATTTACGCGCCGCCACCGCCACACATGCCGCCCGTTGCGCCGAAAAATTGCGCCGGCAAAATCTGTGCGCCGGTGCGGTGCTTTGCTTCATACAGACCAACCGCTTTCGGGAAGATTTAGCGCAATATCACAATCAGGCGATCATTTCTTTCCCCTCGCCCACCGATGACACGCTCCAAATTGTGAAAGCCGCGCTTCAAGGCTTAAAGCAGATTTTCAAAGCCGGTTACGCTTATAAAAAATGCGGTGTGATGACATTGGCGCTCACACCCCGAAACAGCATACAGACCGACCTTTTTGAAAAGAAAGACATAGCCAAAAGCGCAGCTTTAATGAAGTGCCTGGATAAATTAAACGCCAAGAGCCCCGCGTGCGTTGTGCCGGCCGTGAGCATCAAAGCAGGACGCACAGCCTTAAAAAAGGAGCACATTTCCAAACACTTCACCACCGATTTAGCGGACATTATTGAAGTGAAAGCTTGAAAATTTGCGCTAGGAAAAATCTTCCGAAAACAAACTGATAAGCGGATATTTTTCCTGATTAAGTCCATCAGGCAAAGAATAATGCCACCATTCATGAGCCAAGCTCTCCAAGCCAACGCCTTCCATTAATTTTTTTAAGAAAAGACGATTTGCTTTTTCCTCGGCTGTGGCGCCTTGATAATCATGACGAGCTTTAAGCACATCCTTTTGAAACGCGGCAATATTCCCTAACCGGACAGTCAACGCGTTTTCAGGCGTATAATCATCAACAGGTGTCGGATATTTCAGAGGTTGAAGATTTTCATTGGCAAGACACACGTCCACCGCCGTGGCATGACAATGCGCCGATAATTTCGGCTCCGGCGCAAAAAGACCAAACGGCACAGCTTGTACCAACATATTATGCGCCTCTGGCAAGCGATACGCATCAAAAATGAGCATATAAAGGTTATGCTTTTCCAAAACAGGCACCGTTTTTTGCAACGCCGCGAACAAATCCCGATGCACCACCGCCACATTTCCCCAACCTGTTTCCTGATAAACAGCCCGACCGCTCATATTTTGCATGCCGGCATACATCAGCCGGACAACAAAACGCTCGCCTTCTACTTTAACGTAATCCATAGACACCTCAGCAAATGATTTTAAAAGAGAAAACTTAAAAAAAGATTTATGCCGAGGCTCTTGATAACGTCCTATTGTTCCGCGCGCCAGTCTGAAGATTTTACCACTTCAGAGACAAGAACTGTCGCCTCTTTCACAGGGTGGTAAGTCTTACCGTTTAAGACAAGCGTATCAGCCGGATTGGAAGCTTTGATATAGGTTTCTTTATTATTTTCATCAGGTGTCGTAATTTCTAACCTTGCCGGTGCATTTGCTGTCCCGCTTAACACAAAATTTGATTTTTTAGTACTTTCCATATTCAAACCTTGTAAAACTTTAATCACCGCGGTGGAACCCTCCCCGATTGTCAAGACATTTTCTGTCATTGAGTTTCCTGTCCAGAATAAATAAGAGCTTGTAAAATGAAGTGTAGAATTGTAAAGCGTTAATTTGGAGCGCGTCATGAGAACAGTACTCATTGTAATATCAAGTGTGGAATTGTGAAGCGTAACATTGGAATCTTTCATTAAATCATTATCAACAAAAAGAGTGGCTTGTGCATTTGTAAAATTAATATGACCACTATTGAAAAAGACACTATAATAATTTGAATTCAGATTTGTTTGACCTCTCAATTCGGCAGAAAAATTTGACATACCAACAAGCCCTGCATTATAACTGTGTCCCATGCCTGAAACCGTAGCCGTCAGGTTTTCAAACACAACCCCATCGCCTTGCGGAAGAAGAATATAACCTTGTTTAACGCCTGTACCCTTTACATCCAAGTTAAGGTTTTTGAGACCGCTGTTCGCTTGCAAATCTATCGGATTTATATTCGCCGACACATGAAGCGTATGCCCACCACCGTCAATCATGGTATTTGCGGAAACATTGAGCTTCTCTTCTGAAAGTGTGATGTCATTTTTCATCGTTAAGAGCTGACACTTACCCGATTCGGCGAGTTCTTTAAGCTCTTGCGCATTTGTTGCGACACAAGCTTTTTGACAAAGCGTCATTTTTTCGTTGCCCTTACATTCGATGAGGTCAGCACACCAAGATGTTTTGTCTGATTCGGTAAAACCTAAGGCTTTGCAGTTATACTGCACACAGACTTTATAATCCTGATCAAACGGACAGTTGAGATAACCGTTATCGGCGCAATTCGGATCTTCCGCTTTGGAATATCCCAAACTTTCACAATCAGGCAATCTTTGACAATTCATCGCCTCAGCCACATTGGTAAATAATAAAACTAACAAAATTAATATATACCGCATTTTCTTCTCCTCTCTTATCCCAGGAATGCGGAGAATGAGGTGAATGGAGTGATTTTTTGCTGAAAAGTACCGCAGCGTACATAAGACGTACGTGAGGACACTTTTGAGAGAAAAATTGCTCTAGGCACCCATTATACGCATTCCCTAACACATCAAAAAAAGGGTACCTTTAAATGCAACACTTTAACCAACGCGAAACTGCGGGTTTTAGAGCTTGACAACCCCACTTTTTTAAGGTACCTTTAAATTGCTATATCAGAGCAACAAAAAACGTCCGAAAAAATCGGACGTTTTTTTATTTTTGCACCCAAGCCAAAGGAACGCGGATAATGAGGTGATTAGAGTGATTTCTTTGGGCTTGGACAATTTTAGCGTACGTTGATGGTACGTGAATTGGACAAGCCCAAAAAATCGCTCTAGGCGCCCATTAGACGCGTTCCTTAAGACACAAAATGCGGTATTTGCCGGACCCAGCCACCACCTCGACTCCATGCGTATCATGCCCAAACCCGGGGAACCTTTGATCAAAGGCTTCCAACGCTTTGAGATAGCCGAGAAGCGGACCGTCTGAAGGACCTGCGTTTTCACCAGGCATTAACATCGGGATTCCTGGCGGATAAGGAACAACGCCGGTGGCAACGGTGCGATTCTCCATTTCATCAAGCGTGAGCGATTCCACATTATTTTTAACAAGTTGCTCATGCGTTTCAACAGGCGTCATATCCGGATGCGGAAGGACGGAAAACGCCGCCGAAAGGGCTTTGGTTGTTCCCAAAGATTTCATTGCCTCAAACATTTCCACACTCAAATCACGCAACCCCATGGAAGCATATTTTGTTTCATCTGCGTGATAAATTTTGGGCATGATGCGCGAAAGCGGCACATTGTTGTCATAATCATCTTTAAAGGCGAAGAGAGCGTTTAAGAGCGTGCCCCATTTACCTTTTGTCACCCCCATTGAGAAGAGGAACAAAATGGTAAAGTCGGTCGTTTTTTCAACAATAATGCCCTTGTTATCCAAATAAGCCGTTAAAAGCGCCGCCGGAATGCCCCAATCAGCAAGCGATGAATCGGGCATCACGCCAGGGGTTGTGACTGAAACTTTAATCGGATCTAGCATGCAATAACCATCTGCAATAGCGCCGAAACCGTGCCAAGCTTCATCAGGGTGCAAAACCCAACAATCGGGCATAGTCGCCAAAAGATCGTCAGGCGCTTCATAAAACGGCACTTTTTCACCCGTTTCGGGGATACGAACCTGATCCGGTTGCCAAATATTAAAGAACCAATCATCATTATCGCCATATTCTTTATGAATACGCGCCACTGTTTTTCTGAAATCAATCGCTTCACGAATGGAAATATCGGTCAAGGTTTTGCCACCTCCGTTATCCATCATTGCCGCGCTCACATCATTAGAGGCAATAATCTGATAAAGCGGCGATGTGGACGAGTGCATCATCAGCGATTCGTTAAAGCGGACATGGTCAATCGGGTTGCGCCCTTCCAACACATGAATCATAGAGGCTTGCGAGAAGGCCGCCAAAAGCTTGTGCGTGGATTGCGTGGCAAAAACGGTTGGTTGCGATTTATCATAAGTTTGCGGATTGCAACACATCGCATAACGCCCCTCATAAATCGGATTAAAGCGCGCATAACCGTACCAAGCCTCGTCAAAATGCAAGCGGTCAACACTCTGCCCTAACAAGTCGCGCACTTGCGTAACATTATAACACAAGCCGTCATAAGTGGAGTTTGTGATAATGGCATGCTTGGGCTGATGATCAATGCGCTCGCTCACAAGCGGGTTTTCATCAATAGCCTGCTTAACGGCCTCGGGCGTTAAACGCTCGGGCAAAATCGGGCCGATAATGCCATATTGGTTGCGGGTCGGCACTAAATAAGTCGGGATAGCGCCTGAAAGCGTCATGGCATGCTCTACCGATTTGTGACAATTTCTATCACACAAGCAAATTTCATCACGTGTCACACTTGCCGTTAAGATAATGCGGTTAGAGGTGGACGAACCGTTGGTAACATGATAACTGCGGGTAGAATTAAATACACGCGCCATATATTTTTCGCTTTCCCCGATAGGACCAGTATGGTCAAGCATAGAGCCAAGCTCGCCAACGGAAATGGAAAGATCGGAACGAAACGCCTGTTCGCCGAAAAAATTAAAAAAGTCGCGTCCGACGGCAGATTTCAAAAACGCCGTTCCGCCTGTATGCCCCGGGGTGTGCCACGAATATTCATGAATTTTGGCAAACCGTGCCAACGCCTTAAACATCGGCGGCAGGATAAAGGAACGATAACGCTCAATCGCGGCGCGGATTCGTCCTGAAATAAAATCGGTGGTATCTTCCAAAAGCCAAATAAAATCGCTCACTTTTTCAAGCGCGGAAGTCGGAATTTGCGAGGCCATATTGCGGCTTGACATCAAAAAAATCGGCACGGTCGGATTTTGGCTCCGAAGAACATCCAAAACCTCATAAGTGTTGGAGCAATACTGACATTCTAGGCCCATCAACACACATTGAATGCCGGCGTCGCTTGCAAAAATAGCGCGAGCGTCTTCTAAATGTTCTGCGACAATAATTTCCGTATCATCATCTGCCAAATCGGTCTGCAAATGCCGAACCGAGCGCGCCGCCGCGGTATCGCGCTCAAGTTCTTCATAGGAAAGTAAAATTTTCACACCGAACGGATTTTTATTTTGATGCATTTCTCACTCCTTTCTTAACTCAAATTTTCAAGCTGTTCCACCACCGGAAAGTGGCTCTTTGTGCGGTGAATAAGCGCGCTGTTTTCGCCAAACGAAATCCAAAACATAACAACAAGCGCCAAAATGGTCACAAGCAAAGTTAAATGACGCACCCATGATGGCACAATACATTTAATGCCTTCGGGATTCTCGCCCATCGCCCATTGACGTTCTTCCGCCAATTCATAAAAGATAATGGTAGCAATCACAAACATCAAAGCCCAACGGGTTTGCGCCGGATCAGAACCAATCATTGCCGCCATGGAATAAAAAGCGCCAATCAAGCCGACAACCGTATAAAACACGCCTTGCTTAGCATCTATTTTATCGCGCCCGATAATCTTAATTGCCACCGAAGAATAAATGTAAGGCAATAAGGTCAAAATCACGGCAATGGAAGCAATTTTGCCAAATTGCTCCGAGGCAGTCGGCGACATGGTTGCCAAAACCTGCAATGTCATAATGCCGGCGACAATAGCCAAGCCAGAAGCCGGCACGCCCTTGCTGTTGGTGCAGGCAAACACGCGCCCGAACAAACCGTCATCAGCGGCGGCTTTTGCCGTCTGCCCGACCAAAAGCGTCCAACCGCCGAGCGAACCAAGACAACCGATCGCGGCGCATGCCGCCACAATATCGCCGGCTGTCGGACCAAGGGCAACGGCAACCGCTTGCGAAAACGGCGCGGAAGAAGACATCAGCTCTGAGCTCGGAATAATGCCCATAATCGCGCTGGAGCTCAAAACATAACAAACAGCGGCTAAAATCACACCGGCAACTGTCGCAATCGGCACATTGCGGGTGGGATTTTTCACTACCGCCGTTGAAACGGAAGCGCTTTCCACACCGATAAACGCCCAAAGCGTAAAATTAAGCGTCATCCCAATAGCCGTCAGATCGCTCTTACCGGTCACATTCCAACCTTGCATATATGTATCAGCATGAAACCAAAACCACCCCAAAAGCGCCATACCGATAATTGGGACTAAGGCTAAAATGGTGGTCATACTTTGCAAACGGCCAACCACATTCGGACCTAAAATATTGGCATAAGTAAAAAACCATATGACGGCAATTTGCGCAAACGCCATGACAAGCGGATCTTTAAGCGTGGGGAAAAAGGTTGTTAAATAGCCGAGTCCCGCCACGGCAAGCCCCACATTGCCAACCACATTGGCAAGCCAATAAACCAAGTTTGTCTGATAGCCCATATAATTACCGAATGCTTTTTTGGCATAGGCATAAGGACCGCCCGCCGCCGGATAAATTTGCGTCAGTTTGGAAAAGACGAGTGCTAAACAAATAGCGCCCACGACGGTAATCAGCCACCCGAAAATGGCAATGCTCCCGATGCCTGCCAAATTGGCCGGTAACATAAACACGCCTGAACCCATCATATTGCCGGCGACCATCAAAGTTGCCGGTAGAAGACCGATTTTATTTTTTTCATCCATCATTTTTCTCCCGATTTTTCATAAAAAGTAATCGGAAAAATTTATTTTACAATCGTAAGGAAGAAAAAAATTATGCTCGTCAAGCTAAAATTTCATAATCGGACGAATATAATATTGATAAAGCAGAAGATTGGAATCTATATCCCCGTAAGTGGTGCCAAAATAAAACGCTTGTTTAGATGAAAATAAGTTAATCGACCAAAAACGGTCTGCCCGCATGCCGCTCTTTCCAAGCTTTTTTAAGACAGGTAGAATAGGAATGTTGGCGTGATTATTTCCACCTGATGAAATCGGGCATTTATCTGTAAATGCTGTAAATTCATGGTCGTAAAGCCACTCCCACTCGCCAAGCGTAGGCAAATACCAGTTGCCCTTGCCGGTATAAGGCGTATCCGGATCAATTCCTTGCGGAACATAATTAAGAGCCATGGCGGCGGCACTTTGCGGATCAAGCGCGGCTACTTTTTGGGTTTGCGCTTGGCCGTCATATAAATCCGAATTTCCCTTTTTCAAACCGTCCAACATTTGTTCACAGGTAAATAAAGGTAACTCGGTGCTGATTGAATCCATTACGCTGTAGGCTCCTTGAAGCTCATCAAAAGCCAAAACGCGACCGTGACGTCCGTCAGCTGTCACATAAAACACAACGCCGACCGGAATTTTAGTAGTGTCCAGATTATTGGAAGAACCGCAAGTGTCATCTGCGTAATACACATCGCCAACCTTACATTGCACGGCTTTGCGTTTGCAAAGGGTGTAAGAGGCGTTGGACGGACAGGAAGCAATATCATTACACCACGATGTTTTGTCGGATTCTGTAAAGCCAAGAGCTGCACAGTTATAATGCACACATCTCTTATAAGATTTATCAAACGGACAATACATAAAGCCATCTTTTTCACAATCCGTATCCTCTTCTTGAAAATAGCCCAAACTCGTGCAATCCGGCACCTTCTCACAATTAAGCGCCTGCGCCACATTGGCAAACATCAAAACCAACAAAATCAATACATATCGCATTTTATTCTCCTTAACTTGCAACAGCCTCTTTACGTCACTCTGAGCAGAGCGAAGAGTCCAGGTGAAAATAAATTAGCTAATTTGTTGTCCTGGATGCTTCACGCTGTTCAGCATGACGGTTTGGAGTGTCTTTCACTCCTTTCCCGACATTTAACGGCTGTCGAACCATAGCAATTTAAAGGTACCTTTAAATGCAACACTTTTTAAAATTGTGAGCCCTTGATTCTGCTTGATTTTTATTATTGACAAAGGCACTTTTTTAAGGTACCTTTAAATTGCTATAATGGAGCAATATAAAAACGCCCGAAATGAACTGTACCCGGAAAGTTGGACAGTAAAAAGAAGGTCCCGAAGATTGCGCTAGCAATTTTCGGGATAATTTTTTA
>CANRJO010000024.1 GCA_947630965.1 uncultured Alphaproteobacteria bacterium
TTGGTGGTCGCACTGCTCGTCCAACCTTTGCTCCCTTGGGTACCACAGTTCTTCACATCACTGTATGTCGTACTCTCGTCTTTCGGACACTCACTCTTAACGCATTTATATGTTTTGGTATTACCCCTTTGACATGTTTCGCTATTATTTACTGTCCAACCGTTCGCTTTACATGTGCCATTACCACATTCCGCTGCTGACGGCGCGTAATCTTTACATTCATTCATCACACAGGTGTCACCAACCTTATTCCAACCGCTTTGGCAATTATCCAGTCTGTACATCAGGGTGTCGCCCTTCTGACATTGCGAGCATTGACCGTTTGGCGGACATTCTTTCAAACCATACCCTTCGCAAGTATGTGCCGTACACTTACCACACACGTCATCGCCGCTGTAACCGTTGCCGTTCCAGTCCCAACCTGACGCACCACTCTTGCCGCAACTGCCTACATTCGGCTTATTCGTATCATAGCCCTCAGCACAGCTTTTCTTACTGCATGTATAACATTTTGTCTCGCCATTATAATGCTCCGTTCCGCTGCTCGTCCAGCCACCATTTGAACCCTTGCTGCCGCACTTGGTCGGGTCTACCCATTCTGTTTTGGAACCGTTCGGGCAATTTAACATCACGCAATTTTTACATGCTGTCTCCCCGTTATACCAACCGGTCGATTCGCCAAGCGACCAACCCTTATTGCCTTTATCGCCACATCCCGATTCTGTCGTTGCCGTTCCTTGTGAGCATTGCAACGGCACACATTTCTTGCATTCTTTATCACCATTCCAACCCGCATGTTCCCCTAAACGGTATCCGTTCTCTCCTGTATGACCGCAGTCACTTACTTTAACCGCAGAATTATTCGGACATCCTTTCGCTATGCATTTCCCGCAGGGCGTATCGCCGTTAAATGTTGGGGATTGTTCATAATCCCAACCGCTTTCGCCTTTTCCACCGCAATCCTTGGCTGACGCTTTGCCAGATTCAAACCCCTCTGGACATTGTTTCATGGTACATTTGCCGCAAATTTCATCACCACTCCAACCGCTTTGGTTCCAAGTCCAACCCGCGGCACCGCGCTCGCCGCAACTATCCACGCCTGGATAATCTGTGCTGAAACCTCCTAAACAACTTTTGGGTGTGCATTTACCACAAATCTGCTCGCCCATGTAACCATTGCTCTCCCAGTCCCAACCCGCTGAGCCTAAATGTTGCTTCCCGCACGATTCAAGATCAGGCTCCGTAATCGTGTAACCGTTTGCGCATGGACGCGGATAACAGGCTTCGCCCATTTGATCATACCAGTCATCACATGACCAACTTGTGATAATATCTTTTGTAATATTGCACCCCGTGCAAGACTCTTTATTACCATGCGCGTGAGCCGGCACGCTGACCTTGTCTTGGCATAAATTTCTACAACTGGCATAGTGCCCGTCACAACATCTATCGCCTAACTCGCCAACGCCTTTGTTGAGATTACTCCATTGACACTCTTCGGGGTCAGGATCACAATGGCAATGATAACACTTCCGATGATGATAATCTACCTCATCGCAAACGTAACCTTTCTCGCCCGTTAACTCTTTCGTATCACTATAACGTCCATCTTTACAGGTATATTCTTTGCACCAGATATATTGAGAATCGAACGGACACGTAATGTAACCATCAGGGCAAAAAATCTCCTTCTCCAATTTATACCCCATTTTGGCACATTCCGGCACGGCTTTGCACTCGTTAAAACATGCCGCTTGGACAGAATATGCTCCGGCGACCAACCCCAAAAATATGACGGCTATAAATTTACGCATCCCGTTCTTCCCTCTAACCCCTTAAAAAACAACACTTTGTCCAATTTCTTTGCTTACATTTCCAAAAAACAGACTGTTCTCTTTTAAAGAGGTTTTGGGCTTTAAGGTTTGAGGGGGTGCAAAACATTGAATAGCACGTGTTTTGCTTGCTTAAAGCCCAAAATAGTCCATTTCGTTCCCTTGATGCTTCCCTCTCCCTCGATTCGAAAACATCAAAAAAAAGGTACCTTTAAATGCAACAAATTAACCAACGCAAAACTGCGGGTTTTAGAGCTTGACAAGCCCGATTTTTTAAGGTACCTTTTTTTTGCTATAGTTTAAAAGAGTAAAAATCCGCTGATGCGGATTTTTTATTTTTCTTTAAAAATTGAAAGGGGAGGAATAATTTCCTCCCCTTGCGACCTTTCAACAATTCATGGCAAACGAATTTAGATCTTTTGCGCATTCCGAGAGAAAGGAACATTTGCGGTTCACTTCCAAAAAGAGAAACTAAATTCTATTTTCTACTTTATGGTCATTGAACACACAAGGATATAACGCTCATTTCTCAAAAAACAAGTTTTATAGCCGAATTGCCTATTTTAAAACCGCGCCATTTTCAAATTGGAAACCACGCAAAAGCTCGGCAATCGGCATCGGCTTTTTGCCTTGGCGCTGAATTTGTGAAATGCTTAAAGCTTTGTCCGCGCATGTAATAACCAAGCTATCTTTATCCGTGATCAGCGTACCTGCCGGTGCCGTCCGATCCATGACTTCGGCTTTCAAAACCTTAAACCGCTCGCCTTTATATTCAAAGTAAGCCATCGGGAAAGGGTTGAATGCTCGAATCTTCCGTTCCAGAACTTCTGCCGACAGGCTAAAATTAAGTTGTGCTTCTTCTTTACTCACCTTAGCAGCATACGTCACAAGGCTTTCATCTTGCGGCTCGGGCTTAATTTTATGAAAATGCGCCAAGACTTCGCAAAGGGCATCGGCACCCATAGAGGCAAGCGCGTCATGCAATGTGCCACCCGTGGTTGCAGTTGTAATGGGTACATTCACTTTTTTATAAACCGCGCCAGCATCTAAGGCTTCCACCACCTGCATAATGCTCACGCCGCTTTGCGCATCGCCGGCTTCAACAGCACGCATAATGGGCGCCGCACCACGCCACCGTGGCAGTAAAGAGGCGTGAACATTCACACACCCCAACTCAAAAGCTTCAATGATCTCACGCGGCAAAATCAGCCCATACGCCGCCACAACCGCAATGTCAGCATTCAGCGCTTTAAACGCGGCTTGTTCGTTTGCATCTCTTAAAGTTTTGGGCGTGCGGACTTCAATGCCGTTTTGTTCCGCCAACTGATGAATAGGCGATTTCAACAACTGCTGTCCACGTCCTGCAGGCTTGGGCGCGCGTGTGTATACACAGATCACCTCATGATTCTTTATCAGCTTTTGAAGTGTCGGGACAGCAAAATCAGGCGTGCCCATAAAAACAATTTTCATTTCGGCTCCTTTTGAAAAGCCGCCTTTGCGGCGGCTTTAGATATTAATCCGACAAGCCTAAAAGCTTGTATTTAATCCGCACTTTATAATCTGCAGCGTACGATGCAATCAGGGCATCGGCATAATCGCGTATCAGCGCTTGATAAGCATTGCGGCGGATGATGTCTTGCTCGGCCTGATTCATCGGTGCCGAGTTTTTATAATCATTGACAGCAACAGCAATAATATAATCTTCTTCCTGCTGAATTTGATGCGGCGTTTTAAGCGGATTGGTAAACATCTCGCGGATGTCATCGTAGCTGATGCCGGCAAATGTTTCATTGCGGGTGATCGGCTGTGAGGTGTAAACCCTTAAACCGTAACGTTGGGCAACACTTGTTATATCTTCGCCGTTTTCCAGATTATGCATCATATCTGCTACAGTTTCGCGCGTCAGAGCCGCTTTTTCGTTTTCCACCCAAAGAGCGCGGATTTCGTCTTTGACCTCATCAAGTGCTTTTAAATAAGGCTCATGAACTTTTTCAACACGCATGGCAACAAGCCCGTCATCTGTTTCCAAGACACGAGATGTTTCGCCTTCGGCATAATTAAAGGCTGTTTCCAACACATCTGGATTTTCAAGCGTTTTATCCGGCGCTGATTGTGTGTATTCTTCCTCAACGGCATCAAGCTTTTTAAGCTCCGCACCGTAATCTTGCGCCACGGTTTCCAAGGTTTCGCCGGCGGCAAGTTTATCTTCCATTTCAGATAAAATGCGGTAAGTTTCATCGTACAGGTGTTCATCAGCCAAAGTTTTGCGAATTTCAACGGCGGCTCTCATGAAAGGCGTTTTGCTCCCTTGCGTGATGCTCACAACCTTTAAAATCTGCCATTTGTCACCGGTTTGTAAAGGCTTGCTGTGCACGCCTTGGGGTAAGGCAAAAACTTCAGCGGAAATATCTTCCGATAATTCATCGGCGGCGGTTTCGCCTAAGTCCGTATCTGTTTTGCTCTGACCGGCATGCTCCGCAGCAACGGCATAGAAATCCGCCCCGTTTTGAAGCTCAAAGAAAGCTTTGTTGGCTGAAATTTCATCATCAAACATCATCTGCAACAGGTGGCGTTTTTCAGGCGTTTCATATTCGGAACGGTTTTCATTATAATACTCTTCAATGTCTTGCGCCGGAATGTCCATATCCGCCATAATTTTTTCATTGGAAAGTTTTAAGAGCGTTAAATCACGCGTTTCGGGTGTCATGAAATTGGTGGTAAAATCTTCATAATATTGCTCAATTTCATCTTCGCTGATTGTGCGTCCGATTTCAATATCTTCCGGGCTGACCTGTATAAATTTGAAACTGCGGCGTTTATTATCTAATAAAGCTTCCGAGTTTATCAAAGCTTGTGGCACATGAACCCCGCTTGCTGGTAAATCCACCAACAAACGACGTGTGAGGTCGCGCTTTAAGGCGGCAACGTATTCCGCCTCGGAGGTGTTGTTCTCGGAAAGCGTGCGGCGGAAGAGTTCCGAATCAAAACGACCGTTTAATTTGAAAGAAGGTTCATTCATAATCAGGGCTTGAACAAACTCAGGACGGAACAAAATATGATATTTTTCTGCCGAGCGATCTAAAACTGATTCATGAACAAGCGTTTCAATTTGTCCCGCAATGAGTGTGTCGCGCATTTCATCAGTCAGTTCGCCGTCTTCACCTAAAAGATTTTTGGCAGCGTTGAGTTCTTTTTGTAGCATATAATTGAACTGCGCTTTTGAAATTTCAATGTCATCCACCTTGATGACGGTGCGGTTTTCACCGGCGCTTTGGTAATAACCCGCCACACCAAAAAGTGACATAAAGCTCAAGGCTGTTAGCCCTAAAATAAGCTTTGCCGCCCAATTGTTCTGTGCTCTTGCAAATTTTGTGATCATGATTTTATTCCCAATTCAATAATTTTTGCGCTCATTATAATTTAATTAAAATTTTATGCAATCTGAAAATATTAATGTTGAAAAGTTTTTTTAACTGGAAAAAATAAAACAGCTGTGGTAAAAAGAGGCAAATGAGATGAAAAAAAGGAAAATTTGAGATGAAAAGAAAAACTTTAATTGCCGGAAACTGGAAGATGAACGGGCTTTTGGAAGATGGTACGGCTTTGGCAAAGGCTGTTGCCCTTGAGGCAAAAAAGCGCGGTTCACAAGGGTGTGAATTTTTGGTTTGCCCGCCTTTTACGCTGTTGACAAGTGTCAAAAAAGCGCTTCGCGGTTCAAAGGTTGGGCTTGGCGCACAAGATTGTCATGTTGCGGCAAGCGGTGCGCATACCGGTGATATTAGCCCGCAAATGCTGAAGGATTTGGGCTGTTCTTATGTGATTGTCGGACACTCGGAACGGCGTGCAGATCATCATGAAACAAGCGCCTTGGTCTGTCAAAAGGCCGAATCGGCGCATCAGGCAGGGCTCAAGGTCATTATTTGTGTGGGCGAAACCGAATCGGAGCGCGACTCGGGCAAAACCCTTGCTGTATGCCAAAAACAAATTAAAGAATCGGTGCCACAAGATGCCACCGCCGAAAATACCGTAATTGCTTATGAGCCTGTTTGGGCCATTGGCACGGGCAAAACGCCGACGGTTGCTGATGTGGCAGAGGTTCATGGTGCCATCCGTGCTGAAATTTCTAAAAAATTCGGCAAGGCGGTTGCCGCTAAAATGCGTATTTTATACGGCGGTTCCGTGAAGCCCTCCAATGCCCCTCAACTCTTGAGCTTGGAAGATGTTGATGGCGGACTTGTCGGTGGTGCTAGCTTAAAAGCGGCTGATTTTATGGGCATTGCTGATGCCGTGTGTCAAAAATAAGAAAGAAAGGAGAGAAAATGGGTTCAGTTTTATTGGTTATACATTTGTTGACAGCTATCTTTTTGGTGGCGCTGATTTTGATGCAACGCTCCTCGGGCGGGGCGCTTAACGGCTTAGGCGGCGGCTCGGGCGCAAACAGCTTTTTAACCGCGCGTGGCACGGGCAACCTTTTAACGCGCGCGACGGCTGTTTTGGCAACTGTCTTTTTCATCACAAGTATTGCGCTTTCACTTTATTATAAAGGAGCGTCACGCGTAAGCACTTCCGTTTTGGATGCGGCGCCTACCGAACAAAACGCGCCAAGCGTTCCAAGCGTACCGGTTGTCCCAATGGCAGAGTAAGCGCTATGCAGCACTTGAACAACATAGGCACCCCACTTGATGCGGTGCCTTTTTCACTTTAAAAAGCAAAGGAAAAATAAAATGACTAATCCCAAAACCAAGTTTATTTTCATTACCGGCGGTGTTGTTTCTTCTTTAGGAAAGGGCTTGGCCTCCGCCTCGTTGGCAGCTATTTTGCAAGCGCGTGGCTTTAAGGTGCGGTTGCGCAAGCTTGATCCGTACCTGAATGTTGATCCCGGCACCATGAGCCCCTATCAGCACGGCGAGGTTTTTGTGACTGACGATGGCACGGAAGCGGATTTGGATTTGGGACATTATGAACGTTTTTCGGGTGTTGCCGCCACAAAATTTGACAGTGTGACCAGTGGCAAAATTTATCAACGCGTGATTGACAAAGAACGTCATGGCGAATATTTGGGCGCGACCATTCAGGTTGTGCCGCATGTGACCAATGAAATTAAAGATTTTATTCTTTCACATTTGGACGGTGAAGATTTTGTGCTTTGCGAAATTGGCGGCACGGTCGGCGATATTGAGGGGCAACCCTATTTGGAGGCGATTCGTCAAATTGCTTATGAACTCGGGCGTGACCGCGTGATGTTTGTTCACCTGACCCTCCTGCCCTTTATCCCGACCGCCGGCGAAATGAAAACTAAGCCGACGCAACATTCCGTAAAAAAATTGCAAGAATACGGCATTCAGCCCGATATGCTCCTTTGCCGTGCGCAAATGCCTATTCCCGAAAATGAACGCCGCAAGCTAGCGCTTTTCTGCAATGTGCGTGAAGAAAATGTGATTGCCGCTTTAGATGTGAGCAACATTTATCAAGTGCCGATAGCTTATGCCAAAGAAGGTATGGATAGCGCGGTTTGTCGTCACTTTGGTGTACCATGCGACAAGCCCGCGGATTTAAGCAAATGGGAGCATATCATTGAAACGGTCAAATCTCCTGAGGGTGATGTGACCATTGCCGTGGTGGGCAAATATACCAAGCTTTTAGAGGCTTATAAATCGCTTCATGAAGCTATTAAGCACGGGGCAATTGCAAACCGTCGGCATGCAGATATTCGTTGGATTGATTCCGAACTTTTAGAGCAAGAGCCGGCTGAAAAATACCTTAAAGATGTTGATGCTGTTATTGTCCCTGGCGGCTTCGGGCAACGTGGCACCGCCGGCAAAATTGAGGCTATTCGCTATGCGCGCGAGCATGAAATTCCGTTTTTAGGTATATGCTTTGGCATGCAAATGGCTGTTATTGAAACCATGCGTCATGTTGCGGGCGTCAAAAATGCCAACACGACTGAATTTGCCCCTGACTGTGAGCCTGTTGTCGGCTTGATGACAGAATGGGATAAAGACGGCGCCAAGCAAATTCGTCATGCGGACGGCGACTTGGGCGGCACGATGCGTTTGGGCGCTTATCCGTGCCACCTCGCGCCAAATTCTAAAGCCGCAGAAGCTTATGGCAGGCTTGATATTTCCGAGCGGCACAGGCATCGTTACGAGGTCAATATCACTTATGAAAAAGCCTTGCATGATGCCGGCATGGATATTATCGGCAAGTCGCCCGACGGCAAGCTCCCCGAGATTGTGGAACGGCCGGATCATCCGTGGTTTGTTGGCGTCCAATTCCACCCTGAACTGAAATCAAAACCCTTTGCGCCGCATCCGTTGTTTGTAGCTTTAATTAAAGCCGCCTTGACGCGGAAAAAGGGTTAGACTTTCCCCTGCCCGGCTTTAGTACAAATTCTTATTTTTGCACCCAAGATGGGGGGGGGGAGATTACTCCGCTATGCTTCGTTCACTGCGCTCATCGGCTTCGCCGACCGCGATACTCCGTCTCGCTTTCGCTTGTAGTCAAACTCCCTTCTCGGGAGTTCAAATCTCCACCGCCCTAAACTGAAGGATTGCGGAGAGCGTGCGCAGATAGAGTGATTTTAAATCCGAAAGTACCGGAGCGTACTAAAGCGTATGTGAGGACACTTTCGGATTTAAAATTGCTCTAAATGCCAGCTATACGCAATCCATTAAATAAAGGCGCGCTCTAAAAGAGCGCGCCTTTATTTAATGGCGGAGAGGGGGAGATTCGAACTCCCGGTAGACTCGCGCCTACGACGGTTTTCAAGACCGCTGCATTAAACCGCTCTGCCACCTCTCCATAATGATGATGTTTCAAAATAATACTTCCTATGAAAACCGTCAAGCGCTTCGCATATCCTTTGTCGTCATCCTGAGCTTTGACGCAATAGCGTCATTCGCGAAGGATCCAGGAAAAATAGAATCTATATTAAAATCCTCGTTTTTCACTTCAACCTTTGTTATTCAAAATAACAAACCTCTCAAGCGCTCCGCTTTAATTTTCATACGAATATAACCGATATCCACCAAAGCTTATATCCTTACTTTATTCCGCTTGTCAATAGTTTTTTCCAAAAATTTCGCTATTCCACAATAAAAATCAAAAATTCTCATATTCTCGCTACACCAAAATTTTACACCAATTTTCTCACCAAAATTTTAAGCCTAACCAATAAGTTTTTTTGTTGCGAAAGGAGATTTTTCTATTTATGATAAACCTAAAATACTAAGGAGCCCCCATGAAAGAAAAACTTATTCCAATGGCGATCTGCTATGATTTTGATGGTACGTTATCACCCGGAAACATGCAAGAATACGGCTTTATCAAAAAGTTAGGTCTCACCCCTGAAGCCTTTTGGGAACAATCAAACGCTTTAGCAAAAGCCAAAAAAGCCGATGATATTTTGGCATATATGAAAGTCATTATTGATGAATCGCGCAAGCGCAACCTGCCCATCACGCGGGAGGATTTTATGGCTTATGGCGAAAGCGTCAAGTTTTACAAGGGCGTAGAAACATGGTTTGAGCGTATCAATGCCTATGCTTTAAGCCAAGGCGTTAAAATTGACCATTACATCATTTCTTCGGGTTTGCGGGAAATGGTGGAAGGCTCCAAGATTGCGAAGCATTTTACCGAGATTTTCGCCTCCTCTTTTTTATACGATGATGACGGTGCCGCCGTTTGGCCCGCCATTGTTTTAAACTACACCTCCAAGACTCAATATATGTTTCGCATCAACAAAGGCTGTTTAGATATTACCGATACAGAAGGTGTCAACCGCCACATAGATAAATCTTGCCGCCCGATGCCCTTTGAAAATATGGTTTATATTGGCGATGGCTCAACCGATATTCCATGTATGGCGATGCTTAACAAAGCTGGCGGGCACACGCTTGCTGTTTATAAAAACGGACGCAAAGAACACGCCACCGCCCTCAATCGTGACGGACGCGCGCATATGGTTGCCCCTGCCGATTATAGCGAAAACAAGCCAATTGACCGTTTCATCAAAGCCGTAATTGATAAAATTGCCGCGGATAGCCGCTTAAAACGCTTAAAATAAAAACTTATCCGCATGCACCTTAAAACAATATTGCTATTTTCACATCACCCATTATAAATAAGGAGTATATTATCAAAAGGTCAGAAGATGAAAAAGATATTTGCTCTTATTTTTACCTTACTCTTATTGCCTTACACTGTCTCAGCGTCTGAAACGGAAGGTATGGACTGGAAAGAAAAGTTTAAATACAACATCACACAAACCTGGAATTCCAATACATACGAACTTTATATACCATTTTACGCATGGCACAATCGCCTCACTTATGATGATGAGCACATTGATAAATATAATGAAAATCCTTGGGGCGCAGGCTTAGGTGTTTCGCGTGATGATTCTGATGGTGATTGGCACGCCCTTTATGCCATGGCCTTTATCGATTCGAATGACTATGTTGAAACAATGTTCGGTTATGCCTTCTTGAAAAATTGGCATTCTCAAACCATAGACGGATTGCATGCCGGCGCAGGTTTTACCGTGGGTTTAACCCAACGGCATGAATATGCTTACATTCCGGTTCCCCTGCCCTTGCCGATGGCAGGTTTTGGCTATAAGCGGTTAGATTTTCAGGCGGCTTATGTTCCCGGCATCAAAAACGATGGCAATGTCTTGTTTATGTGGGCAAAACTCCGCTTAAATTAAAAATAAAACCCCGCTTTAATAACGGGGTTCTGTACACGGTGAAATCTTATTCTGCGCCAAAGAGCTCCACACGGATTTGCTCACGAAGTTCATCAATGGCAATAAGCTCTTTTTTCTCATTTTCATAATGCCAATAAACCCAACCGTTGCACGCGGGCGCATTTTGCGCCGCCGCACCCACCTGATGAATGGAGCCTTCTGTTGTTTCGCTCTTAATGGTGCCATCCGAACGCACAATCGCAGTATGCTTGCGACCGGCATCATAAAGAAATGTGCCGGGTTCCAAAAGCCCGCGCTCAATCACGGCACCAAACGGCACGCGTGGTTGTTTGCGCTTGCATGAAAATTCTAAAGCAACTTCATTATCAATCGGCTTCACTTCAGCAAGGCGCTTTTCCGCACCTTTCACATAAAGTGCATCTTTTTCAATGCCGATATATTTTCGCCCGAGTTTTTTGGCAACCGCACCGGTTGTGCCCGTTCCGAAAAACGGATCCAAAACAACATCCCCGACATTAGACGATGCCATCACAACCCGATACAACAAAGCCTCCGGCTTTTGAGTAGGATGAAGTTTCGTTCCGTCCTCATTCTTCAAGCGTTCTTTACCGGTGCAAAGCGGAATTTGCCATGTAGAGCGCATTTGCGTATCTTCATTCAGGGCTTTCATCGCCTCATAATTAAACGTATACTTAGACTTCGGACTTTTAACCGCCCAAATCAGCGTTTCATGCGCATTGGTAAAACGCGTTCCCTTAAAGTTGGGCATAGGGTTGACTTTATCCCAAATAATATCGTTTAAAATCCAGAAGCCCATATTTTGTAAAATATAGCCCACACGGAAAATGTTATGATACGATCCAATAACCCAAATACTGCCGTCTTCTTTCAAAACACGCCGTGCAGCTTCCAACCAACGACGCGTATAACGGTCATATTCCTCCAAGCTGTCAAAATTATCCCAATCTTCATAAACCCCCGAGACAGAGGAGTTGTCAGGCCTTGTCAAAGCCTCACCCAACTGAAGATTATACGGCGGATCGGCAAAAATCAAATCCACGGAATTTTCTTCCATCTCATTCATAATTTTGACACAGTCGTCTTGAATGATTGTATTCAGAATTTTTTTTGTTTGGAGCGTCATACCGATCTTCCTGTTTTTTATCTGTTGCTTTCAATCATACAAAAAAGAAGGTTATCATTTTGTTAACAGCCTTCAATTATTTTTGAGCTTCCCAAAGAGCCCTGATTTCAGGCAATTTACTTGCCACAGCTTCCATTTGCTCTTCCGAAATTTGAAAAGCATCGGCAATCTTTTTCTGGGCTTCAATCATATTTTGAAAGGCTGCCTGACGTTGCTCATCTTTTTCTGTTTCAAGCTCGGCATTCAAAATTTCAATCACCGCATTGGCATGCTCGCGCAGATAAAGGGCATGAACAGTTGAGCGGATTTTATCTTCAGCCTCAAAAAAGCGCTCCGGCGTAAAGCAATGCCGCGCAAGCCACCACCGCAACCGCAAAGGATAATCTTTTGCATTTTCGGCATGAAGAGAAGCGTCTTCCAAAATAAAATCTTGCGTTTGATAATTTTGCCACGTTGAAACAAACCGCTCAATTTCATCAGCCGAAACCACAGAACCGAGCGGTGCCGTCACACAATCAGCCGCAGGTTTTAACAACCGCTGCCCAAGAGAAATAGCGCCCCAAGCAATAAGGCCAACTCCAAGGGCATAAATAACCACACGCTTTTTCATTTTACCACCTCAACCCCGAACCAACATAGTCCGGAAAAACATTAAAATGCAACGCCAAATTGCGCGCTTTTTCCACATCAGGGATGTACCCCTCGCCCAAAGAATGAACATGCACGCCTTTAGAGATCAGGAGCGTATCCGCGCCCAAGACCTCGCCTGATTTAATATCTGTGGCAAAGTTATCGCCAATCAGCAAAATCTTCTGAACATTTTCGCCAAAACACTCGGTGATGTATGAAAGAATTTTTTGCTCCGGCTTCCCAATGGTCATAATCTGCCCACCCAAAACAGCATATTGTTCAGCAAGCGCCGCACTGCCAATGCAAATTTCGCCTTTTTTATAAGTGGAAACATCATTGCCGACACAAAGCATAGGCAAGCCCAAAGAGCACGCATGCTCCATTTCAGTCGTATAATCCTCCACACTATCTTTTTCTGAACGCAAATCCGCCACAAAAACAAAATCCGCTTCGCTGATATGAGCCACCCGCTGATAATCTAGCCCGTCAAAAATAGCGGCGGCAGTTTCCGACGCGCCCATGTTATAATACTTTTTCCCCGGAAGTTGGAGCTCTTTCATATTCTTCAAGCAATAATGCGCCACCTCACCGGCAGTAATAACCGTTTCCAAGAAAGAAAGATTTAACCCCGAAGCATTCATTTCCTCAATCAGCTCGCGCACACGTTTAGGCGAATTACTTAAAATAGCAACCTTTTTACCTTTTTCGGCACATTTTTGAAGGGCAGTCATGGCATCAAAATGAATGCCGTTACCCTTGCTTAACACACCGTTATAGCCAGAGATAACCGCATCATAACCCTCAATAATTTTTGAAATACTTACAATCGGCTTAATCAGTTTCATCGTCCCACCCATTGTTTAAAAACAGTTCTTAGAAAGATTTTAAAGCCGATAATCTTTATATTTACTTAATTTTTTTTGCAAAAGAAAAATATTTATGCAAAAGATAAGTCAAAATTGTAGAAACCGTCAGATAAAGCGCTTGCGCCCAAAGCTCGCTGAAATGGCAAATTTCCACCAAAAAGCTCAAAAACAGGCTGTTAAAGAAGAACATCCACACATAAACGCCCCAAGCCTTAGCGTACTCCACACCGAAATTTCCGCGGCTTTGAAAAACATAATAACGCATGGTCACAATAGAAACATTCACGGTAATGAGCCATTGCAAAATCAACGCCAACAGATACGGCAACGAAAGAAGACGTAATAAAAACGCATAAACACAAAAAGCAAACACCGTGTTAAACCCGCCCACAAGCAAAAATCTGATTTTTTGCGGCAGCTTAAACCATATTTTTTCAAGCTTTTGATAAAGCGCAATCGGCAACGGATATTTCTGCCCAAAATGAAAATTTTGAAGAAGTGTCGGATCGCAAAGCGTTTCAAACTCCTTATCCCGCCAAGGGGAAAGCACGTTTGAATCAAAAATATCTTCCGGATGCGGGGCATCAATTTTTGTAATATTGGGGTGGATCATCACCTCAACGGCATCAAAGCCTTCAGGGATCAAAACATTTTGAAAACGATCAGGTCCAAGTTTACAAGTATAAAGCATGGTATAAAAATAGGTTTTGGAAACGGCGCCATTTAAAAAGGCAAGCGCACGCAGCAAAAAATATTTCACAAGTCCGCCATCAAAAAGAAAAGACCACCCTTTATTCGTACGCATGGTCAAAAGCGCGCATTCATTAATCACGCGGAGCCTCTTGATTTGATATTTTCGAGCAATTTTCTCAAACACATCAAACAAAACGGGAATCATATGCACATGCCGATGACTATCCAAATGTTGAATATGCACACCCATTGCCAGAGCTTTCAAAACCTGCGCTTCAACTTCCGTTTCAACTTGCACCCGCAACGCTTTGGGGTGAATAAAAGAAAGCCACAAGAGCTTGACAAAGCCGTTTTTAAACTTGCCGCCAGCCCCGACCAAAAGCCTTATTTTTGAAGGATCTGCCGCGGGTTTTTCGTTGGTCAGATTAACATGCAGACCCAAGTCCAAATCAGGCATTTTTTGGGAAAGTGCAACGGCATCCGTAGCATATTTTTGATTAACCATCAAACTTGCCGCATTAAGAACGCCTTTTTGATACGCCTGAAATATGGCCTCATTCACACCCAAGCTGATTCCAAAATCATCAGCATTAAAAATAATTTTACTCATTTTTCAGAGGCTTTCTTGTCGTCATCATTTTCCATAAAATCAGCCAAATAAAGCGGACGCTTTTTCACCTCAAGATGAATTTTGCCGATATATTCGCCGATAATGCCAAGGCTAATCAGTTGCACTGCACCAATAAACCCAACAGCCGCCACAATCGTGGCATACCCCGGGGTGGGGTTATGGCGGATAAAGCGCTCCACCACCACATAAAAGCCAAGCCCTAAAGAGCACGCCGCACCGGCAAGACCCAAATATGTCGCCAAATGAAGCGGTCGCACAGAAAACTGCGTGATGCTGTTAATGGCCAATTGCAGGCTTTTAATGAAGTTATATTTTGAAGCTCCACTGAACCGCTCCGGCGCCACGAAGTTTATGACCTTCACTTTGTCATGCGGCATAATCCAACTCAAAAGCCCGCGAAAAAGCCTGTCTTGCTCATTAAAACCTTTCAAAAAGTCAACATACTTGCGGTCAATCAAGCGAAAATCAGGCATACTTTCCGGAATTTTAGTATCCGAAAGAAGGTTCAAAACATAATAAAAGCTTTTGGCGCAGAATTTATAGAAACGCGATGTCGCCACATTATCCACGCGCTTGGTCAGCACAATTTCCGCGCCTTCCTGCCAAAGCTGAACCATTTGCGGCACATAAACGGGCGGATGTTGTAAATCGGCGTCCATAAAGATGACGGCATCGCCTTTGGCATAATCCATGCCCGCCGTCATAGCAATCTCATGCCCGAAATTGCGCTTCAAGTGAACAATTTTAACCCGCGCATCCTTTTTCTGGAGTGCTTGAACTTGGGAAAGCGTTGCATCGGAAGAACCGTCATCCACAAACAAAATTTCAAACAAAACGTCTTGAACCGTTGCCAATTCTTTTGAAAGTGCCTCATAAAGCGCCGCGACATTACCTTCTTCATTATAGGCGGAAATCACGATACTGACTGATTTCATCACAAGCCTCACTGCCCTTGATAAACACCGTAGAAAATTGTCTTAAACTTCACCTCACCTGATGGACTGCGTATAATCACTTCCATCGGGATCGGATCCGTAACAGTATGAAGTCTTTGACGGATGGAGCCATACATATAAGGATCCGTTGTCACAATAAGCCCACCGCTTGCAAGCAGATCTTTCATACTAATCCACGGGTTACGTTCCGGATCGCCCCAGATCACGGGTTTAGGCTGAGAGGGTGCAAAAAGCGCCACATTATCTGCCCACCAGACATCGCCCAAAACATACTTAAGCGGTCTGCCATTAGTTTCTGCTTCCCAGGCATTTTTCATCTGATAAGCATACTCTAGCGGATGTAGGTGCATTTTATCACCTTTATTAAAATAAACCGTTGCACCGTAAGCCACTGCCATTAAAAGCATCACACCATAAGTAGCATAAACCGTTCTGCGTCGCACAGCTTCCGTCATGAGCCGCGGCGAATAAACCAAGAGCCCTATTCCAAGCATATAAAGCGTTGGAAAACCCCACATAGATTTCAGCTTGATGCCGCCGATAAAGCTGATAAGCCCCATCATCAACACAGGCGCCAAACCAAGCCAAAAGAGAAACCGACGCTCAAAAGCGCTCACATGCACTTTGCTTTTAGGCGCTTTCCGAAAACCAATCAGATAAATCAGGCACGCACCCAAGCCAAACAAAATCTGCGCACCGAAAAACTTAAGCGGATAAGCAATATGGCGCAGAAGAGGAAAATCTTCAAAGCCGGCTTTGCCACCCCGATCCACAAAATAAGAAAGGGTAAAGAAATCATGTTGATAAAGCCAAAAAACATGCGGCGCAATCACCAAGGCGGCAACAAGCGCAGCAATGTAAGGTCCGCCCTGCTTAAAGCGTTGCCGAGCTTTCGGATCAAAAAGCATAAAGCAAAACATTGAAAAGAGCAAAAGCACGCTGACATACTTATTAAACAGATTAAGCCCCGCAAAAATACCCGTCAAAGCCCAATCTATGTAGTTTCCTTTCACCACCGCGCGGTAGAAATAATAAGCGGTTATCGGCCAAAGCGCCAAAGATACCACATTCACATTAAACTCAGGCGCACTGTAACCGTAATAAATAACACCTTCCAAAAGCATCACGGATAAAGCGGCTTTTTCATCATCCATAAAGCGGCAAGCTAATTTAAAGATATAAACAAAGCCTAAGAGCACGCAAATTTGGCTCAATGCATAAATAGCATAGAACGACTGATTCCAAAACACCCAGAACCAATACGCCATATGCCCCGAAAGCGGCGGATGTTTGTTTGTGCCCCAATCACACAACCAACCCCAGACTAAAGCCTCAATAGAATCCATCGGCAGGTTGGTACGCAAAAGCGGCAAGACACTCCAAACCAAAAAGTGAACAACAAGAAAAAACAACAGTGTTTTATTAGTTAAAATACGCATAATCAGACCTCTCTTATAAAAAAGATATTCTTACTTTACAACGATTGATTATGAAGTCAAGCCTTGGGCGCATAATTTACCCAAACAAAAAGACACCCGTTTTTCAAAGCACCTTATTTATAAATCGGGAATTGTCTGCAAAGCGCAACCATTTTTTGAGCGGTTTCCGCAATTGTTTTTTGGGCGTTTCCTGCTGCCAAAGCGTCAGTCACATCACCAATGGCGTTGCCAATGAGCTCAAATTCCGCCTCTTTGAAACCACGTGTGGTGCCTGCCGGCGTCCCAACCCTGATACCTGATGTGATTTTTGGAGGCATCGGGTCAAACGGTACAGCATTTTTATTGCAGGTGATATGTGCTTTTTCAAGCGCTTCCGCCACCACATCTCCGGTCAGATTTTTAGAACGCAAATCCACAAGCAAAAGGTGTGTATCCGTCCCATTAGAAACAAGGTTCAAGCCTCGTTTTTGGAGAGTTTCGCCCAATTTTTTGGCATTTGCCAAAATCTGTCGGGCATAAAGTTTGAAGCTATCATCCAAAGCTTCCTGAAAACAAACGGCTTTAGCCGCCAAAACATGCGGTAACGGGCCACCTTGCGTACCGGGGAAAATGGCAGAATCAATCTTTTTGGCAATCTCGGCGTTATTGGTTAAAATCAGACCGCCGCGCGGCCCACGGAGTGTTTTATGCGTGGTTGAGGTCACCACATCAGCATATTCTAACGGGTTGGGATGCACGCCACCGGCAACAAGCCCCGCAAAATGCGCCATATCCACCATCAAATAAGCCCCTACTCTTTCGGCAATTTCGCGAAAACGTGCAAAATTAATCTGGCGCGGATAAGCTGAACCACCGGCAATAATAAGTTTCGGTTTATAATCAAGCGCCAAGACTTCCACTTCATCATAATCAATCAGCCCCGTTTCGGCGCGCACGCCATATTGGTGCGCATCAAGCCATTTGCCCGAGAATGAAACTTTAGAACCGTGTGTGAGGTGCCCGCCGGCATCTAAGCTCATGCCCAAGATTGTATCATGCGGTTGCAAAAGTGCCATATAGACAGCCGTATTTGCCTGCGAACCGGAATGAGGTTGGACATTGGCGAACTGAGCATTAAAAAGCTTTTTCACGCGTTCAATAGCAAGAGCTTCAACAATATCAACATTTTCACAACCGTGGTAATAGCGCCGATGCGGATAGCCTTCGGCATATTTATTGGTTAAGACGGAGCCTTGCGCTTCCATTACAGCACGAGAAGCATAATTTTCAGAAGCAATGAGTTCCACTTGATCAAGTTGGCGTTGTTTTTCCGATTCGATAGCCTCAAAAATGGCGGCGTCTTCAATTTTTAAAGATTGTTGAAAATCCATTTAACACTCCTGTTCAATTTTATGAATACGATTTTGGTGGCGACCGCCCTGAAAGGTGCTGTTTAAGAAGATATGGCAATATTTTACGACATCTGCGGCGTTCATCGTGCGCCCGCCGAAGACGATGATATTAGCATTATTATGTTCTTTAGCCATTTGGGCGGCAAATTCATTATAAACGAGCGCCGCGCGAATGCCTTTATGGCGATTTGCCGCAATAGAAATGCCGATTCCCGTACCGCAGATTAAGATACCGAGATCTGCTTTTTTTTGCAGAATATAGTCAGCCATTTTATGAGCAAAATCGGGATAATCCACAGATTCGTCAGAAAACGTGCCCAAATCATCCAAGGGCATATTTTGGGCAGCGAAATGAGCTTTTAAGGTTTCTTTCATCTCAAACCCACCATGATCAGCGGCAATGGCAATTTTCATCAAGGATCTCCTTTTTTTAACAAAAAGAATTTAGCAACATTTGAAAGCGCTTGCAAAGCATTTTTTCAACTGTATGCAAAAAAAGTGTATTTTTTTAAAAAAAAGTATTGACGCGGCAAAAAATATTTGTATATATGGAAGTCACCAAAGACTTGGTACCGCAGTGGCCGGTTGGCAGAATGGCTTATGCAGAGGACTGCAAATCCTTTTATATCGGTTCAATTCCGGTACCGGCCTCCAAGATTCCGGCTTAGCTCAGCGGTAGAGCAATCGGCTGTTAACCGATTGGTCGCCTGTTCGAACCAGGCAGCCGGAGCCAACAAAGAAACCACCTTTACGGTGGTTTTTTTTGTTGGCTACTTGTTGACTGTGGAACAGGCGACCAAGTCGCCTGTCGCAGCGGGAAGTTGGTGAAAACGAGCAAAGCAAAGCTTTGTGAAGTTTGAACCTTACGACGCTCTTGTCGGGCTTTTTGATAAAAAAGACCGAACCTCACCAGGCAGCCGGAGCCAATAAAAAACAAGACCACCCTCGCGGTGGTTTTGTTTTTTTTATTGATTCCCTGATGCGTGTGGAACAGGCGACCAAGTCGCCTGTCGTAGGGGTGGAGCCATGAAAAACAACAAAAGTAATTGTTGTTTTTTAGGCGACATCACGCGATTGTTAGCTTGCGAGACGCCGACA
>CANRJO010000025.1 GCA_947630965.1 uncultured Alphaproteobacteria bacterium
TGAGGTTCGAACTCACGGAGTGAGTGAGTTCGACTACAAGCGAAAGCGAGACGAAGTATCGCGGTCGGCGAAGCCGAAGAATCCAGGACGAAAAAAGTCATCCCTATCGTCATCCCGAACTTGTTTCGGGATCTCATAAGGAAGATGCTGAAACATTCTTGCTTGTAAGCTCTGCTCTGCGAGCTCACGCGTGATGTTACAAAAAAACACCCCCTAAGCGGGGGTGTTTGTGTGAGAAGAAATTATTTCTTCGACTTAAGTGCTCTTGCGCGACGAATTTCCTGTTTTCCAGGTTCATTCTTAGCATCACGTTTTGCGTCTGCCGGCCTTGCGCGTTTAATTTCCTGTTTTCCAGGTTCGTTTTTAGCATCAGGCTTTGCTTTTGCCGGTTTTGCGCGTGCAATTTTCAGTTTTCCAGGTTCATTCTTAGCATCGCGTTTTGCCTGTGCCGGGATTGCCTGATGAATTTGCTGTTTTCCGGGTTCATTTTTAGCATTACGGTTTGCTTTTTCTTTCGGGGCTTTGTGGTGCGCCAAATATAAATTCCGTAAAACGTAAACGGTTGCTAACAGCAAGCTCAAAATTAAGCCCCAGAAGAAAACCAAATTATGCCAAACAATATACGTGCTGAGCAGCTCCGGATTGCTCGGAACATAAGGAAGACCCGCTTTTATTGCTATCGAGGCTTTATAAATTACAACAGATGTTATAATGGTGTATGGAATCGTGAGGTAAGCTAACCAACCCAAAGCATATAAGTATGCTGAAATGTTTTCATGCTTTTGCGCAAAACGATGAGCAAAAGCCACTTTTCCTTTGAATAAAAAGACAATTGCCATAACGATGAAAATTAAAAATGCAATGGCATTTATGGCTCCTAAAAACGGATTTCCAAGTAATGCCAATAAAGTAAAGATGATTTCAAATAAACCACCTAAAAGTAAAAGTTGTTTGATGCGTGTCATTTGACTTCTCCCAAATTGTTTGTTTGAGAGTAGGTTAAATGAAAAGTTTTAATATTAGGTTACCAAAACTTAAAATTTTAGCCTTCACGACCGCCGCGGTTGTGATTTGCGCGAGTCAACTGAAGATGAGCAGGTGCCTTGGTAATGTCGCGCTGAATCAGATTTTTTGAGACATAATCAAGACTGAAGTTATTTAAAATGTTATCTCTTTTCACTTGACTATGCGCCAAATTTGTTGCTAATTCATCATGTTTCTGCAACAGATTTTTAAGTTGCTCAGGGTGGCATAATTTTGTGTAGCCCTCATAATAACTGAGGTCTAAAAGCTTGTGTTCTTTGCCATCAAGAGTGATGTTTTTAAAAATATTTTTGTTTGCGGTGTTCATGCGGGTAATGCCGCTTTTAATGTTTCCGAGTGTGCCATGCTCATTAATCAAGGACTGAACATCGTTACGCAATGCTGCGCCTAAGTTAGATTTTGAGTTGCGGTGAATCTGCGCCATAATATATGCCGATGCTGCAAGGGGCGAAAGTTTTTCTCTGTTTTGTTGTGAAGAGGTTAAGCCCATGTACATCTCAATGCAGGAATCATCAAAAAAGCGCTTAATCACGGAAAAATCTGTTTGCTTTGCAGCGTTTTGAAAAATTTTATCCAAACTTTCGTTTGTTGTTTTATATAAGCCCATGCTTTTTAACAAATTATTGCGCGTGTTTGACATGTAACTGTAAACGGCATTCAGCGCTTTTTGGGAAGAAACGCCACTTTTCATTTTTTCTTGTGCGATTTTATAACTTTCACGAAAAGCTTTTAAGGCAGGGTTGTTTTCATCAATCGGGGTGGGCATCATTTTACGCGCAAAATCTTGTAATCCCTGGTCATTTTCTTGGCAAAGCGCCCAAATGAGGGCATTTTTCAAGTTTGCGTCTGTGTATTGAAATGGTCCGTAAAATGCACCTTTGGTGTTTGTGTATGCATTATAACGCTCTTCACTTGGAGAATCTGCATAAAGCCCGTTTTCCCGCGCTGTGCAAATGTCAAAAATGGTTGATTCTGCCCCAATGTTTTGTTGTTTGCATTGTTCATTTGTGAGGTATAAAACTTCTTGATTTTCGGGGTTAACAAAGAAACGTCCGTTTTCCAAAATGTTCTTTTTGGCTTTTTCTAACGAGAACGTTTCCATCTTTTTAAAAATTTGTTCCTGATTATCATTAGATTTGTTACTCGCCGAAGAAGTGGATACTTTTGCGGGGTTACCAAAAGTTAAAGCTCCTAAAATGGCAATCTTGAGATAAGTTTGCATGATAGAATTACGACGTAAAATTTTAAGCTTTTTTTGCTTTTTTTGAGCTCTGAGGCGAGCTAAAACTCTGTTCTTATAATCTAAAATCTTGTTCATCTTCATCACCATCCGCAAATCTTTTTTCATCTTTTCATACCTCTACTATACCACTTTTTTTGACAAAAAGCTAGTGTTTTTTTATAAATTTTTTTTGAAATCATTAGACTTTTTGGGTTATAAGTGCTCAAGCCCCTTTTTGCAAGCTCTTTTTAAGAGTGGTGTATAAAACTTTAGTTTTTAAAACCGAAAGTAAATAAAGGGATTATAAGTTGCGTTGGCGATGATGGAGAGGCTGATAATAAAAAGAAACATCAGCCAAATGTTGACAAGGCTTCTTAAAATTTTGTGCTTGTAAGGAATGTCCAACATTTTATGAAAAATCGGCGTGGCGCAGACAAGAGCAACCACTAAAACCACGCCTGATTGCACATCTAAGCCGTTTATGTGTTGTAATTTTGCTATTTTTGTTAAGCCAAACATATTTTGAATGTAATGAAAGGCATATGTCATATTTTCAGCGCGGAACATTACCCAACCAATGATAAAAACGAAAGAGGCGTAAAGGTGTTTAAGGCAAAGATGCAAAATGCTTTTAGTTTCCACTTTATGCCAACCAGTTACTTTTTCCAAAACAATGAAAAAGCCGTGCCACAAGCCCCAAACAATAAAATTCCATGCGGCGCCATGCCAAAAACCTGTTGCTAAAAAGACAATCAGCAAATTTAGATAGGTTCGCCTTTTGGAAACGCGATTGCCTCCCAAAGGTATATAAAGATATTCTTTGAACCATGTTGAAAGTGAAATATGCCAACGCCGCCAAAATTCGGTTATAGATTTAGATATATACGGATAATTGAAGTTTTCTAAAAATTTAAAGCCAAATATTGAGCCTAAACCGATAGCCATATCAGAATAACCGCTGAAATCATAAAACAGTTGCAAACTATATGTTATTGCCCCAAGCCAAGCTGTTTGCGTGTTAAAAGATTGGGCAGGCGCAGCAAAAATCTGGTCCGCAACAATGCCTAAAGTATTTGCAATAATCATCTTTTTGGAAAGCCCAATAATAAACCGCTTAATGCCGTATGAAACTTTTTCAAAAGTGCTGTCGCGGTTTGATATTTGTTCTTCAATGTCATGATATTTAACAATCGGGCCGGCAATCAGTTGTGGAAAAAGCGTGATATAAAGCGCTAAATTATAAATGCTTTTTTGAGCTTTAACTTCACGTTTGTACACGTCAATCAAGTACGACATGGCTTGAAAGGTATAAAACGAAATGCCAATCGGCATCACAACATCTATAAAATGCAAATTTAAATGGGTTATGTTATTCAAATTCTCAATAAAAAAGTTAAAATACTTAAAGTAAAACAAACAACTTAAATCAGCTATAATGGATAAAACTAAAAGAATTTTGCGATGCCGTTCATTTTTGCTTCGGCTGATGTAATTGGCACCGATGTAATTGATTAAAATGGTAAGTAACATAATTAGCAAATAACGCGGCTCGCCCCAAGCATAGAAAAACAAACTTGCCAAGAGCAAGAGGTTGTTTCTGATTTCTTTGCGGGCTAAAAGATAGGCCGCGCTGACAATCGGTAAAAATAAGAAAATAAATGTTGTAGATGAAAAAAGCATGTTTTATTCTTTCGGGAATTTAAGCGTGGTTAATTTTGGAACAAGGCGTTCAACTTGCTCTAAAATAATGATGTCGGCGTTGTTTTTTATTTTCTTTAAATCAGATTTTGTAATGTCGGCGCGCCAGAAGTAATCAATTTTTTGGAAAGTATTATTTAGATAAGGCATTAAAGCTTCTGTGAAAGAATCTCTTAGCATAAAGAGGCGTAATTTTCCGCTGCTGTTAACACAATTTATTTCTTCTTTTTCTCCGGTGCATTTTGATAAGTCTTGAATTGAAGGGAGCAGATATGTTGTTTTATTGTCTTTTTTAGGGGTTGAAAACATTTTGGAGAGGTCGCCCAAAGGGTGTCTTTCTTCATTTAACTTGCTGTATGTCAAAACTTTGAGCCGATGTTTTTTCTCAATGCTTTTCATAAGCTCCTGATAGCCTATGTAAGCCCCTAAAAGATTCCAATGCGTGTCATTTTTAAAATAAAGCAAGCCTTGAGATTTTGCTTGGTGCAAAGCATCAAAGGGGTAAATCACTTCAATGTCTGTATTTTCTCTTAAATAATTGATTACTTGTTGTGCACGACTTTGCGAATCGGGGTAAACCTTTTTATGAAATTTATAAAATTCGCCGTAAATTTTGTTTTTATCTGGACAGATTAAATAATAAAAACTTTTGCCGTTTTTCTTTGCCCATCGCTGAATATTTTTTAAATAAGCTGCTAAATTTTCAAGTTCTTCTTCGGTTAACAAATCCAGATTTGCAAAATTTCTTTCACTCATATCTCCTTTATAAAAAAGCCAATTATCTTTACCAATTAAAACATGTTTATTTCCTTTTAAAGAGAACGGATCATCTAAAAGCTCGTATAATTTTACTAAATTTTTCCGTAGGTAAAAATGGTCATTGAACCATGTCTCAAATTTTTTGCCATAATTATCGGCTTTATAAAG
Organism: uncultured Alphaproteobacteria bacterium; assembly: GCA_947630965.1. GTDB lineage: Bacteria > Pseudomonadota > Alphaproteobacteria > RF32 > CAG-239 > CANPYS01. Next base: position 4,892 of record CANRJO010000025.1, read on the forward strand.
ATCCGTTAAACTTGGCTTTTGGGCTAAGTTTCTATTTTCTCCTATAGATTCCGATTCCTCAGAGATGTTGCTCATTGGCAGAAAAATTAAAATGTAAAAAACAGCTACAAAAACAATGTCAATACGTGAAGATGAACCTTTAATTTTAAAAGCTGATAAATATTTCACAGTTTTATATGAAATCAAAAAATAAATAATAGCTAAAATCATAAAAAAGTGAAAGTTAAAGCTATGTTTCCCCTTGAAAGAAAGGTTGATGATTGTGATTTGCGCGTTTGTCGGAGAAGGTAAGATTGTGATAAAATTATTATTATCTTGTACGTTAGCAGAACCTTCGAAGGTAAAAGAATCGAAGTTTGTAAAAACTAAATCTTTCTTTCCAGATAATTTAAAATCAGAAAGTTTTATTTCATTATGAGGGCTTATGACTTTTAAGCATAAAGATTGAATTTTTCTTGTAAAAAATTCAACTTTTACTTTATTCCCTTCCCCCCCCCGTAGGAATAAAGGTTGTGCTTTCGTTTTTCAAGCAGGAATCATCAAATGAGGTTTGTAAAGAAACGTCCTGATCTGTTTTAGCTTAAAGGTCAAGGTCACTTTTTTGGGTAACCATACACCATGAGATGCCGCCATCAAAAGGGCACATAACAGAAAAGATAAGATATAAGTCCTTTTCATTACGCTTTCTTTTCCACAATTTTAAGGGCGGTTTCAAGGGTCATTTCTTTATCGCGCAGATTTTTAGGAATAGCAAAGTTTGTTTTGCCGCACTTTAAATAAGGTCCATATTTACCGCTCAAAAGTTTGATTTCCTCGCCTTTGGCATTTTTGCCCAAAACTTTTTCAGGGGCTTTTTCAGGCGCGCCTTTCAAAATTTCGGCGGCGCGTTCAGCGGTAATGTTAAACACCGTATCATTGCCCCGCAATGATCGTGACGCCGTGCCTTTTTTGATGTAAGGGCCAAATTTGCCGATATTAACTTCAATGCCATTGCCTAAATCTTTGGGCAAGCTGATAAGCGTGACGGCCTGCTCAAACGTGATGTCTTCAGGGCTCAAGCCCCTCGGCAAGCCCATGCGCTTGGGCTTTTCAGTGGTGGCAGTGGCATCTTCGCCCCATTGCACATACCAGCCGTAAGGGCCTTTTTTGAGCCACACTTTTAAGGTTTTGTATTCGCCCAAAAGTTTATCTTCCGGACGCTCGGCTTTGGGTGCGTTCTCGCTTTGGACTTCTTCTTCCTTGATATCGGTTAAAGGCTTTGTGTACTTGCATTCCGGATAATCAGAACACCCCAAAAACGCGCCGAATTTACCCAGCTTCACGCTTAAATGCCCTTTGTGGCATTGCGGACAAAGCCTTGGGTCAGAACCATCTTCGCGTGGTGGAAACAAGTGATGTGCCAAAACTTCATCAATCTTTTCAATCACATCCTTAACCTGCAAAGGCTGAACGGCGTCCACCGTTTTAACAAACTTTGCCCAAAAGCCTGTTAAAAGTTTTTTCCAATCCATTTCGCCGGCGGAAACGTCATCTAAAAATTCTTCCAACTGCGCGGTGAAGTCATATTCCACATATTTTTTGAACCAGTTTTCCAAAAACACCGTGACAATGCGTCCGCGGTCTTCCGGAATAAAGCGCAGTTTTTCAACCCGAACATATTTTCGCTCCTGCAAAACCGCGATAATTGTGGCATACGTTGACGGACGCCCAATGCCTAATTCTTCCAGTTTTTTCACAAGGCTTGCTTCCGTAAACCTTGGCGGCGGCGTTGTGAAGTGTTGCTCGGTCTTAACTTCGCCCTTATCCAAAGCCTGCCCGATTTCCACATTCGGCAAAATGCGGTTTTCGTCATCATCTTCATTATCGTCATGACTTTCCTGATACAGCTTCAAAAAGCCGTCAAACGCCACAACTTGCCCATTGGCGCGAAGCAAAATTTGCTTATCTGTTGATAACGCGTCAATCGTCACACGGTCCATAACAGCCGGGTTCATCTGACAAGCCACCGTGCGTTTCCAAATCAGCTCATAAAGTTTGTGCGCGTCCGATTCAAGCTTTGTCTGCATTTTTTTAGGCGTGTTCATCACATCAGACGGACGGATTGCCTCGTGCGCTTCTTGCGCGTTTTTAGACTTTGTTTTATAAATTTTCGGGGTTTTGGGCAAATAACTTTCGCCAAAATATTGCGTAATCGCGGCGCGGCATGCGGCAATCGCCTCATTGCTTAGGTTGACGGCATCAGTACGCATATAGGTGATAAAGCCGTCTTCATAAAGTTTTTGTGCCACTTGCATGGTCTTTTTAGCGGAAAACCGAAGTTTGCGCGCGGCTTCTTGTTGCAGGGTAGATGTGGTAAACGGTGGCGCTGGATAACGGTTTTGCTTTTTGCGCTCTACATTATCCACCTTGAAATCAGCCGCTTCAATCAGGCTTTTGGCATTGGCGGCTTTTTCAGCATTATTAATGTCAAACTTATCAAGTTTTTTACCGTTTAAGTTCATCAGATGCGTGGGGATCAGAGCTTTTTTATCAGTTAATAAATCAGCATCAACCGTCCAATATTCTTCTGGTTTGAACTTCTCAATTTCTGTTTCGCGCTCGCAAATCAGCCTTAAAGCGACTGACTGCACGCGTCCGGCAGATTTTGAACCGGGCAACTTACGCCACAACACGGGCGAAAGCGTGAAACCCACCAAATAATCAAGCGCACGCCGTGCCATATAAGCTGAAACCAGATTATCATCAATCTGACGCGGATTTTTAATCGCCTCCGTGACGGCGGATTTTGTAATTTCATGAAACACCACGCGTTCAATTTTTTTACCGGCAATTTTTTTGCGTGCGGTTAATTCTTCCAAAATATGCCATGCAATAGCCTCTCCTTCTCTATCCGGGTCGGAGGCAAGAATAAGCGTATCGGCGTCTTTGAGCGCGGTGATAATGTCATTTAAGCGTTTTTTGCCGCCTGCGCTTAATTCCCATGACATTTCAAAATCTTTGTCCGGATTAACCGAGCCGTCTTTACTCGGCAAGTCACGAATATGACCGAAACTGGCAAGCACTTTATAGTCCGAACCTAAATATTTGTTAATGGTTTTGGCTTTTGCCGGAGATTCCACAATCACTAATTTCATTGTCTTTTCCTGTTCTTTTTGATGGCGGGCAAGATAAGGCTGCCTTTGCGCATAATCAGCCCGTCTAATTCAAGTTCGGTTAATTTCATCAACACTTCTTGCGCCGATTGTTTGCTTTGGCGGATAAGCTCATCCATTTCAATGCCCTCGGGGCTTATCAAATTGATGAGCGGCTCTGAAGAGGGTGTTGATTTTTGCATAGGAATATCGGCAGATTTTTGAACTTTGTCAAGAGGGGTTGTGCATATTTTTTGTTCCGCAGGTTTTATGACGCGTGTGCGTGTGAAGCGCAAAACCTCTAAAATATCTTCTGCACTTTCCGCTAAATTAGCGCCCTCGCGGATCAGTTTGTTGCAACCCGCGCCACGGCCTTCCACCGGCGAACACGGCACGGCAAAAACCTCTTTGCCCTGTTCTAACGCAAGCTTTGCCGTGATGAGCGAACCCGAATTTAAGGAGGCTTCCACCACCAATGTGCCGGCGCTTAAACCTGCAACAAGCCTGTTGCGCCGCGGAAAATACGTGCTTTGGGGCTCGGTGCCAATTAAAAACTCTGAAATAATGGCGCCTTGTGCGCAGATTTGCTCATAAAGATCGGCGTTTTCCTTGGGATAAATCACATCTACGCCACAGCCCAAAACGGCAATGGTCGGCCCTTGCTGATTTTTGGCGTACATCGCGCCTTTGTGTGCCGCCGAATCGATACCACGCGCCATGCCCGAAACAACTACAATGTCATTTTGCGTTAAATCAAACGCAATGCGTGAGGCTGTTTTGCGTCCGTTGATTGAGGCATTGCGTGCCCCTACGATTGAAACCATGTTCGGATGATTTAAAATATCAAGCCTGCCTTTTACATAAAGCACAGGCGGGGCATCGTGCAAATAAGTGAGGGCTTCAGGGTAAGTGCTATCAAAGCGGCACAAGATTTTAATGCCCAATTTTTGGGCTTTTTCAAGCTCGTATTCTGCCTCTTTGCGGCTGAATAATTTTTCTTGTGGCAAAGCTTTCAAGGCTTCTGCTGCAGAACCGTATTTTTTAAGATAATTTGCAAAAGATACCGCGCCGATGTTTTCGGTGTTAATTAACTGAATCCAATCTATGCGGTCTTGCTCGGTCACGGTTATTTCTTCTTTTTAAAACTGATTTTGCTCTCTTCGCCTTTGAAAAGACGCGTGATGTTGGTATGATGTTTTAAAACAACAAGTAAAGCCACAATGCTGTAAAACGCGGTGTAAACAGGTGGCAGTTCAAAAAACGCCACAAAGGGCAAAGAAACGGCCGCGGTTAAAGCCGCTAAAGAGGAATAGCGGAAAATAAAGGCCATTACGAGCCAAACAACCAAAGCAGTTAAAGCTATTGGATATGACATTACGAGAATCCAACCAAACGCGGAAGATACACCTTTGCCGCCTTTGAACTTGAGCCAAATGGGAAACATGTGACCAAGCACACCGCAAGCCCCGGCTAACAAAGCGCCAAAAACATTTATTGTGGTGCTGAAACCGAAAATATAAAACTCATCAGCAGGTAAAACTTTTAAGGCAATGTAAGAGGCAAAACCCGCCTTAAAAGCGTCTAAAAGAACCGTCAAAAGCGCTAAAGTTTTGTTGCCCGTGCGTAAAACATTGGTGGCGCCGATGTTGCCTGAACCGATTTTTCGGATGTCGCCATAACCTGCTAGGCGCGTTAACACAAGTCCAAAAGGAATCGATCCTAATATATAACCACCTAAAGCACAGGCAAGAAAAAGCATATTAACAGTCATCAAAAGTTCTCCGCATTATTTTTGCTTTTGCCACTATATAAGCAAACATTTTTAATTTCAATCTTTTTATGAGTTGTCCATAAGCCGTTATAAAAAAGCTTGATTTTTCGTGGCTTTGACGTAAGCTCACTTCAGTTTAGAAAAAGGCGTTTTGTGATGGAATTTAACAAAATTTATTGTCAGGATTGTTTGCAAGGCATGAAAAATTTGCCCGATGAATCGGCAGATATTGTGCTTGTTGATCCGCCTTATAATATTGGCAAAAATTTTGGGAACAACACCGATAAAATGCCGCTTGATGCATATGTTCAATGGGCGCGATTGTGGCTTGATGAATGTTTCAGAATTTTGAAGCCAACAGGCACGCTTTATGTTTATGGTTTCAGTGAAATTTTGGCACGCATTTCCGCCTTAATTGATCTTGATAAACAACGTTGGCTCATTTGGCATTATACCAATAAAAACGTGCCGTCTTTACAGTTTTGGCAAAGAAGCCATGAAAGCATTATTGTGGCGTGGAAGGATAAGCCCTTTTTTAACCGCGATGCTGTGCGTGAGCCTTACACGGAACGTTTTTTGAAAAATGCCGCGGGTAAAATACGCGCTAAGACCGCGGGGCGTTTTTCTAAAGGGGAAAAAGAAACGGTTTATCAGGCGCATCCGAATGGTGCCTTGCCACGAGATGTGTTTGATATTTCCACCCTTGCCGGCGGGGCGGCTTTTTCGCAACAGGCGCTTTATTGCCAAACTTGCGGCAAGCTTTTGAGCCCGCGGGAAAAATCAGCACATCGGGCGCATGATCTCATTATACACCCCACACAAAAACCTGCCGCGTTGACAGATAAGCTGATTAAGGCGGCAAAGCCCCAAAGCGGGGAATTTTTGGTTGTGGTGCCGTTTGCCGGCAGTGGATCTGAGTGTGCGTGCGTTTTGAAAAACGGCGGACGATATATCGGCTTTGAGATAAATCCGCAATATGCGCTTTTGGCACAAGCTTTTGCTGATGATGTTTTCAAAAAAATGTAATATAAACTTGTGAACCAACGTAAAAATGAGTCGACAAATGACATTTATCGGCTAATATAGTTGCTATCAACAACCAAAAGAGGTTAACATGGGCGCAAAATATAAACGCATATTACTTAAGCTTTCTGGCGAAGGGCTTATGGGTGAAAAATCTTTCGGTATGAGTGCGCAGGTTATTAACGAGCTGGCGGTTCAGGTTAAAAAAGTTCATCAAACAGGCGTGGATATCTGTATGGTTGTGGGCGGTGGCAATATCTTCCGCGGTGCCAAAGAAGCCTCGGAAGGAATCGACCGCAGCGTGGCTGATCAGGTTGGTATGCTTGCCACCATTATGAATGCGCTTTATCTGCAAAACGCTATGGAAAAAATAGGGCTTGATGTGCGCGTGATGAGCGGGTTAAATGTGCCGCAGGTGTGCGAGCCTTATATGTATCGGAAAGCGTTGCAACATCTTGAGAAAAAGCGCGTAATTATCTTTGCCGGCGGTACGGGTAACCCTTATTTTACGACCGATACGGGCGCGGCTTTGCGCGCGGCGGAAATGAAATGTGATGCCCTTTTGAAAGCTACGCAAGTTGACGGTGTTTATGATTCGGATCCTCGGAAAAATCCAAAGGCTAAGCGTTTTAAGAACATCAGCTATGCTGAAGTTTTAAATCAAAAACTTCAGGTGATGGATTTGACGGCGGTGACGTTAGCACAGGAAAGTAAAATCCCGATTTTGGTGTTTGCGCAAAAAGGCAAAAATTCTTTGGTTGATGCTATTGCCGGCAAAGGAAACTTTACAATAATCAAATAAGAAAATGAGGTAAATATGACAGATTTTAGTGAAATTAAAAGCGATGCCAAAGCCCGTATGGATAAGACTTTAGAGTCTTTGCGGTCGGATTTTGGCGGATTACGCGCTGGTCGCGCGCATGCGAGCCTTTTAGACGGCATTATGGTTGAGGCTTATGGCAATATGGTGCCTGTTTCGCAGGTGGGTACCGTCGGCGTGCCTGATCCGCGCACGCTTTCGGTTAGCGTTTGGGATAAGAGCTTGGCTAAAAATGTTGAAAAAGCCTTGCGCGAAAGCGATTTGGGCTTAAACCCCGTTTCAGACGGTGCGCTTATCCGTATTCCGATACCGCCTTTGAGCGAGGAACGCCGCGCGGAACTTTCTAAAGTGGCGGGTAAATATGCCGAGCAAAACAAAGTCGCGGTGCGTAATATTCGCCGTGATGCTTTAGATGGCATTAAAAAACTTAAAAAAGATAATCTGATTTCGGAAGATGACGAAAAACGTTTTGAAAATGAAATTCAAAAGTTGACAGACGAATCCATTAAGAAAATTGATGAAATGCTTGCCGCTAAAGAAAAAGATATTATGCAGGTTTAAAGCGCTATGGGGACGACGAACAATCAGTTAAGGCATATTGCCATTATTATGGATGGAAACGGACGTTGGGCACAAAAGCACGGCTTGCCACGTAATGTGGGGCATCAAAAGGGTGCTGAAACGGTTTTGGAAATTGCACGGGCGGCAAAAGAAATGGGCGTGAAATATCTCACGCTTTATGCCTTTTCAACCGAAAATTGGAAACGTAGTCCTGAAGAAGTTGAGGGCTTGATGAACCTTTTAAGAAATTATCTGAGCCGAAATTTTAAACAACTTGCACAAGAAGATGTCCGAATTTTGTTTATTGGCGAAAGGCAAATGCTTGCGTCTGATATTCAAAAACAAATGCAACATTTGGAACAAACAACCGAAAATAACAAAAGTGCCACGCTTTTGGTGGCGTTGAGTTATGGCGCGCGGCAAGAAATTGTGCAAGCCGCCCGACTTTTGGCGGAAAAAGTAAAATCTGGCGATATCTTATCAAAAGATATTGATGAAAAAACTTTTTCTGATATGCTCTATACGAAAGGCGTGCCAGACCCTGATTTACTTATTAGGACGAGCGGTGAGCAACGCTTAAGCAATTATCTTTTATGGCAGATGGCTTATACGGAGTTTTTCTTTACACCAACATATTGGCCTGATTTTACAAAAGATGAGCTTAAAAATATTATTGAACAATTTCAACAACGGGAGAGAAGATATGGCAAAGCATAGTCTGAAGAAAGGAAGCAACAGTTGGTTTAAGCGCACGGCAGCTTCTTTGGTGATGTTGCCCGTGGCGGTGGTGGCTTTATGGATGGGGTATCCGTTTGTAGATATGTTGGCTTTGTTTGTGGGCGTCTTGCTCTCATGGGAATGGGCGCAAATGGTGCCTTCTCAAAAGCCTATGGTTTATATGGGCGCTTATCTTTTTTCTTTGGCAATCAGCTTGTTTGTGGTTAATTTGTACCTTAATGCTTTCGTGATTATTTTGACTTCGGTTTTTGTATGGTTGAAAGCACGGCGTGAAGAGCACCGTAATTTATTAACGCTTGGCGTTTTATATATATCTTTGGGGCTTGTTTCGTTATTATGGCTTTATCATGATGTTTTCTCTTATCCGCCTTACAATTTTTACATGACACTTTGGTTTTTTGTGATGGTTTGGGCGATGGACGTTGGCGGTTTGATGGTTGGCACAACGCTCAAAGGTCCGAAGCTTGCGCCCAAAATCAGCCCTAACAAAACATGGTCAGGTTTGCTTGGAGGCATTTTGCTTGCCATGTTGGCAAGCGCGGCATATTTGTTTGTGCTTGCAAAACTAAGCTTGGTTCGTGTTGATGCTTATACGCAAGTCTTCTTCTGTGTTTTGGCACTCATTATTGCCTTGGTGGCACAGGTTGGTGATTTGATTGAATCTGCCATTAAACGGCGCGTGGGCGTTAAAGATTCCAGTCATTTGATTCCGGGGCATGGCGGTGTGTTTGATCGCATTGACGGGCTTATTTTTGCTGCGCCGTTTGCTTATTGGCTTTTTCAGTATGGTATTTGGCTGTTTTTATAGAGGTAACAATGGAAATTTTAATTAATGTGGTGCATTATGTCGTTCCTTTTATTGTCCTTTTAGGCATTTTGGTTTTTGTGCATGAGTTTGGGCATTTTATTGTTGCTCGAATTTCAGGTGTTGAAGTGAGCGCTTTTTCCATAGGCTTTGGTAAAAAACTTTGGGGGCGTAAGGATAAGCACGGTACTTATTGGAAAATTTGTGCTATTCCGCTGGGGGGCTATTGTCAGTTTTTGGGTGATGACGATGCCTCGTCTACCACTTCTGCGCCCAAAAAGCTTACGAAAAAACAGCAAAAAAGAGCTTTTGCTTTTCAAAATCCGTTTAAAAAACTTGCGATTGTTCTTGCCGGTCCGGGGTTTAATTATCTGTTTGCGGTGCTGTTGTATATTTGTCTTTTTATGGCGCTTGGAAAGTTTACTTTTCCGCCTGTTGTCGGTGAGGCTTTGCCCGAAGGTGCGGCAGCACAAGCCGGTATTGTTAAAGGTGATCGGATCTTGAGCATTAATGGCAAAAAAGTTTCCGATTTTAATGATATCAACCGTGAAGTGACGCTTGCCGCAGATAAATTTGTTTCGGTTGAAGTTTTGCGTGGCGAAGATGTGCTCAAATTTGACTTCCCCTTAACCGAAATTGAAATGGAGCAAAGTAACGGTAAAATAACCAAACAATTTATGTTGGGTATTCGGTCTGTTACTTGTATTGAGGTAGGGCATGAAAAAGTTGGGTTCTTTAGGGCTGTTTCCCTCTCGTTGAAAGAAGTTTCCGATGTGACGACTGCAACACTGCGTGGTGTGGGGCAGATGATTACGGGCAAACGTGGCACGCAAGATGTGGGCGGCATTATCCGCATTGCTGAGATGTCAGGCGATATCAGCAAAGGGCAACACGCATGGGATTTTGTGGTGTTTATGGCGCTGCTTTCGGTTAACTTGGGGTTGCTGAACCTCTTTCCGATCCCTGTTTTAGATGGCGGACATGTGCTGATTTTTGTTTTGGAAATTATCACTCGTCGCGAGATAAATGAAAAAGTTAAAGAGTATCTGTTCAAAGCAGGTTTTCTCATCTTGCTTGCGCTGATGCTTTTGGCAACGTGGAATGATATTGTGCATTTAATTGATCGTTGGTTTAATTCTTAATTTAAGGAAAAAGTGATGAAAAAAATTTTTGGAGCTATCTTTTTGACTTTAGTCTTTGCCAGTTTTGAGGCTATGGCTGATTATACTGTCAACCGCATAGATATCAGTGGTTTGCGGCGTGTGGAACGTGAAACGGTGATGTCATATTTGGGTATTGAGGAAAAAGATAATGTTTCGCAGGCAGATTTGGATAATGCTTTTAAAAATCTTTATGCTACGGGCTTGTTTGCGGATATCAAAATGGATACCTCCAAAGCCGGTGTGCTGAAGGTGGTTGTGGTTGAAAACCCGATTATCGGGCAACGCGCTTTTGACGGTAATAAGAAATTAGATGATAAAATTTTGGAAGCTGAAGTCCAAAGTGCGCCAAATAGCCTTTACAGCAAAGCCAAAGTGCAGCAAGATGTGAAACGTATTTTGGAAATTTATAAGCGTGCCGGGCGTTATGCCGTAACGGTGGAGCCAAAGATCATTGATCGTGATGAAAACCGCGTGGATTTGATTTTTGAAATTGATGAAGGTCCGGAAGCCAAAATTAATAAAATCAACTTTTTCGGTAACAAGCACTATTCCTCGGCAGATTTGAAAGATGTGCTGATGAGCAAGGAAAGCCGTTGGTATCGGTTTTTCTCAAGCGCTGATCGCTATGATGCCGAGCGTATGAACTATGATAAAGAGCTCTTAACGCAATTTTACAATCAGCGGGGTTATGCTGATTTTCGCGTTGTGTCCGCTGTGGCAGAATTAACGCCGGATAAAAAGTCTTTTATTTTGAACTTTACGCTTGAAGAAGGTCCGCGTTATTTGGTGCGTAGTGTTGATATTAACTCGGGCATTCGTGATGTACCTTTGGAGGATTTGTATGCCGAAGTTGAAATTGAGGCGGGTGAATGGTATAATGCCAAATTGGTGGAAAAATCCGTTTCGGCTATTACAGATGAATTGGGCAAAAAAGGCTTTGTCTTTATTGATGTTACGCCCCAACTTGTGCGCCATACAACGAGCAAAGAAATTGACGTGCATTTTGTGATTAAGGAGGGTGAGAGAACCTTTGTCAACCGCATTAATATTCATGGCAATACGCGCACGGAAGATGAGGTTATCCGCCGCGAGTTCCGTATTGATGAGGGCGATGCTTTCAATGTTTCCAAAATCAAAGATTCACGGCGTAACATTGAAAACCTGAATTATTTCAGCAAAGTTGATATCCAGTCCGTGCCGGTTGATGCGAATAAGGCAGATATTGATGTGAACTTGGAGGAAAAATCTACGGGTTACTTTAATATTGGCGTTGGTTATTCCACAGTTAATGGCGCTTTGGTTTCGGCAGGTATTACCGAAAATAACTTCCAGGGCAAAGGGCAACAAGTTAGCTTGGATGCCAGTGTTTCGGAACGTTCCAATGATTATAGCTTAAGCTTCACAGAGCCTTATTTCTTGGGCAGACGTTTAAGTGCGGGCGCTGATTTGTTCTATAGCGATGAAGATTATCAAGATGAAAGTTCGTATGATAATGCTTCGGTTGGCGGCAGATTGCGGTTAGGTTGGAATTATACGGACGATTTTTATCAGCTCTTGCGTTATACCATCCGTCAAGATGAAATCAAAAACGTGGATAATGGTGCCTCGCGTTATATTAAGGCTGAAGAGGGCAAGAGCACGGGGTCTATCATCGGGCAGACGCTTGTTTATGATAAGCGCGATAATGCCATGCGCCCGCGTGAGGGATATTATCTCTCGTTCGGCAACGATGTATCAGGCTTGGGCGGCGATGAAAAATATTTGAAGTTTGATGTTCGCGCCTATCAGTTCTATACTTTAGCCGATTACTGGACATTTAAGTTCTTTGCTAATGGTGGCTATGTTGAGGGCTATGGTGATGAAAATGTTCGGTTGTCACAACGCTACTATTTAGGTGGTAACACGTTGCGCGGTTTTGAGTTTGGCGGGGCAGGTGCTCGCGATAAAGAAACAGACGATTCTTTAGGTGGTAACTGGGTTGTTTATGGTGGCGCTGAACTTTCTTTCCCAATCGGGCTTGAAGAGGTTGGTATCCGCGGACGGACATTCTTTGATATTGGCTCAATCGGGAAACCGGATAATATTGATTCGAAGTATGTGGAATATTCTTCAAAGCCGCGTGCTTCTGCCGGTTTCGGGTTTGAGTGGTTTTCGCCTATGGGCAAAATTGATGTTGATTTCGGCTTCCCGGTCATGAAAGAAGCTTATGATAAAAAAGAAGTCTTCCGCTTGAACTTTGGTACCAGCTTGTAAGGAAATATCTATGGTTGATACAGCATTTTATCAAAACAAAGGTCCGTTCAGCTTAAAGAAAATCTGTGAGCTGACGGGTGCCACCTTAATCCCTGATGCGGCAGGCATGTTGCAAGTGCGCGATATTGCCCCGATGGAAACGGCGGCTGAGGGTGAAATTTGCTTTTTCTATGATAAAAAAGCTAAAGCAAAAGCCTCTGAAATAAAGGCGAGCGCTTGCGTGACCACGGAAGAGCTTAAACCTTTTGTGCCTCAAGGCGTTGCGGTTTTGGTTCATCCAGATCCGAAAACGGCATACTTAACGCTTAATCAGGCGTTTTATGCCGAATATGCGCCTCAGGCGGGCATTGCAGCAAGTGCCAAAATTCACCCGAGCGCGAAAATCGGGCAGGGGTGCTTTGTTGGCGAAAATGTGGTTGTGGCAGAAAATGCCGTTGTGGGTGACGGTTGTCGCTTGGAAGCGGGCTCTTATATCGGGCACGGGTGCGTTTTGGGCAACAACTGCCGAATCGGCGTCAATGCTTATGTGAGCTATACCAAAATGGGCAATAATTGCTACATTTATAGCGGAGCGCGGTTGGGCACGGACGGCTTTGGCTTTCAATTTATGAATGGGCAACATGTGCGCATTCCGCAAGTTGGGCTTTTGCTGATTGGCAATGATGTTGAAATCGGCGCCAACACTTGCGTTGATCGGGGCGCGCTCGGTAACACCGTGATTGGTGATGGGTGCCGCATTGATAATTTGGTGCAGATTGCGCATAACGATAAAATGGGGCGCGGCTGTGTGATTGTCTCCCAAACGGGTATTGCCGGCAGTTGTACCTTTGGCGATTATGTTGTGACCGGCGGACAAGCCGGCATTGCCGACCACATCAACATTGGTTCCGGCGCGCAAGTGGCAGCGCAATCCGGCATTATGCGCGATATTGAGCCCCAAACCGTTGTGATGGGATCGCCTGCGGTGCCATTCAAAGATTTTATGCGCCAAGTATCTTTTTTGCAAAAAAACAGTAAGAAATAAGGACGAAAAACATGAAAGAATATCGTATTGAAGAAATTATGAAAATGCTCCCGCATCGTTATCCGTTTTTGCTTGTGGACCGGCTGCAAGTGGAAATCCCCGGCGAAAAAGGTATCGGCATTAAAAATGTAACCATGAATGAGGAGTTTTTTCAAGGGCACTTTCCCGGGAATCCCGTTATGCCTGGTGTCTTGCAAATTGAAGCCATGGCGCAAACAGCCGGTGCCATCGTTGTCTCGCAAGATGAAAATTATGCCAACACCAAGCGTAATGTTCTTTTTATGTCGATAGATAACGTCAAATTCCGCAAGCCCGTCAAACCCGGCGATCAACTCCAAATGCACGTAGAAAAAGTCCACGCTCGCCGCAATGTTTTTGTCTTCCGTGGTCAAGCCATGGTGGATGGAGCAGTAGTGTCGGAAGCGGAGTTTACCGCCATGATATTAGAATAGGAAAGGTGTCTAGCTGGCACCTAGAGCAATTTAAGGGGAAAAAGTGTCCTCACGTACGTCTTATGTACGCTGCGGTACTTTTTCCCCTTAAATCACTCTATCTGCACACGCTATCCACCTTTCCTTGGCTTTTGGAAAAGGCGTATAATCGCTAGGGAAAGGCGTATAACCGCCTATCTAGAGCTGGGAATGCGTCTAATGGGCGCCTAGAGCAATTTAAGGGGCAAAAGTGTCCTCACGTACTTCTTATGTACGCTGCGGTACTTTTGCCCCTTAAATCATTCCAATCGCCTCATTATCCGCATTCCCTTAAACTATGAGGAAAAATAAGTATTCTATTTTTCTCCGCATTCCCTTAAACTATGAGGAAAAATAAGTATTCTATTTTTTCTCCGCATTCCCGAGAACTATGAGAATATAAAAAACGTCCTTCTTGCTCGTAAGCTCTGCTCTTTGAGCAATCGCTAACTCGCTTCGGTCACCGCTCTGTAACGCTTGCTTTGGCGCCTGTTGGCACCTCGCAAGCTAACATACGCGTGATGTCGCCCCAAAAACACCAATTACTTTTGGTGTTTTTGGGGCTCCACTCAGAGTGACGTGAGGAGGATGT
>CANRJO010000026.1 GCA_947630965.1 uncultured Alphaproteobacteria bacterium
GTCAAGGCGGCGGCATTAGCGCTTGAAAACGTGGCACGTCAAACCAAAGACGTTGAAATTAAAAAAATCATTGTTGTAAAAAATAGGATTGTGAACATTGTTATCTAACAATCTCTTCTTAAAAAAGCCGTTCATTTTGAACGGCTTTTTTTGATGTTAGCGCTCGCGAACAATCTTTTGCCGCGCCTCATAACGTGTCCGCGAGACCTTTTCCTTATCTTGCGAAGAAACAGGCGGATTATCGCGTTTTGACATATCTTGAGCAGCTTGCAAACGTTTTGTCTTATCTTTTAAGGTTTTAATTTTGGTCTCCACAGCCTTTTTATGCTTAACATTATATTTAGAAAACTTTTCGGCTCTATTCAGCGGTATATCCACTTCCGAAAATAAAAATCTTTCTTGACGACCGAGTTGAGCTCTTAAATCATTTTCCTTTTGACGCATTTCTTCTGTTTTTTCTTTTTGCTTAAGAAGTGTGTTTTCTGAAAGCATCTGTTCTTTATAAGAATTTAAAACTTCTCTCAATGTTTTATCTTGCGCAATTTGGGCTAATTTTTCGTTGAAAGCGTTTATAAAAGAAACTGTTTTGTCATGCTCTTCTTTTGCTTTTTCGCGACCAAAAAGAAGAGGGAGCTTAAGCTCAGGAACCGCAATTTTGGCGTTTTGATCGCCGTCAATCGCCCGAGAGCACAAAGCTTCAAGAGTTTTATCCGGATAGTTTAGGCAAGCACTTTTAACATTGTTATAAAAGCGCTGAACCGTGTTTTGAATATCCGTCATAACACTAAGCCCTTTCTGTTCATTGGATAAAGCATTATAAGTGCGGTTTAATTCATCTTTTAACGTGTTGATATCTCCCTGTTTTTGCACAGCATTTTGATATTCCGGCGAATTTTTATAATCGGCATCTACTTGAGTAGCAACATTTAAAAATTCTTCCAAAACCTTAGGAGAGCTTGCGCGCATTGGTTCCGCACCGGTCAAAAAATCTTCATAATACGAGGCGGGCTTTCCCTCAATTTTTAAGGCACGCGTATAAAGGCGCAACGCCGTATTTCCATTAAAATTTGTGTTCCATGTGCCGCTTTCGCTTAATTTTTCAATGGTTTTATCGCTCAAATGTTCAATCAACTTCGGGGCTATAATGCTCGTTTTATCTTGTTTCAAAACATTAAATATATCCTTAGGATCAAGCATATCCGCCTTACCTGCCATAATATCCTTGATAATAAAAGTTGGTCGGATTAAAGGCGCATGATAAGAAACAGAATCATAATAGTCATTGCCTTTAAGTTTAGAAAGATATATATCCGCCAAGGCTGTTTGAGTCTCTGGCATTTTACCTTGTTCTTTAAGCATGCCATAATATTTTTGAGAAGCCACTTTAGGATCTGTCCAATGTTCCAAAACACGCAATTTAGCTTCAGAACTTTTGACTTTTTTAAAGGTTTCTAAATCATGATATTTAGGTTCAAGCGCTTCAATCTGTTTTTCGTTTAAGGCATCATTTACAATTTTGCGCGCCTGAGAATGAAGCTCCAAATTTTTGACTTTATCAGCAAGACCGTCTTGTAAAAGGCCACGAAGGCTATTTCGCCAGCCCCCATTGTAAATATTTTCTAAAAACGTACTCATATTTCTAACGCCGGCAGCTGACATATTTTCAGGAACTTTACGAAGTTCAGAGATCGGCATAATCATATAGTTGATAGAATCATACTCTGCACTATCTTTACGTTCAAATAAGGTGTTACAAAGGCTTAAATATTTTTCAAAATCATTTTTAGAAACACCTGATTGAAAATGTTCCCTAATTTTATAGGATAAATCTGAAAGCGTATACTTAGAAACTACTTTTGTTCCTTTTGCCAAACGAGGATCTGTTTGCCATCTTCTAAAAGCTTCAATGCTTTCAAAGGTCTCATCTAAAAGCTTGCTAAATTCTTCACTCATTTTGCGCTCTCCTTAAAAAACATCTTATAAACTAAAGTACCATATTTTTGCCTAACTGTCAAGCAAATATTAGATAGAAAAATGAGGGATAGTCTAATTTGTTTTTTTAATTAAAAGTCTTTATTTTTTTGTTGTTAAAATAAATTTTAGTTGCTAAAGTGAAAAGCAACAACACTTTTGCCACCATTGGAGCATTCGTCATGAAAAGGAAAATATCTAACGCTTTTGTTTTTTTAGCTTTGGGTCTGAGCTTTTCTGGTTGCGGGTTTGAGCCTTTGTATGTGGAGCGTTCGCAAGATCAAGGTTGGTACTATAACGGCAAGTTTGACACAAGCATCACAGATGAAATGTCTGGCATAAAAGTTGAGCCCATTCCTGACCGTATCGGGCAGCTTTTACGAAATGAGCTGATTGACCGCTTTACCCCGAAAGGAGAACCTAAAAAGCCTGTATATCGCCTTGTCATAAACAACATTAACAAAAGCGTTGTTGAGCAGGCAATGCGTAATGATATTACGGCTTCCCGCGAAAGGGTGGAATACAAAATCAACTATTACCTTTATGAAGTTGCCACCGGCAAACAGCTTGTCAAAGGTGACAGCTTGGTTTATTTAAGCTATGATATTATGGATAACCCATATTCCACAACCTTTTCACAAAAGAAAATTGAAAAAGACGCCGCACAAATTTTGGCAAACGACATTTCTTTAAGAATGGGCGCTTATTTTCATTCCACAATCACAAAACGCGGAAACCCCAATGAATTTTAAGCAAACAGATATTGAAAGTTTTCTTAAAACCCCCAACCCTCAAATAAAATGTGTTGTCATTTACGGCACCAATGAAGGAATGATTGCGGATTACACTAAGCGTTTTGCCGCCACCGTATGCCCTGATTTAACCGATGCTTTTCGCGTATCTTCTCTTGAAATGGATGCCATAGAAAAAGATAACGGGCTTCTGTTTGGCGAATATAACGCACAATCTCTTATGGGTGGTCAAAGAGTTGTGATCATTAAAGATGCCGATAATAAACTCACAGAAATCTTAAAAAAACTTTTCAAAGATAATATCTCAGATACTTTGCTGATTGTTTCATCAACAAGCTTAAATAAAAAATCATCTCTCGTCACGCTTGCCACGAATGATGACTCTTTTGCGCTTGTGGCATGTTATGAAGACCGTGAAGAAGATATTGCAACATTTGTCAGAAATTACCTCATTAAAAACAACATCACCATTGCTCCGCCCGCCATGCAGCTTTTATGCGCACGGCTTTCGCCGGATCGGAAAATCAGTATGGACGAGCTTGAGAAACTGATTGTTTATTTAGACACGCGGCGCAACATAGAAATTGCCGATGTTCAAAGCGTTATAAGTGACACATCCGGAACTTCTACGGAAGATTTTGTGTTTTACACCGCCGATGGTGAAACATCAAAAGCCTTAAGCTCTTATCAACGGCTTTTAAACGAAGGCACAGAACCTGTTACACTGGTGCGGAGCCTGTCATATCATTTTATGCGTCTTTTAGATTGTGCTGAGCAACATGAAAAGGGTGCTTCCGCACGTGAAATCTGCAAGGCGCAACGCCCACCGATTATGTTTTTTAAGGAAGCTTCTTTCATAAGGCAAATAAACACTTGGCGCCAAAATGCCGTGTTAGATGTTTTAAGTTTGCTTTACCGTGCGGAGCGCGATTGTAAAACAACCAACATGCCGGCAGACAAAATTTTGAGTTATACCATCATGCAAATTGCAGGCGCTGCCAAAAAATTTCGGCGTTAAGATTCTAAATATTCCCGAAGCGCCTTAAGCCTTTGCGTTGCATCAAAACGCCCCAGATTATACATTTCTTCAATAACTTCTTCATCATGCTCAATCTTGCTGATTTGAACCAACTTACTCGGGCGTAACAAAAAAGCCTTTGATCTTTCAATTTGCTCAAGCTCTTCATTATACATTTTATGCCTGTTTTGGATGGCTTCCACAAATTTCGGATATTGCCGATAAACAAGTTTTGCCAAAAACATCATGGGAAACGCTTTTTTGCGGTAACCTTTCGGTCTTGTTTCAATCACCACAATCTTATCATAGCCCATTTTTTTCGCCATGGCAAAAGGAATGCTATCAGAAATACCCCCATCCAAATACTTTTTGCCATCAATTTCCACAATTTGCGAAACAAAAGGCATGGACGCCGATGCGCGGATATAATCAATATTTTTTCCACGCAAGCTCGGGCAATAAATATATTCTGCTTGCCCAGTTTCCAGATTGGTACACGTCACATAAAACTTGGTTTCCGAGCTTTCAAAAGTATCATGATCAAACACATCAAGTTTATCGGGAAGTTCATGATATGAAAACTCTGTATCAACAATATTTCCAGTTTTCAACCACGACCGATAACTCATAAAGCGATAATCATGATTATATTTAAGGTTATAACGAATACTGCGCCCGCTTTGTTTAGAAACATATGAACACCCGTGAATAGCCCCTGCCGAAACACCAATAACAGCATCAGCAGTAATACCTTTTTCCAAAAACACATCTAACACACCGGCGGTATAAATGCCACGTTTAGCGCCACCTTCCAAAACAAAACATACGCTCATAATTATCCTTTTTCGCCAACCAAAATTTGAAACGATTGCCTGATTAATCCGACAGACCACTTCAAAATGATAAGCCCACCGACAACACCTGTCAAGGGGTCTAAAAACACCCACCCGAAATATTTGGCGGCAGTTAAAGCGGCAATAGCGGCAACAGAAGTCAGCGCATCAGCCAAAATATGCATATAGGCGGCCTTAAAATTCAGGTTTTCTTTATGCTTGTGGTGGTGCTCAACGCCCCCGTGACAATGAATGTGATGATCCGACATAATCAAAATGCACACCGCGTTCACAACAAGCCCGATAAATGTCACCAAAATGGCTTCATTAAAAGAAATCTGCAACGGGTGAATAAAACGCTCAATCGATTCGTATAAAATCCCGAACGCCGAAAGCCCCAAAAACAAAGCGCTTGTATAACCGCCCAAAGCGTTCAAAACTTCTTCTTTATTTTGATAGCGCGTAATCACAACACACACCGCAAAAGTAATGGAAAGTGCCAACGCATGCGTGCCCATATGAAAACCATCCGCCGTTAAGGCCATAGAGTTTGTTAAAATCCCAAACGTAATTTCCGCCGCCATGGTTAAAAGCGTGACAATAATGACCAAAAGTGTTTTATTTTTCAAAACATTATTATCCATTTTTTGTTCCTTATTTCAATTTATCCAAGTGTTCCACAAGCTCATTAATCAGCTTATCGGCATTTTTACCTGATTTAAGAGCATCATGCATACAGTTTTGCAAATGCCCGCGCACCACTTCTTTCCAAAGCCCTTTGAGCGCCGCCTGCACCGAGGCAATTTGGTTCAAAATGTCCATACAGGGCTTTTCATCATCAATCATTTTTCTAATGCCGCGTAGTTGCCCCTCGATTCTGTTCATACGCACCACAATTTTTTCTTTATCGTCATTTGTATGTAAAAAACTCATTGTCAACTCCTTATAGACTATACCCCTATATCCTATATTCGAAACGAGAGATTGTCAAGAATTTTCTTGCAAAAAATTTCAAATTGTATCAAACTTTTGCTGAAAGGAACAAAAATGTCTGAGCGTTTTCAAGCCGTTCAAACGGTACAAAAAATCATGGAAGAAAAGGTCTTTTTCAACACACTGAAAGAGGCGGAAACAAGCGCATTCATCAATATGCTTGTTCTAACGGTTTTGCGCCGTATGGTTGGGCTTGAGGAAATTTTATCGCGTTTTGTGAAGCTCAAATTTAAGAAAAGCGAGCAAATTTTAAAATATTTACTTTTATGCGGCGCGGCAGAAATTTTATATTTAGACACGCCGGATTACGCCGCTGTGAGCGAATATGTTGCGCTTACCAAAAAGGCTTGCGGCAAATTTGCTTCCGGCATGGTAAACGCCGTCTTGCGCAAAATTGCCACCCAAAAACCAAAATCCGATAAAGTTTTTCCGGCATCTTTTCAAAAAATTTTAGAAGAAGATTATACACCCGAGCAAATCAAAAAAATGGAAATTGCCGCACTTTCCGAGGCTCCGCTTGATTTAAGCGTGAAAGAAGACCCCACTCTTTGGGCTGAAAAGCTAAACGCCACCATGTTTGAAAGCAAAACTCTCCGCTTAAAAACGCAAGGGCGTATCGAGTCGCTTCCAGGGTTTCAAGAGGGCACCTGGTGGGTGCAAGATTTAGCAAGTGCTCTTCCCATAACGCTTTTAGGCGATGTTAAAAATAAAAAAGTTTTAGATTTATGCGCCGCTCCTGGTGGCAAAACAGCGCAACTTTTAAGCGCCGGTGCCGAAGTTTTAGCGCTTGACATCAACCCCGAACGGATGACTCGCTTAGAGCAAAACATCAGGCGTCTTCATTTAGAGAAAAACTTAACAACCCGCGTTTCTGACGGGCTTCAATTTTTGAAGCAGACAACCGACATTTTTGACATTATCGTCCTTGATGCCCCTTGTTCGGCAACAGGCACTTTCCGCCGCCACCCTGAGGTTATGCACTTCAAAACGCTTGAAGACGTCAACGCGCAAATCCCCTTGCAACAAAATCTTTTATCTGCCGCCGCCAAGCATGTGGCAAAGGGCGGAATTTTGCTTTATTGCACTTGTTCACTTTCCAAAAAGGAGGGCGAGCAACAAATTGAGCACTTTTTAGCCCAAAATCCAACCTTTCATTTACACACTTTTTCCAAGGACAATTTTTTAACATTCTCAACCGTTCAAAAGCTTGAAAAAAATATTTTTGATAATCAAGTTTTAAGAACTTTGCCATATGATATGGCTAAATTGGGCGGCATGGACGGATTTTTTGCCGCATATTTGAAAAAAGATTAAGCGGAGTATCACATGACGGTTAGCTTAATATACGTTTTAGGCATCGCCTTATGCGGATTTGTTGCTTCAAGGCTTACTTTAGGCATATTGGTCAACAAAATGCAAGGTCGGTCTTATGCTCTCAAGTACGATGCCTGGCTTTATATGCTAGGTTTGTTTTCCCTCGGAAGCTTAAGCGTGGCTTATTTCACACCTGCTTTTCATGATCAAATTGTTTCATTAAGCCTTTCAAGCGTAATCTTAACCGTTTTCTTAGCCGCTTTCATATACGCAGCATTCACATTAGATAATCCATGGATTTTAAATGGCACAATCATTTTATCAGTCATCGCATTGCTTTATTTATTGCCACCAGAAAATATTGTGCTTTCCGCGGCATATCCCTTACTTGCTGATAGGCTAATTTTATTTGCCTTTTTGCTCTTTTTAACCCGAGCCTCAACCATTTTAAACGCCCAAAACGGCATTTTCCTCATTTATGCCCTAACGTTTTGCTTCGGGCTGATGTTTATGGCAACTTTAGGCGGTGTTCCCTTAATTTTAGGGGGGCTTGCAGCTGTTATCGGGGGCATTTTATCCGGCTTTTTTAACATCAACGCGCTTCGTGAAAAAATTGCTTTAAACAAAGGGGCTTGCATTTCGGCTTCCTTTTTACTTTCGGCTTTAGCCTTATACGCAAGCGCGGAATATGCCTTTTCCGCAACATTCATTTTAGGCAGTTACCTTTTGATAGAGTTTATTTGGGCAACTGCAAATTACTTCTTACACCGCCACAACAGCACAGAATTAAGCCAAGAAACAGCCTATAACATGCTTTTATCGCAAAATTCTTCCTTATACGCCGTTTGGATAGCCCTTGCAAAAATCGGGCTTGTGAACATCATTTTGGCATGTTTTCAGCTTTATGCCCCCAACCGCTTTTCACTACCTATTTTTGCCCTAATCCTCAATTTATGGCTTTTAAGCCGCCTATTATCAGCCTTTGAACCACCGGCAACATTCAAAGCCGCCAACAAACAATTGGTTGACACCATCAAACAAGGCATTAAGGAAGCTTTCAGGAAAGATCATTAATATGTCTGCTTTTGATTTTTTGAAAAAGGAAAAAAAGCCCGAAACAACAGAAAGCATCAGCAAATTGCGTGTTGTTGTCACCTCTTTTTATGACGATAGTCTTCAAAGCTGTGCCGAGGTTGCCTGTCGTATTCTTTCAAGCTGTGCCGCACTAGATGTTGTTTATGATAATTCCGCTTACAACCCCGAAATTTTAAGTTTGGAAAGCCGAAATTTTTACGATTTAATTGATAAAGGGCGCGTTATTTTAAAACGTTCTAAAGCACAAGTTTTAATTTGGGGTTATCGCGTTAAAGACATGCTGCGCCTTAACTTCCAAACCCCGCGACAATACGAAAGAACAGAGCCCCCGAGTTTTTCTTTGCTTGAGAGTCTGTATCTGCCAATATCTTACTTCCAAACAGAGCCTTTTCCGCGCCAAGCCGTTCAAGTGTTGTGTGCCGCAGTCATCAGTGCCGCTGATGAAGAAGCTTATCCTGTCAAAAGAACTTATCTGGAGCAGCTTATCGGACTTATTGAAAATGAGAAAACGCCGGAAAATATGCCTGCCGAGGCGTTACCTTACATTCAAAATATGCTAGCACAAATTTACATTACCGCCAAAGATCGGATTACCATAAACGAGCTTAAAACAGCTTCATCTCTTTTGGAGCAAGCGCTTAAAAACAAAAACACCGCTAAAGATGCGCTTCTTTTAGGCAACATTTACGCCAACTTCGGGCAACTTTATCATCGGGCGGCGGTAGAAGCCGGCGAAAACAGTGAAACATATTGCCAACATGCGGTAGAGTGCCGTCAATATGCCCGAAAATATTTTAACAAACACGTTTTTCCATTTGATTACGGTCAACAAACTTTCGCCCTTTCGCGCCTTTATTTCACATATTGGCAACAAACCGCTGATTCGCAATCTTTGCGTGATGCTGTGTTTTACTTGCGTGAGGCGGAAAAAATTTTTTCCAAAACGGCATTTCCTTTCTTTTGGGCGGAAATTGAAAACGATTTAGGTGCTTATCTAGCCATTTTAAGCGCCGTAACGGAAAATGAAGAGGTTGTTCACAAAGCCGTGGAATGTTATGAAAACAGGCAAAAAATTTATACAAAAGATTTTCGCCCTCTCCTTTGGGCAAAAACCGCGGTTGACATCGGCGAGCTTTATTTTTCCTGTGGCAAGCGCCTCAAAGATGCCTCTTATTTAACAAGCGCGCTTTCTTATCTGGAACAAGCAGAAGAAATTTATGAAAATATGAAGTACGAAAATGAGCGATCAAGATTACAAATTCGTATCAAAACGCTCCATGAATTACTGGAAGAAAATCATGACTAAAATCACACAAGGTTTCATTTTAGCGGCAGGGCGTGGCACAAGAATGCGCCATTTAACGGATGACAAGCCCAAACCCTTAGTAGAAGTAAACGGCAAAAGCCTGATTGATTATAACATTCGGCGCTTAAAAAACGCAGGCATAACCAATTGTATGATCAACTTATGTTACAAAGGCGCTTTAATTAAAGAACATTTAGCCTCCAACACGGAGTTAAATTTTCAATTTTCGGAAGAACAAGAGGCTTTGGAAACAGGCGGCGGCATCAAAAACGCTCTTTCGCAAATGAAAAACGCACCTTTTGTGGTTCTCAATAGCGATGCTTTATGGACGGAAGCCCCGAACACCGAGCTCATCAAGGACATGTGCGCCGCTTGGGATGAAAAGCGCTTTGACATGCTGATGATGTTTGTACCGCTCAAACATGCCTTTCAGCACATTGAAAATGGCGATTATAACATCAGCCCCGAGGGTTTCCCGAAACGTCGGCTTTCCCCTAATGAAAAAGCGGATTATCTTTATGGCGGTGTTCTGATAACGCACCCTAAAGTTTTTGATTCTGAGCCAGAAGGGCGTTATAGCTTGGTCAGAATTTTTGATAAACTGGAAAAAGAAAAACGTTTGGGCGTTTACATTCACAAAGGCGGGTGGTTTCACGTAGGCACGCCCGAAAGTGTTTTAGAAGCCGAAGCTTATTTCAAGTTACACCCGCTGTTCTGAAAGGCGCAGCTGATGAACATCTTCCGCCGATTGTTTGTATAAAAACACATCCCGATTATTTTCTGTAGGCTCATGCTTATACATAGAGAATGTATCAGCAACAACCTGCTCCACATCTAAATGATATTTCCGATTAAAATAATCCCGCAAAGCAAAAGCCTCATTTTCATACGAAAGGTTAGGAATGTGATAAAAGCGCTTATTTTTATCGAGTCGCTGCCGAATACTCAAAATTTCTTTCCCGCGAGAAAACAGATCTGAAAGCTGAATAAGCTTGTCATAATCGTCATAGCGTATGTTTTTCAGAAGCCCCCGCACAGCTTGCAAAGCTTGTTTGGAATAGGCAGGAAAATCGCTATCTTTAAAGTTTGGGTTAATAAAACTATGCGTCACACAAATTTTTGCCGCCCGCGAAAAACCTTTTGCACGCAAATATTGATAACCTTCCAACGTGTGCGGCACACCTGTCAGAGTTTCATCCTTAACGCGCCCAATGTCGTGCAAAAGACCCAAAATATAAGCAACCTCAGGGTTTAATTTATGCGTACGCCTGGCAATCGCCTCAGCAATTTTGGCAACATTAAAGACGTGCGTTCCGTGCTCGAAAATAATCTGCGGATGGGAACCATGATAAATACGCTCCTGCAAGTAAGCATTCGCCATTTTAACAGCGACCTTGCGGCTCGGCAAAGATTGAATGTCATAATTTTGACGCACGTTCAGTCCTATCTTCAAAAAGTGATAGAAACTTATAGCATACTTTAAACCCGCTTGCAATAAATTTTAATTTTCACAAACAAAAAAGCACCCGCAAGGGGTGCTTTCCTTATTGGCGGAGAGATAGGGATTCGAACCCTAGGTACGGAAAACCGTACAACAGATTTCGAGTCTGCCGCATTCGACCACTCTGCCATCTCTCCAAACTTTTTTGTTACTTAAAGGAATTTTCCACACTTTGCAAGTCTTTTTTAATTCAAAATTAAACTTTTCCTCTTTAGAATGTCCGCAAGCGCAGGAGTGCGCCCAGGATCTCAAAATCCTTTTACAATCAGTCGTATGCATACGACTTTAAAAAAAATGCCGACACTATATGTCTGGTACCGGACGGATGTCGGCTAAATAAAGCTCTGCTGAATAAGCCGAGCCGTCTGATTGTAACGGTTTTTGAGCATCCGCCCACCTTATTTTCGGTGGGTATTTTCTTGAACAAATAGGACTGAAAGGATGTTTCAAATGAAAAAATTTTTCTTAACCGCCGTTGTCGCAAGCTTATTTTCAATAACGGCACAAGCCGCGGAAAGACCCGCAAGCCATTATCAGCGCTACCGCCAACCCTCAAGCTATACACGGGCAAGCGAGAGCAGATCCTCACAAAATTATCAGCGTCAACAATATCGACAACCCTCATATTATCCGCAGAAAGTTCAACGTCAACCCGCCCCCGATTATCGCTATCAACAATTCGCACCTTCGTTTTATGATACCATACAAATCCGCCCTGTTATTGGTATAGATTATGTTTATTCCATGGCTGATCTTGACGTTGATGTTGAAGGCGAAGACATCTCTGACTTTTATGAGGATAAACTCCACGCTATTGCTCTTTCCATAGGTTTTAAATTCAACCAATATTTCGGCTTAGAAGCATTTTATCAACAATCTGAAAAAGCAGATAAAAAGTTTTTGAGGGGCGTCATCTACACAGAAAACAAATATAAGGCTTATGGCTTGGATGCCATTGGTTATTTACCAATAGCCCCTCAATTAGACTTGATTGGTTCTTTGGGTGTGGCATATTATAAAGCTGAAGTGAAATTCTCTGCTGAGGGTGAAAGCCTTAGCGGAAGTAAAGATAAAATCGGCTTCCGTGCCGGTGCCGGTTTCCAATACAACTTCTCTGATTATCTTGCATTCCGACTGATGGCAAGATATAACTACGTCAACATTAAAGGGGACTTTAAAGGGGCTGATGTCTCCTACAAGTTAGATAACATTGTTGATGTCACCGCTGGTATTCGTGTTTATTTCTAACACATTACCCGAAATCCTCAAAGCCGCCCGCCTCATCCGGACGGCTTTTTTAAACCAAAAATCCTTATTTTTCGTTCCCAAACCTCGTGAACGCGGATAATGGAAATCGATTCCTTATTCTCTCATAGCCCGCGGAAAGGCGAAGAACCGTTTATATAGAATCCTTATTTTTCGTTTCCAAACCTCGTGAACGCGGATAATGAGGCGAATAGAAGCAAAAAAAGAAGGTTTGGAATTCTAGCGTACTAAAAGAGGTACGTGAATTTCAAACCTTCGACTTTTTGCGATTAGGCGCCCATTAGACGCGTTCACTGCCTCAACTGACCGTTGAGTTTCTTCGCCACCTCATTGACAACTTTGTTCATCAGGTTCTCAATATCCTTATCCGTAAACGTCTGCTCTTGCGGTTGGAAAGTGACTGTAAGCGCCACGGATTTTTTATCAGCCGGCAAGTTGCCACCTTCAAAGATGTCAAAAAGGCGCACATCGCTGATAAAGTTGCGGTCGGCGTTTTTCGCCGCGGCTAACAGCGCCGCGCCTGAAACGGTTTTATCTACAACAAACGCCAAATCTTTCTCAACAGGCTGGAAGGGCGATAAGACAAGCTTTTTCTTGGCTTTGTCGTGTGTGTTGCGCGGCAATGGAATATTATCTAAATAAACCTCAAACGCCACGGCGCGCCCTTTTAAGCCAAACTTTTTGCAAACACTTGGATGAAGTTCGCCAAAATAAGCGAGCACATTTTTGCCAAGCCTTAAAGCGCCGCTCCGCCCGGGGTGATAATAAGTTGGCGCGTCTGTTGTGACTTGCGCGCTTTCAAACGGGCCTTTTGCCGCCGCCAAAACAGCGAGCGCATCCGCTTTAGCGTCAAACACATCAAAAGCGCGGCTAGATTTGCTCCATTCTTTGGCGCTTGTTAAACCTACGCGCAAACCTGCCGCCACCGTTAATTGCTCTTTAGGCGCGCGCCCAAAAAATTCAGGCCCGACCTCAAACAAACTCACGTTCGGATAACCGCGCACGATGTTGTTTTTAGCCCCAATGAGCAAATTCGGCAAAAGCGAGGGGCGCATTTCATCTAAATCAGCCGCAATCGGGTTGGCAAGCAAAATCTTTTCAGGCTGATTTTGCTTGTGAAACACATCGGCAAGTTTGGAATCCGTAAAGCTCCATGTTACTGTTTCCAAAAGCCCGCGTGAGGCAAGCTCGTGCTTAACCGTTACGACGTTTGCTTGCATGGGCGTTAAAGTTTGCTTGGGGAATTTATCATGTGGCAAGCTGATTGCCGGAATTTCATCAAGCCCAATCATACGCACCACCTCTTCAATGAGATCTTGCTCGCATTCAATATCGCCACGCCAAGAGGGCGAAACGGCTTTGATTTTGCCGTTTTCTAGCGAAACGCCAAAGCCTAAATTTTGCAAAATTTGCATTATTTTTTCAGCGGAAACATCAATTCCTACAAAGGTTTTCAAGCGTTCGGGGCGCAAATATGCCACGCGCGGCGGCACATCTTCTGAGCCACAAACCATGATTTCTGACGCCTCGCCACCACAGATTTCCAAAATCAGCTGTGTGGCATAATTTGAGCCTAAAATGTTAGATTTTGGGTCAACCCAACGCTCGTACCGATAGCGCGAATCCGACTCAATGCCGAATTTTCGCCCTGTGCGCGCAATGCAAACAGGCTCAAATAAGGCGCATTCCAAAAAGACATTGGTCGTTTCAGCGGAACAGCCTTTTTCAAGCCCGCCCATAATGCCGCCCAAGCATTGAATGCCCGAATCATCGCAAATGCCCAAAGATTTTGAGTCAAGCGCATATTCTTTTTCATCTAGCGAAACAAACCTTTCGCCCTCTGTGCAATAACGCACGGTAATGTTGCCATTAAGCTTGTCAGCATCAAAAACATGCAACGGACGCGCTAAATCATAATTGATGTAATTGGTCACGTCCACCAAAGGTGAAATGCTCCTTAGCCCGATAGCGGTTAATCTATCTGCCATCCATTTGGGCGTTTGCGCCTTGTTGTTCACGCCTTTAATATAGCGCCCGACATAAACAGGGCAGGCTTCGGCGCATTGCACCGTTACGCTGACAGGGCTTTGAAACGTGCCTTGTGTTTGTTTGATGTTTAAGGGTTTCAGCGTGCCAAGACCGGCGGCCGCTAAGTCGCGCGCAATACCGCGCACACCCAAACATTCGGCGCGGTTTGGCGTGATAGAAACTTCAATCACGGGGTCAATTTTCAAAACCTCGGCGGCGTTCACGCCAATCGGCGTATCGGGGGCAAGTTCAATAATGCCCGTGTGATCCTGCCCAATGCCAAGCTCTTTTTCAGAACACATCATACCAAAGCTTTCCATGCCTCTGATTTTGCCGACTTTCAAAACCTCGTTGTAACAAGGGATAACCGTGCCGACAGGGGCGAAAATGCCAACCAAACCTTCCTTAACGTTTGGCGCGCCACATACAACTTGCAACTTTTCAGCGCCGGTATTAACGCTTAAGAGGTGCAAGTGGTCAGAATCGGGGTGCATGGTCACATTTTCAGCCCGCGCCGTGATAAAACCTTTTAAATTTTCGGCAGGGTTGAAAACTTCTTCCACTTCCAGCCCAATTTTGGTTAATGTTTCAACAATCGTGTTCAAATCAGCGGTTGTTTCAAGATGATCTTTGAGCCAAGATAATGTAAATTTCATCGGGTTTGTCCTCCGTTATTGCTTAAACCGCCGGTCATTGATGAAAAATCAAGCGGCGCGAAACCATAGTTTTTGAGCCAACGCACGTCTGATTCAAAGAATGTGCGCAAGTCTGGAATGCCGTATTTGAGCATCGCTAACCGATCAAGCCCAACGCCAAAGGCAAAGCCTTGATATTCATCAGGGTCAATGCCGCCGGCTTTCAAAACATTGGGATGAACCATACCGCAACCCAAAATTTCAAGCCAATCATTGCCCGCGCCGATTTTGAGCTCGGTCTTGGTTTTAAGGCAACCAATGTCCATTTCTGCCGAAGGCTCGGTAAACGGAAAATATGACGGACGATAACGCACTGGAATTTCATCAAGCTCAAAAAAGGCTTTCACAAAGTCATAAAGGCAACCTTTTAAGTGCGCAAGCGTGGTGGTTTTATCAATCACAAGCCCTTCCACCTGATGAAACATCGGGGTGTGCGTGGCGTCATAATCAGAACGATATGTCCGCCCTGGCGCGATAATGCGAATCGGCGGTTTTTGGGCTTCCATGGTGCGAATTTGCATACCCGACGTGTGCGTGCGAATCACATAAGACTTGTCCATATCAAACGGCTCGGTCGCACTGTGTGGCAGATAAAAAGTATCTTGCATTTGGCGCGCGGGGTGGTTTGCTGGCATATTTAAGGCGTTAAAGTTATGAAACTGATCCTCAATGTCAGGACCTTCCGCCACATCAAAGCCCATTTGCCCAAAAATGGCGACAACTTCTTCATAAATTTTGGAAACAGGGTGAATCCGCCCTTGATTTTCGGGGCGAATAGGAAGCGTGACATCAACGGATTCGGAGGCTAGTTTTTGGTTGAGTTCCGCTGTTTCAAGCGCGTCTTTCCGCGCTGAAAGGGCGGATTCAATCTCTTGTTTTAAAACATTGAGCTTTTTGCCTGTCTCAATTTTTTCATCTTGCGGCAAAGCGCCCAAGCCTTTCATCAGCTCCGTTACGGCACCTTTTTTGCCCATGGCGCTCACGCGGATTTCATCAAGCGCTTTCACATCGGGCGCTTGTTGAATATTGCTTAAAATCTGTTGTTTCAGGTTTTCTAAATTTTCCATAACTTTAACCTTTAAAATAAAAAGAGCCTGCTTGGATGTGCCAAGCGGACTCTTTTTTTGTTTTTTGTATGTAAGTCTTATTTCTTAAGAGCCGCTTTGGCGGAATCCACCAACTTGGCAAAAGCCTCGGGCTCTTTAAAGGCGATATCGGCAAGCACTTTACGGTCAAGCTCGATTCCGGCCTTGACGAGCCCGCTGATAAATCGGGAATAAGTCATATCATGCAAACGGGTTGCGGCATTAATGCGTTGAATCCACAGAGCGCGGAAGCTGCGTTTTTTCACGCGGCGATCACGGTAAGCATACTGCAAACCTTTTTCAACCTTTTCAACGGCAACTCTGAATACGTTTTTATTGCGACCTCTATAACCTTTCGCCATAGACAGAATTTTTTTATGGCGGGCGTGAGCGGTCATACCTCTTTTAACACGTGACATTTCTATTCCTCCTTACAAATACGGTAAAAACTTTTTAACAATGACAACATCGGATTCGTTTAACAAAACGGAGCCGCGGGCTTGTCTTTTCATTTTTTGCGACTTGCAAAAGAGGCAGTGTCTTTTGTAGGCGTAATTACGTTTAATTTTGCCTGTTCCGGTAACGCTAAAGCGCTTTTTGGCGGAACTTTTACTTTTCAATTTCGGCATTTTCAAATCCTTTCCAAAA
>CANRJO010000027.1 GCA_947630965.1 uncultured Alphaproteobacteria bacterium
AGCGTCGCACGAAAGATGGACTGTTTATCAAACGCCTGATTGATGGCTTTACAATCCGCTAATCCGTCACGCATTTTGGAGATAAACGCCATGGCCTTATATTCGTTATAAGCCTGCATACCCTCCGCCTGTGCCGCATCAGACGGGGCTTTGGAAACCATAATCGCGCGCGCTAAAAGCTCAAAATTATCATACTTTGAGGCATTGCACGCCAAGCCCTGCCCCGCAACGGCGCCCAACGACTGCACTTCTTCCAGATAAGTTGCCTCCTGCGCCGAGGCAGCAAACGCAAATAAGACCAAAGATAAAGCTGTTAGAGCTGTTTTTTTCATCATATCTCCTTTTGACAAGCCCTCATTATACTTTAAAGTTTAGAAATTGCAAGCATTGTTAAAAAAATTAAAAGAATTTTAAAAAATCTGTTGACATTAGGAACATTTTACCGTAAGTTGCCCCCAATTGAAACGTAGAGGAAATGAAAAATGAAGTGCTTTAGCTCCTTAAAATCTAAAAAAACGCGCGATAAAGACTGCAAAGTCGTTCGCCGTAAAGGTCGGGTTTATGTCATTAATAAGAAAAACCCGAAGATGAAAGCCCGTCAAGGCTAATTAAAACAAAGTTTAATAAAAAAGCCAGCTGTTTTCAAGCAGGCTTTTTAAGTGTATCCGCTAATCGGCGGTCATAACGTTGCGCCGTCCGTGGAGCGATTCTTCAATAAACGCCAACTGCTCCATAATCATTTCATTATCTTTAAATTTTTCTTTGGCAAGCTGAATACGCTCTTCAAAATTGCCTTCCTTGCCTTTAAAGATAAACATAAAGGCGCGTGTAATCGCCTTAACGGCGGATTCTTCCATACCGCTGCGCTTTAAGCCGATAACGTTTAAGCCGCGAAGTTTGGCGCGATCCGAAGCCACAATGCCAAAAGGTATCACATCGCGGTCAACACCGCTCATGCCGCCAATCATCGCTTTGCGCCCAATATGCACAAACTGGTGAACCGCCGAATTTCCGCCGATAATCACGCCATCGCCCAAATGGACATGCCCACCAATCACGGCGTTGTTGGTCATAATCACGTTGTTGCCGACAACACAATCGTGCGCAACGTGGCTGTTAATCATAAACATGCCATCATCGCCAACCACGGTGGTAAAGTGCTCTTTCGGCGTGCCGGCATGCATCGTCACGTTTTCACGGATAATGTTGCGCTTGCCGATAATGAGCTTGGCTTCTTCCTTAAATTCGTTGCCATGGTCTTGCGGTCCCGCACCAAGGCATGCGCCCGGAAACACAATCGTGCCTTCGCCGATGGTTGTATCGCCCATCACGCTCACACGCGCCAAAAGTTTCACATTTTCACCGATTTTTGCACGACTGCTTACCCAACAAAACGGACCAATTTCCGCCGATTCGGCAATTTGCGCGCCGTCTTCCACAACCGCCGAGGGATGAATTTTTGCCATTTTAAAGTCCTTTCTTTCAAATTCTTTCTTGATAAAAAGATTTTATAAAAGCAAGTTTTTGAAGTCCAGACACATAATATTTCAAAGCGTTACATTTTGCGCATCATACAAAAGAAAAAGCCATCTGTTCCCGTCACAAGCGGCGAAAAAGAAAGATATTTATCTGTTTCAAACGGGTAAGGCGCGCCAACTTTTTGCACCCAAAGTTTTTGATGATCAGCAAAAAAAACATCAGGATGTTTCAAAACAAAATCACTGACAATTTGCGCATTTTCCTCATCTAAAACCGAGCATGTCATATAGACGATTCGCCCGCCTTTTTTGGTGTGCTGATACGCTGTTTCCAAAATTTCAGCTTGCGTGCGCGTTAAGTCGGCAAGTTTTGTTTCCGTCAAGCGAAATTTCGCATCTGGCGACCGCCGCCATGTGCCACTGCCCGAGCAAGGCGCGTCAACAATAAAGCAATCATAATCTGCGCCATCCAAAGCTTTAATAAGCTTAATGTTACGGATGCCCAAACGCTCCGCCCGACTTTTAATCACATCCATGCGGTTCCAATCCGCGTCATGCGCAAAAATCTGCCCCTCGTTGCGATTATAAGCCGCAATCGCCAAGCTTTTACCGCCTGCGCCGGCGCAATAATCCACCACTTTATCATCCGCGCGCACATCACAAAGCCACGCCGCAAGTTGCGAGGCTTCGTCTTGAACTTCAACCAAGCCTTCCTGATAAGTGGCGGCATTGTTTAAATTAACCCTTTCTTCCGAGCGCAAACCAAAAGGCGCATAAGGCGTGAAAGAAAAAAACAACCCCTCCGAACGCAAACGCCGCTGAGCCTCCTCGCGTGAAACAAGATTTGCGCGCAAATCTGCCGGCGCTTTGGCATTCAGGCTTTGCACCAAGCGCGGATGATTTATTTTTTGATAAAGCCATTCGGGACATTCGTTTTCCACAAAAGGAGGATAAACTTCTTCCTTGAGATTTTTCAAAAAGTTTTTTTCATCTTTAGAAAGTGCCGCCAAGCCATATTCTGAACCGTCCGCAACAATGTCTAAATCCGTATCCTTAAGATACGTCAAAAGCACGCGCCGAACATCGCCCGACTTGGCCTCAAACGAAAGCCGCATGCGCTTGCGGATAATCTCCCAAACCACATCAGCAATAAAACGCCTGTCTTTGGAGCCAATATATTTTCGTGCCCGAAAATAATCCTGCAAAATTTTATCTGCCGGACGCAAATCTTGAAAGACCTCGGTCAAAACCTCAAAAACAGCCTGATACCGCGCGCTAATTTGCATGTTGCGAACCTCTAAAACCTTGCGCCACCACATACGTTTCGGGCGAGCCCTGACGGCTAGCATCAGGCTTAAAGTGCGAAACTTTGGCAAAATTTTTCTTCATATCGTTTAAGAGCGAACCCTCCGCGCCACCTTGAAAAACCTTGGCAATAAAAATGCCGCCTTGCGCCAAAACATCTTTGGCAAATTCGTAGGCAAGTTCCACCAACGCAATCGTGCGTAAATGGTCGGTTTGCTGATGCCCCGTGGTATTGGCGGCCATATCGCTCATCACCACATCGGCCGGACCTTTCAACAAAGCTTTCAAGCTTTCGGCGGCGCCGTCTTGCGTAAAATCTTGGCACAAAAGCGTTGCGCCCTCTATAGGCTCTGTCGGCAAAATATCCAAGCCCACAATCTGCCCAGAACCTTTGTTGCGCTGAACCGCCACCTGCGTCCACCCGCCGGGGGCGCAACCTAAATCAACAATCGTCTTGCCCTTGCCCAAAAACTTAAACTTTTCATCAAGCTGAATAAGCTTAAACGCCGCACGCGAACGATATCCCAAGCGCTTAGATTCCGCCACATACGGATCATTAAGTTGACGCTCCAACCACCGATTAGACGAGGCTTTGCGATATTTTGCCGTCTTAACGTGAACAGCCAAAGTCTTGCGACCGCGGACAGCTTTTGCTGATTTTGTGAGTTTTCCCATTTGTCCTTAATTCCTCAATAATACCGTCTTGCGCACTTTTGAGAGAAGCGATAAAGCTCTCAAACCCCAAGCGATCATAAATTGTCTTAAAAATGGTGCATGCCGAAACAAAAATCGGCGCGCGGTTTTCCCCAATGTAAGGCGATTGCGTACGTTCATTGAGATTCATCTCATAAACTTTTTGAACAGCTTGATCTGCCGCTTTAATGGACACACAAACACCATCACCTTTATCGCGCTGATAAACACCCCAATCATGAACCATTGAAACCAATCGGAGCGGCGTGCTAGATGTAGCCAAAAGTGCCGTCTCCGACCGATATTTTTCTAAACCCGAATCAGAAATAAAAGCATCAACATAAGGCGTGATTTCATCAATCAATTTCTTTTGCTTATGAGGCTCAAATTCCTGAAGTTCAAAGGCTTCCGCGGCATTACGGCCGCCCCATGGAATGGAAACAGTGTGCAAAATTCGTGCATTTCGGACTTCGGCAAGCGTTATTTCGGTTGAACCACCGCCCAAGTCGTATAAGACGGCATATTTCGCTTGAGCGGGCGCATTTAAAAGAGCGCCTTTCAAATTAAGCCGCGCCTCCTCAAAGCCGTCCACAATTTCCAAACGGATGCCACTTTTTTCATAAACAAGCGCCGCAAATTCCGCCCCGTTTTGAGCCATACGACACGAGGCTGTCGCAATAGCACGATAGTTGGAAACGTTATAATTTTTCATAATTTTAGCATAAGTTTCAAACGCCTGAACCCCGCGTGACAGGGCATCATCCGTAAAGCGCATTTCAGGATAAAGCCCCTCGCCCAACTTGGTGGCAATCGAGTCTCGATACAATAACTTTCCCGATTCGTCCGCGATGAAAAGCCGGCAGGAATTTGTGCCCAAATCAATGGCTGCCAGATTTTGCTCTGTCATATTTTTTTCTCCGATAAAAGTTCCGCCCGCGCCGATGATAATGATGATGCACTTTCGGGGCGCTCTGATGATGCATGAGATCAAGCAAAATTCCCTCGCGAATACCCCGATCAGCCACAGTAATTTCCGAAACATGCCAAAACTGTGTTAACGCCTCAATAATCGCGCAACCGGCAATGGTCAGATCCGCCTTTTGCGGACCAATACAAGGATGCCTGCGCCGTCCCTCATCGCCGATGTTCTTAATTTTGCGAATAACTTTTGTTAAATCCGCCCCCGAAATGGAAAGCCCATCCACCGCCGAGCGGTTATAGCGCGGCAGATTAAGATGCACGGCACCCAATACCGTAACAGTACCGGAAGTACCAATAACCTGAATTTCTTGTTTACGGATGCCCTCAGAAATGCCGTAACGCGCATCAAAATCAGCCAAAATTTTTTGCGTCCGCTCCACAATGCTGTCATAGGCTAAATCCGTCATTTCCTGTTTAGGGAAAGCTTCTGAAACGGTCACAACGCCATAAGGCAGCGAGACAAAGCCTTCAATAAAAGTTTTACCGCTGTTTGTAATGCGCGCCAACGAAATTTCACTTGACCCACCGCCAATATCAAAGACAAGCGCGCGTTTAATACGGCGATTCAAGAGCGGCACACAGCCCACAACGGCAAGACGCGCCTCTTCTTTGGAAGAGATAATTTCCAAGTTAATCCCGGCTTCGCGTTGCACCAAATCCACAAATTCGTGGCAATTTTTTGCCCGCCGACAAGCCGCTGTGGCAACAAAGCGTTGTTTCATAATCGGCGCAAACTCGTTTAACACGCCCCGGCATACTTTTAGCGCGGCAAGTGTGCGCTTAATGGCATCTTTGGAGAGCTCATTATCATTAATAATTCCCTCGCCCAAACGCGTAATTTTAGAAAACGTTTCCACCACATGGAAAGAGGCCGGCGTTGGCGTTGCAATCACCAACCGGCAGGAATTTGTGCCCAAATCAATCGCCGCATAATTGCCCGTTTTACCGAGGGCGTCGGCATTTTGGAGCGGCAGAGCGGCTTTTGGGCGGGTATCAAAGCTCTGAGACCACTTTTGCATTTAAGAACAACTTTTGTACAATGATATTCACTTAAGTAAGAGTCTTATACCATATTTCAGCGCTTGACAACCCTTTTTATGAAAAAAGGAAATAAAAATTACACCCAATTTGGAAAGAACATCTTGTTGCTATTCCGGAAAAGGTGGAGAGCGTGTGCAGATAGAGTAATTTTAAGCCCGAAAGTACCGGAGCATACAAGAGAAGTATGTGAGGAAACTTTCGGGCTTAAAATTGCTCTAGGTGCCCGCTATACGCCTTTCCCTATAGCAATTTAAAGGTACCTTAAAATTTTGGGCTTGTCAATAATAAAAAATCAAGCAGAATCAAGGGTTCAAGATTTTAAAAAATGTTGCATTTAAAGGTACCTTTAAATTGCTATGGTTCGACAGCCATCGAACGTCAGGAAAGGAGTGAAACACACTCCAAACCGTCATGCTGAACGGAGTGAAGCATCCAGGACAAACAATATAGCTAATTTGTTTTCACCTGGATTCTTCGGCTTCGCCTCAGAATGACATACCGAGGCGGACGCTAGAGAAGAAAGGGAAAAAGAAATGCGATATTTGATATTTTTGTTGGGTTTGTTAGTTGCTAATGTGGCGCAGGCGCTTGATTGTGAAAAAGTGCCGGATTGTGAGAGTTTGGGATATTCCACCAAAGACGATCCGAATTGTGCGGATAATGGCTATATGTATTGCCCATTTGATCAGAATTATAAAGTCTGTGTGCAATACAACTGCGCCGCTCTCGGTTTTACCGAAGATGACAAAACATCGTGGTGTAAAAATATTGCCTCTTGTCGCGGCAATGAAAAATATACTCTTTGCGTGAAAGCGGTTTGTCAAATCGGCGATGTGTTTTATTCTGACGGTTCTTGTTCTTTGGTAGAAGATTATAACCCAAACGATAAAAATAAAATCCCTGTCGGTGTGGTGTTTTATGTGACAGATGACGGACGTCATGGCAAAGTTGTAAACCTGCATAATTTAACAACAAATAATAATCAACAATTTGATCCCCAAAACCCCTTTAACAATACACAGGATACCTTGGTATGGGGATTAATGAATACAGATATTCCGGAGCTTTCTACGGATAATTATTCTTTATTGGTTGAGATGTTTCATAATGGTCAACAAGAACTTTTTGATGGTCAATATGTGACAAATATTCTTTTAAAAGCTGTATCTCAAGATGAAAATTGTCAAAGCGGAAAATACGCGCCGGATACATGGGGTTATAATGTTTATTGTCGTCCTACCGCCGCATGGGTAACACATCAGTTTTATCCGCCATCAACCAATCCGGATAATCCTATTGTCGGGCAAGGAAAATGGTATTTGCCGACTTTGGGAGAATGGGGAAATATTTACGGGTACGATTTTTCAGAAGTTAATAAATATTATGGGACATCGGGCGCAACTGGTGATATTAAACCTGTTATTGAACAAACCTTAAATGCTTTAAAACAAAAAGGTGTGGTTGCAGAGCCTTTTAATGATGGCGTCTTTTGGACTTCAAATGAAGCAAACAAAAAATGGTCGTGGCAATTTGTTATGTCAAACGGATATCGTGATGAAGATCTTGGAGATAGAACTGCTCTCCATCATGTTCGGGCTGTCTTGCCTTTTTAGTAAAGCATGAGGCCAAATGTAAAAAAATGTCCGCAAATGCGGACATTTTTTATTGCTCAACCATAGCAATTTAAAGGTACCTTAAAAAAGTGGACTTGTCAATAATAAAAAATCAAGCAGAATCAAGGGTTCGTGATTTTAAAAAGTGTTGCATTTAAAGGTACCTTTAAATTGCTATGGTTCGACAGCCATCGAACGTCAGGAAAGGAGTGAAACACACTCCAAACCGTCATGCTGAACGGAGTGAAGCATCCAGGACAAACAATATAGCTAATTTGTTTTCACCTGGATTCTTCGGCTTTGCCTCAGAATGACATACCGAGGCGAACGCAAGAGAAGAAAGGGAAAAAGAAATGCGATACTTGATGTTTTTGTTAGTTTTATTATTTGCGAATGTGGCGCAGGCGATGGATTGTGAGAAAGTGCCTGATTGTGCAAGTTTAGGTTATACCACCCAAGATGATCCTTATTGCGCGGAGAACGGTTATATGTATTGCCCTCTAGACCACTCCTATAAAAAATGCGTCAACATGGATTGCGAAAAGCTTGGTTTTACAATATCTGACAAAACATCGTGGTGCGAAGATATCATTTATTGTGCGTCCAATGATTCTTATTCACTTTGCGAAACGATTCAACTGCAATGTGAAATCGGCGATGTCTTTTATGCCGACCGCACCTGTGGCAAAGTTACTTATTTTTCAAAAGAAAATGGAAAAATCCCTGTCGGCGTCGTTTATTATGTCACAGACGAAGGAAGGCACGGCAAGGTCATTAATCTGCACGATTTAGGCAGAAAGTCTAATTCTCCTTTTGATCCTGAAAATCCTTACAATAGTGACAAGAATCTATATTGGGGATATTTTAGCTATAATGTTAAGAGTCTGACAAATTATAATTCTGATAATAACACGTTAGAACCTTTACAGAACAGAGATCCTGATTTATATAACGGTCAAGGGAATACAGATAAGATATTGGCGGATTCTGGTCCAATTGATTGTAAATATGGGGAAGATACAGAAGAATACTTTCAATACTGTATTCCTCAAGCTGCTCAAGCAACTCATGATTTTTATCCGCCAAATGTTGATAAACAAAATCCGATTGTCGGTCAAGGAAAGTGGTACTTACCATCGTACGGAGAGTTATTAGATTTGTACGGTTACGATAATAGCAAAATCACAGTTTATCAGACAACTGTTGACGATCATTATGATTCATCAGGTGCAATCGGAAATATCAAGAAAACAATAAACAACACATTGAGTACGTTGAAAAGTAAAGGGGTAGCAACAGCTGAAGAATTAGCCGAAAAATTCTATTGGTCGTCATCAGAAAACAGCGATGAGTTATCGTGGGGAATCTGGATGCCCAAGGGTGACAGAGGAAATAACCGCAAGTTCAACGACAACCCTGTCCGAGCGAGCCTTGAGTTTTAAACAAGTCCTTATTTTTGCACTAAACTCTAGGGAATGTGAATAATGAAAAAAACGAATCCTTATTCCCCTCATAGTCCGCGGAAAGGCGGATAGCGTGTGCAGATAGAGTGATTTTAAGCCCGAAAGTACCGGAGTGTACATAAAAGGTACATGAGGAAACTTTCGGGCTTAAAATTGCTCTAGGTGCCAGCTAGACGCCTTTCCTCTCCATTAGACGCATTCCCACGCCCAAGCGGTGCAAAACCTCCTTTTTCCCCAACACCACCGCCAATTCCGTCGCCCCACCAGGCGTCGTCGCCAGACCAGAAAGCGCAATGCGCACGGGGTATAAGATCTGCCCGTTTTTTAAACCATGCGTTTCAGCGGCGGATTTAAGGGTTTCAAAAAGAGCCTCATTTGTCCATGTATCTTGCTTTTCAAGCGTTTCAAGGGCAATTTTTAGGGCTTGCTTGGCAATAGTTAAATCCGTCTTCATCTTTTTATTTTCAAAGAGCGAAACATCATATTCAGGCAGATTTTCCAAGAAAGACACGGAAGAAGCAATATCTTGCAACGTTTCAATGCGCGGTTGCAAAATTGTGCTTAAAAATTCAAGATTAAGCGGCTTTGTAAGGCATTTTTGATAATAAGGCAACGCCAAAGCGTGAAAAGCCTCAGGCGAAAGCGCACGAATATAACAACCGTTCATCCAGGTCAGCTTGGTGATATCAAAAATCGCGGGCGATTTATTAATGCGCGCCGGATCAAAAACCTTTTTCATCTCGTCCAAAGAAAAAATTTCCTGCTCTGTGCCGGGGTTCCAACCCAAAAGCGCGATGTAATTCAAAACAGCTTCCGGCAGATAGCCTTTAGCGACCAAATCTTGAAACGAGGCATCGCCATTGCGCTTGGAAAGCTTGTGTTGTGCGTCTTTCATCACTTGTGGCACATGCACATAAACAGGCGGCGTCCAACCGAAATCTTCATAAATCAGGTTATACTTCGGCGTTGAAGAAATATATTCGTTGCCGCGGACAACGTGGCTAATTTCCATGAGGTGATCATCTACCACATTGGCGAAGTTATAGGTTGGGAAACCGTCCGATTTTAACAAAACGCCCTCGTCAAGCTCGTCATAATCAATTTCAATATCGCCATAAACCACGTCATGAAAAACGGAAGTGCCCTTTTTATGCACAGTTTGGCGGATAACATAAGGTTCGCCCGCTGCCATGCGTTTTTTGGCCTCATCTAAAGGAATAAGCTTGCAAGGATCTTGAAATTTGATGTTATTTTCCTCGTCTTTTTGTTCATCAGCCTCGTCTTGCTTGCAAAAACAATAATGCGCGCCACCAAGTTCCACAAGCTTATGGGCATATTCGGCATAAATCGGCTTGCGCTCCGACTGCACATAAGGACCATACGCCCCGCCGATGTCCGGCCCTTCATCCCAAAGCATGCCGACTTGTTTTAAGGTGGCATAAATAATGTCAGTAGCGCCTTCAACATAGCGTTTTTGATCGGTATCTTCAATGCGCAAGACAAAATCGCCATTTTGGGACTTGGCAATCAAATACTCATAAAGCGCTGTGCGTAAATTGCCGATGTGCATATAGCCTGTAGGGCTTGGCGCAAATCTGGTTCTTGTTTTCATGTTAAAAAATCCTTTATTTTTCAGCTTCAGACAAGCATAAAACAATTAAAATGGATTGCAAGCACTTTCTTAACTTTAAATTTAGAAAAAAATACTTATATTTTGTGAAGTAATACTTGACATTGGATTCAGATTCAATTAAAAGTATGGGCGCTAGCATTTTTAAGGAGTCGCAAAGGCTCCGATAACCGGTTTAAGGAACGTTATGTCGGACAAAGAAAATCAAGACTTTTACGATGGCAACAACGCTGATTCGCCATTGATTGAT
The DNA here is from genome assembly GCA_947630965.1 of uncultured Alphaproteobacteria bacterium. GTDB lineage: Bacteria > Pseudomonadota > Alphaproteobacteria > RF32 > CAG-239 > CANPYS01. The sequence continues at coordinate 10,455 of CANRJO010000027.1, forward strand.
TCATTGGGCAGCGCCATTAAACACCTTATTGAAAAAGGCAAAGAGCGCAGCTATATCACGGTTGAAGAGCTTAACCGTGCCCTGCCCTCGGACCGTGAATCGTCCGAGCAGATTGAAGATATTATGTCTGAAATTTCGGATATGGGCATTAGCATCATTTCAGAATCCGATTCGGATGTTGCTGAAGAAGAGGCTGAGGAAGAAACCGCCGAATATGCCGAAGAAAGCGGCAATTTTGATGAAAAAGAGCTCGGGCGCTCCGATGACCCCGTGCGGATGTACCTGCGCGAAATGGGTACCGTGGAGCTTTTATCCCGCGAGGGTGAAATTGCCATAGCCAAGCGCATTGAAGCCGGCAAGACCGTAATGTTAAGCGGCTTGTGCGAAAGCCCGATGACCTTAAAGGCCATCTCCCTTTGGCGGGACGATCTGGCAAGCGGCAATATGCAACTGCGCGATATTGTTGATTTGGAAATGATGTACGGCGATGATAGCGAAGCCATGGTTTATGATGATGAAGAAACCCAAGTGGATGACCTTGACGCCGTCACCAAAGACTTAAATGAAAAAAATCTTGATGAAATTGATGATGATCTGGACTCCGATATTGAGCTTGACGGTGCCGTAGACGATGAGGAAGATCAAGATGAAGCCGATTCGGCAGCAGATTCAGAAACATTAGATGACACTGAAGATGAAGACGGCGCCGAGCTAGGCGAAGGCGAAGACGGCGCTTCTGCCAACCCCGATGATGAAGATGAAAACAGCTTGGGACATGCCGCAACATCTGTTTCTGCTATGGAAACAGCCTTAATGGAGCCAGTTTTAGAGATTTTGAACAAAATCGCCAGCTATTATGATGATCTGAAAAAAATCCAAACCCAGCGCATGTCAGCGCTAATGTCGGGGCGCAAGGTTTCAAGCAGCATTGAGAAAAAATACATTCAGGTTAAAAAAGAACTGATTGAGTTGATGAGCTCCATTCATCTTAACGCGTTGCGCGTGGAACAGCTTGTAGAGCAGTTAAATGAAATCAACCGCCGCCTGATGGGTTTTGAGGGCAAGCTTTTACGCTATGCCTTAACTTGCAAAATCAAGCGTGAGGACTTTTTAGCAGCTTATGAAAAGTCGGAGTTGGATCCGACATGGCTGAAAGAAATTTCCAAGAGTAAAGACAAGCATTGGAAGCTTTTTGTAGAGCGTTACGGTAATGAAGTAGCGCAACTGCGTGAAAACGTGGCGCAAATGTCGCAAGAATGCGGCTTACCGATTGCCGAGTATCGCAAAATGGTGGATACAGTCAAACGCGGCGAGCGCGAGGCAGAGCGTGCCAAGAAAGAGATGATTGAAGCAAACCTACGCTTGGTGATTTCCATTGCTAAAAAATACACCAACCGCGGCATGCAATTTTTGGATTTAATTCAAGAGGGCAACATCGGCTTGATGAAAGCGGTTGATAAGTTTGAATATCGGCGCGGTTACAAGTTTTCAACTTATGCCACTTGGTGGATACGCCAAGCCATCACGCGTTCTATTGCTGATCAGGCACGTACCATCCGTATTCCGGTGCATATGATTGAAACAATCAACAAGATGGTGCGCACGTCACGGCAAATGTTGGCGGAAATGGGGCGTGAGCCTGTGCCGGAGGAATTGGCAAAAAGGCTCTCCATGCCTTTAGATAAAATCCGGAAAGTGATGAAAATTGCCAAAGAGCCCGTGAGCCTTGAAGCGCCGGTGGGCGATGAGGAAGATTCGTCATTGGGCGATTTTATTGCAGACGAGAGCGCCTTGCAGCCTCTAGATTCCGCCATTCACACCAATTTGAAAGAAACATGCACCAAGATTTTATCGTCTTTAACGCCGCGTGAGGAGCGTGTGTTGCGTATGCGTTTCGGCATTGGGATGAACACAGATCACACCTTAGAAGAGGTCGGTCAACAGTTTAACGTCACGCGCGAGCGTATTCGTCAGATTGAGGCAAAAGCCTTGCGCAAGCTCAAACACCCAAGTAGATCCCGCCGTTTGCGCTCATTTCTGGATCAATAAACAAAAAGCCGCTCCATTCGGGGCGGTTTTTTAACGCCTCGGGCCCCTTTAAAATAAGTTCTCTTAGCTTATTTAAAAAATACAAAGGGTTTTTGACTTTTATCTTGATTTTTTTGAAAAGACTTCATAACATATTCTTGAGCGATTTTTGCTCAGGGCGTCGAAAACCCTTTATAAGCTTAGTCGTGTGCACACGACTTTAAATTGTGCCGACTTCTTGTCCTTGGACGGATGTCGGCGAATAAGGCTCTGCCAAATAAGCCGAGCCGTCTGAGCTTATACGGTTTTCGAACATCCGCCCGCCTTATAAAGCGGGTTTTTTATTGAACAAGAACAGTATAAGGATGTTTGAAGATGAAAAACAAACTTTTAATGACAACGGCACTGACTGCCATTTTCCTTTCTGCGAATGTTTACGCGGAAAGTGGAAAATTAGAAATCACGGAAGGAATCCACACAAATCCAACGGAAAACGGGCGAGCAGATACAGGTCACGATGACGATAATATCTTACAGAGATATGAGTATGATTCTGTTACAATGAGTGGCGGCGAGCTAACACTTAAAGATATGAAAATTACTTCTTCTGGTAATGTAGAAATCAGCGGTGGCAAAATTACAACCACCGGTCCAGATGAGGATCATCACGGTGGCTTGCAAGCAAATTCACAAAACGGAGAACTTAAAATTTCAGGTGATACAACCGTTATTGATTCCACAACATCTGCCCTACGAGGTCATAAGACAACCATCGAGGGGGGCACCATTACGCTTAAAAATATGTCTGAAATGAGTGGCTTTCATGAACTTCAGTTGTCTGATGGCACCATTAACCTTTCTGGTCGCTCCGGTTTAGGCGTTGCAGGTCATGATGATGATAAAACAGAAAACCTTGAAAGTGCTACTTTTACAATGAGCGGTGGCACCATTAATATGGACAACGCCACATTATTTGCTCTCGGAACCTCAGAAAAAGGGAAAGAAGACGACACCAATGTGAAGGTCTCATTTACTGGTGGTGAGATCAACGCCAACTCGGGCAAAAATGTTTTCTTGATGGATATTGAAAAGACTGAAATCGGAAACACCATTAATGTGAAACAAGGCGCCTCATTAGGTGTGTATAAGAATGAAGAAAGCGCACAAAACGAAACCATTCAGGAAGAGTATGCCAACAAAAGTGGTCTAAAACTCACAGAAAATGGCGTCATTAATTTAAGTGGCACATTGGTTTCCAATATTGAGGGAAATGGTGCATTAAACATTAATTCTTCAAGCGCGGTGGTTGATGGTAATGTGACGGGTACAAAGTTAAGCTTTAATGCCAACCATACTTTGGGTAAAGCCATCACCGGCGAAATTGGTAAATTAGACGCGTTAAACGTAAACAAAGGTGTTTCTTTGGATATTGGCACAAACACCGTTGAAGCGGGATCTGCCAATTTTGCGGATAACTCAACCCTGAATTTACGCGTGTCCGAGGATAAGTATGGAAACATTGTGGCAGATACTATTACCATAGGCGATGATACAACCTTAAATGTTACCTTGGATAACGGCGTTGTTGAGAATGGTGCAGAAAAAGATTTCAACTTTTTAAGCGGCAATGTGACAGGAAGTTTTGAAAACAAAATTGCAGAGAACAGCCGTTATGATATTCAATGGAATGAGGATGGAACCTTACATATTCTCGGCACAGCAACGGCTTCCGATATTGTGGAAGACGCGGGCGGAACGTCCAATAATGTAAACACGGCTGAAGCATGGGACAGCCTAACAGCCTCATCAAGCGCAAGTGAGAAAGCTAAAGAGGTGGCATCTGCTTTAAGCACATTATCGCAAAATGCAACCACGCCTGAAGGTCAAAACGCCTACATTGACGCTTTAACGGCGGTGGCGCCTGAAGTGGCACCGATGGTAGAACAAACGCAGTCTGAAGTCACGAACCAAGTGTTTAATGCTGTTTCCACACGTTTGACCGGTGGCTCGGTTTCATCAGGCAGCCAAGGGATGTCCCCAGGCGATAGCGTCTTTGAGCGCGCCGCCGCATGGGTGCAAGGCTTGTACAATAAAGCCAAGCTTGATGATACCTCTAAATCTAAAGGCTTTGACTCAGATACCAAAGGCGTCGCTTTCGGTTTAGAGAAATACCTCACCGAAGACGTGAAAGCCGGTATCGGTTATGCTTATAGCCAAACAGATATTGACGGCTTTATGCGTGATACGGATGTAGACACCCACACCGCGATTTTGTATGGCGAATATAAGCCGAGCAACTGGTATGTCAACGGCATTGCGACATATGGTTGGTCAGATTATGAAGAGAAAAAGAATGTCGGCGGCGTGAACGTGAAGGCGGATTATGATGTTGAAACCCTCGGTTTGCAACTGATGACCGGTTATGATATGAATTTCAACGCGTTAAACGTAACGCCTGAAGCGGGTTTGCGGTATGTTCGCGTGGATCAGGATTCGTATAAAGACGGGGCTGATCAACGCGTATCGGGTCACACAAGCGACATCATCACAGGCGTGATTGGGGCAAAAGTGAGCAAAGACATTGCCTTAAAGAACGGTCTGAACCTCAAGCCTGAAGGGCGTTTAGCGGCAACATACGACCTTGAAACGGATAAGTCAAATGCGGTTGTGACACTGGCGAACGGCTCGGCATATAAAGTCAACGGCGAGGGTTTGGATCGTTTCGGTGTTGAACTTGGCGCGGGTCTGACGGCAGAACTTAACGACAAAGTTGAAGTGTCGTTAGGTTATGAGGGTAAGTTCCGCGAAGATTATCAGGATCATAGTGGGATCCTCTCAGCCAAGTACAAGTTCTAATTTTAGAACATAAATATAAATTTAAGGTTCTGTTAGCAAACTAACAGAACCTTTTTTTACAAGAAATATTTAAACCAAAGCCCCGCTTGTGCGGGGCTTTGTATTAAGAGTTGCAAATATCAGGATAAAACCAATCGCCTTCAAGCTTAAAGCAATCTTCGGGCGTCCATTCCATGTCGCAATCCAAAGTTTTAGGATTATAAGGCTTTTGATTGCGTTTGCAAATTTCCAACCATTCCTCATCTGTTAAGGATGATTCATTAAACTTCTTGACTTCTTCCGGTGTTAACGCAACACAGTTTCCATCGTCATCAAAAGTAACACAATCATCACGGCATCGGTCTTCTTTGTAATCCCAGACATTGCCAAAATCATAACAATAATTTGTGTGCAGGTAGTCATATAACACACCGCCAAACAAGATAACACAACATAAAATGATGAGGGTTATAACTATTTTAAACAGAAGCCATAGAGCTTGCCCAATTTTTTTTAATATCCTTAATATTTGCATCCTTATTTTTCTCTTCCTTTTTAAGTAATTATATAAGATCCTATTCACAAACCTCTAAAAAGGATATTCTCTGAAAAGGTATGCGCCACCACCATCGCCGGAATCATATTCTCCATTACGCTTTTCATGCGTTATCCTTATAACTTTTTCCTTCCAGTAATCGTCTTTTTCATATTTAAATTCTATCATTTCATCAACCTGACGATGTTCTGCATCTTCTGTGCCCGGATTAAAAAATATATCCGTACAATGATATTTGATATAGCTTTTTTTATTCTCAACTAAATCACAAAAATATATCACTTTACCCCAACCATTATCTTCCATGATGTAATAAGGGTTTAGTTGTGTATCCCAAAGTTGGTTTGAAAAAGCTCTTAAAGGACGATTAAAATTTTCATCCACGAATGTTTCATTTTTAGGGAAAATGCCGCATGCGCTTAGTAAGCCCACGCTCAAAAATATATAAATCTTTTTCATCTTTTTAAATCTCTATGAATAAACATAGCCCAAGCAAGAGGCTAAAAATTTCATTAATGCTCTTTGAACCTTATATGTGGCTGTGGCTAACTCCGGCATATTAAATAT
>CANRJO010000028.1 GCA_947630965.1 uncultured Alphaproteobacteria bacterium
CGCCCGAACAATTAAAATTTGTTTTAATTGATCCCAAGCGGATTGAATTTGCGCTTTATAATCATCAGAAATATTTGTTGATGCCTGTCGTGACCGATAATGCCGAGGCCTCAAGCGCGCTTCAAATGCTTATCGGGGAAATGAACAAGCGCTACCAACTCTTTGAAAATGCGAAAGTTCGCAACATTTCAGAATATCATGAAAAAGGCAAAAAATTGCCTTATTTGGTGGCGATTGTGGACGAGTTTTCGGATTTAGTTTTAACGCAAGCTGATGTTTCTGTTCAAATTCAGCTTTTGGCGCAAAAAGCGCGCGCCGCCGGTATTCATTTGATTTTGGCAACACAACGCCCCTCGGTTGATGTGGTGACTGGTAGCATTAAGGCGAACTTCCCTGCCCGTTTGGCTTTTAAAACCGCAAGCGCGGTTGATTCCAAAACCATTTTGGATACCACCGGCGCAGAAGATTTAATCGGTCGTGGCGATGCGCTTTATTTAGCGCCCACAGGCACTTTAACGCGTTTGCATGGCGCTTATATTGAGAATCAAGACATTGAAAGTTTTTTGGAGCCTTACCGCGGTACGGTGGAGCCTCTTGAAATGAAAGCGCCTCAAGAAAAGAAACCGACCAAGTCAGCGCCTGCGAAAAAGTTTATTCTTTTGGCGTGGCTTGTTGCTTTTTGGAATTGGTTAGGCAAGCGTAATCAAAAGAAAATTCTGAACTTTATACTTAATTTGTTTATGAAAAAGCGTTAGGCAAAACCGGTGGTTGGGATATAGCGCGTTAAATCTATGCCTGTTTCATCCATGGCGCGCTCCCATTTGAGCTCGTCCGGCGTGTTAAACATTAAGTCTGCGTTCGCATTGGAAATAAGCCAACGGTTTTGCATAATTTCTTGCTCAATTTGATGAGATTGCCAACCCGAGTAACCTAAGGCAATCAGGTTTTGTTTGGGACCGACACCGCAGGCTATGTCAGTTAAAATATCCAAAGACGAGCTGACGGCAATCTGCTCGTTCACGCGGTAAGTACCTTCCTTAAAATAATCCGCACTATGCAAGACAAAACCTCGGATTTTTTCAACAGGTCCGCCTTGGTATAAAAACATATTTTCCACATTTAAAGGCATATCAAACGGCATTTTGACCGCTAAATCGGAAAAAGAAAAATCTTTGAGTTTTTTATTAATCACAAAACCCATCGCGCCGTCTTTGTCATGCGAACAAATATATACAACCGATTTCGCAAAAACGTCATCGTCATCTTTATCAAGCGATACCAAAAATTTGCCGCTTAAAAATGCGCCTTTATCCGTTATCATTAGTTGTACATATCCTCAAAATGTATTTGTTTCTTCCTTAAATGTATTATATCATAAATCCGTTTTAATTCAAACAGTTTTTTAAGCCATGCGCCGTATAATATCATATTTAGTGTTTTTATTTTGGGTTTTCAATATCGGGGTTGCTTTTGCCGCCGTTGAGCTTAATCTTGAGCCGGAATCAAGCTTTGAGCCCGAAGCTCAAGATATGGCGCTTTCTAATCTGCCTCACCCTATACAGCTGCGTGAAGCCCTGCTTCAAGAAAATTTATCTTTGCCGAGCCGAATTATGCTTATCGGGCAATATTTTAATGCTCGTTATCCTGATGATGCTATTAATACCGATTTTAGCTCAGATGTTGCTATTTTGTTTCCGGAATTAACAGGACAGGAGCTCTATGACCGAACAAATTTTATTCGGCGTGCCACCAAAATTTACCGCCTTGCACAAAACTACATTACCAAATTCAAAGAAAAAATTTTGGCACCTGAGCCCCCGCCCCTTCGCATTGAAGAAAAAGATATTGCCGAAGAGGATTTTTCTTATGTTGATGCCGGTGAGGGTAAATTTGCCATCCGAAACGATTTTCGCAAAGTTTTGACTTATGGGCAAAATCCACGGGATATGCGTGCCCTTGAGGCTTTTGAACAACGTAAACTTGATGCTAAAAAGAAAAAAACAAATTTTGAAAAATTTAAATCTATGATTTCTAAGCTCGAGTTTTCCAAAATTCCGTTTTATAGCATCAGCGAGCCCAACCCCTTTACAGGTAATGCCGGTATTGGCGATTGGGTGGAAAAAGATGGGATTCGTCTGCGACTGATTTCAGAATTAGCAGAAATCAGCGATGAAAAAGAATTTTTGATTGCCCTTCATTTTGATGTGCCGACATATCGCTTTATTTTGGGGCAAGGCAATCAAAAACCACATGTTGAATTTGAAAAAAACGACTCTATTCAATCAACGGCAGTTTTTTATCCGCGACAGATTTCGGTTGTGGATGATGTGATTGTTGGCGCTTACGCCGATAATTTTGCCATGCCTATCCGCCTTCAAATTAATCCGCTATCCAAAGATCTTGAACTTGTGGCACATGTTAAACTTTTGAGCTGCGATTTTAACCTCAGGTGCCAAGAGCTTGAATTTACGCCCTCTTTGCAGATTGCGCATGTCGAGAATTCCTCTTATTCCAGTATGCAAAATTTTATCAAACAGGCATTCTTTAATGTTCCGCAAGAGCAAAACAAATATCTTCATCTAGATTCTATTGGGGCGGAAATGAGCCTTGATCAGCAAAAAGTGGAACGAATTTTGCTGACTTTTGATTATGATTCGAATGGACAAACGCTGACGCTCTTTCTAGAAGATGATGATCAAACCCGCTTTGCTTTGCCTGATGTGACTTTTATGGATCAAAAAATCTATGTTTCCGTTGTTCCTTTGAATCATCAGGAAAATTTGATTGGAAAAAATTTGACGGTCACGGCCTTTTTAAATTCTTATACACAACTTCGACGCACGGTTGAGCTGAAGCCCCTTTCCCCTACCGACAATATTTTTCACGTTGAAACTTCTGGGCATTTTATGAACGCTTTTTATAGCGGTCTTCTTTTCTATTTTTCCTTCATTGGTTTGGTTTTATGGGCGCTCTCTTTTCCTATGAAAGATAAAAAAACATATTTTCGTTTTGCTGCGTTCGGCGTTTTTGCAGCTGTCAACTTGTTTGCCGGCGTTTTATATTTTCTTTCGCGATATACTCTTTTATACTGGGGAGCGCAATATCAGGCGGTGCCTTATCTGATTTTTGCCTTACTTGCGGCCTCTTTCTTCCGCTTGCTTTTGCGTCAGACAAAAGTTTTTTTGCCCAAGCAAATTAAACTTAAAAGCTTTTTAACGGCCTTTCTTTTGATTTGTTTGGCGCCGGTTTCATGTGCGCCTCTTTTGGCACAAAATGTTGGCGCGGTACTTAACGGGCATTATACGGCTTATTTTCTAACAGCTAACGGCTTTGCTTTGGGTATGATTTTACCCTTTATTCTCTTACAAAAAGAGATCCCTTCGCCAAAGGTTAAAGAAATTATACGCCTCTTAGCGCTTTCCTTGCTTTATTTCTTGAGTGCCTTTATTTTGCTTTTAATCTTAATGCAGTTTTCGCTTCTGCAAACGCTCGGCATTCTTTTGCTCTCCGTTTGCGGGGGATTGATTTTAAAATATGCTTTTAGCTTTTTTAATGCTTTAATGCAAACACGCGTTCAAACTGCCGACAAGGAAAAAATGTTTTTTATCAGTTCTGCCGTTTTTGCTTTTTGCTTGCTACTCATTATGGCATTGAGCTTTATGATTAAACTTGATAAAGGAGCAAATGAAAACCCTATCACTCAAGAAGATATTGTAAAAGAAATTCGCTCCGGTCAAACCGTGTTGATGGCTTATGATGCTGATTGGTGCTTGGCATGCCGTTATAACCGGTTGACTACCTTAACACCGCAACGCCTCAAAGAATGGGAAAAATTTTATCATCTTTCTTATCATGAAGTTGATGCCACACACCCCTCGGCACAAATGCTTGCTTATTTTCAAAAATTTCGGCATGTCGACGCACCACTTTATGTTCTTTACAACTATCATATCAATGAAGGTTTCCTCCTGCCCGATATTTTAAATGCGAGCAGTTTGGAGCAAACCCTTCATCGGCTTAAGCTTTAGGATTTTCATCTTCGGAAACGGCTGTGAACATTTTGTAAAGCGCGTGGCGATATATCCATAAATTTATCAGCCCGAGCATCACCGACATAGCCCCAAACAAATATAAGAAAAAATACCAGTTGATGTCACTTTCCTGCATTAAAACCGTCTGCTTATCATTACTGATGAAAAAGATGGATAAAGCCGTAATTAAAAATGAAATCGAATAAGCCGCAATCCATACACGGCGGTTAATCAGTTGTGGCACCGTAAAGGCCATCAGCATATAAATAAAAATCAAAGCAATAAATAAAAATATTTCCATGTTCTTTCTCCCTTTGCCGAAGAAAGATATAACGCCGCTTTTTTCATTTTCAATCAGCTGTTGAAATTAAGGCTCCAATCGGTATAATGCGCGGGATCTTCCATCCAGTTTTCACGAACCTTGACAAACAAAAATAAATGTATGCGCTCGTCTAGCATTTCTTCCAGTTCTGTCCGCGCCGCAAGACCAACCTTTTTAATCATACTGCCGTTTTTACCGAGCACAATTTTCTTTTGACTGTCGCGCTCTACATATATGGTCATTTCCGCGCGAACGGAATTATCCTCTCGGCGTTGCCAAAGCTCCGGCTCCACCGTTAAGGCATAAGGCAGTTCTTGGCGCAAATATAAAAACAATTTTTCACGCACAACTTCTGCCGCTAGTAACTTTAAAGGCATATCTGACATTTGATCTTCCGGATAATACCACGGGCTTTCGGGCAACGTTTTGGCTAAATAAGCATAAAAAACATCCATATTCTTGCCCGTTAATGCCGAAACCATAAATGTCTCTGTGAAATCCCCAAGCGCGTTTATGGCCGCTGTTAAGGCTAATAAGTCTTCTTTTTTAACCAGATCCACCTTATTTAAAAGCAATACCGCTTTGATTTTTTCTTTGTTTAACTTTTCTATAATAGAGCGTGTTTCGGCATCAAGCCCTTTTTTGGCATCTACCACCAAAACAATGATGTCAGCATCTTTTGTGCCACACCAAGCCGAGGAAACCATTGCTCTATCTAATCGCCGTTTGGGGCTAAAAATACCCGGTGTATCTAAGAAAATGATTTGCGTGTTATCAAAAATGCCAATGCCTTTAATAACGGAGCGTGTTGTTTGTGCCTTCGGCGAAACAATGCTGACTTTAGACCCAACAAAATGATTCGTCACGGTAGATTTGCCGGCGTTTGGCGCGCCGATAAGACTCACGAAACCTGCACGGGTGGGCTTATTGAGCAAATTCTTTCTCCAATATTTCAAGCAAGTTTTTGGCCGCTTCCTGTTCTGCGGCTTTTTTATTTTGCCCTTTTCCGGTGGCTTCGTAATCTGCTATTGAAACTTTAATGGAAAAACACGGTTCGTGCTCCAAACCTTCTTTTCCGATAAGCTCATAAGTCGGCAATGTGCCGCCAAAGATTTGTTGTGTTTTTTCTTGAAGTTGCGATTTATTATCTTTGGGCGGTTTATCGCTTTTGACAATCTGATCCTGCCAATTTCTATCCACAAACTGAATGGCTGTTTCAAAACCACCGTCCAAACAAATGGCACCAATAACCGCTTCCGCAACATCGCACAAAACATTTGTGTTGCGCTTTAAATAAATGCTCTCGGCATGAATGTATTTATCCAGATGTATTTTGCGCGCTACATCAGCAACCGTTTCTTTTCTGACCAAGCGTACATGCCTGGGCGATAAACTCCCTTCAGGTTCTCCTGGAAAAATTTTGTATAAAAGATGCGCCATCGCCACGCCCAAAACACGATCGCCCAAAAATTCAAGCCGTTCATAATTTTGGGAAATATCCGTTGTGATGCTACTATGCGTTAAAGCCCGCTTTAAAAGAGATTTATCCTTAAATTCGTAGCCTAAAATTTTTTCAAGCGCCGTCATGCTTCCCTCTAATTCAAAACCTTAAAAAACTTTGACCAACGGATTTTTTCAAACCACGTCCAAGGCTTGTACCACGCCCCTTTATCATTATGCGAGAAAAACAAGAAGCGCGCCTTGCCAACCAAGTTTTCAAAAGGTACAAAACCAACATTGATCCGACTATCATCGGAACGATCGCGATTATCACCCATAGCAAAAAAATGTCCCTCTGGCACGGTGACTTTTGTTGTGTTATCAACAACCGGTTCAAAATCGGAGGCTTCCAAAATCAGGTGTTTAACGCCGTTTGGAAGTGTTTCTTCATATTCCGTATATGTTTCAGGCTTATACGTAAATTCATTAATTTCATAAGGCCCAATTTCTTTTCTTTCAACCATCTCATCATTAATGTAGAGCCGACCTTTTTTGACTTCTATGGTATCACCCGGAAGACCAATCACACGTTTGATGTAATCTTTTTTATTATCGCCCGGAAACTTAAACACAACAATATCCCCGCGCTCGGGCTTGCTTTCCCAAAAGCGCCCCTTAAAAGGGACTAAACTTGCCGGAAAAGAGTGACGCGAATAACCATATGTGTATTTGGTTACAAACAAATAATCGCCTACTTCCAACGTGGGGTACATTGACCCTGACGGAATGCGAAACGGCTCAATAAAAAAACTGCGAATAAGAACGGCAATCAAAACAGCGTAAACAACCGTCTTGACCGTTTCAGTAACACCTTCTTCTTTTTTCTTTTTTTGCAACATATTCATTTCCTCAAATACTTCCCTTTGATATTAAACTTTTATTTTTTGATATCAAGCATTTTATTAAATTTTTTGATTGTGGGCATTTCCTTTGAATGTATTTTTGACATCAACACCTTGCATACAGTCCGAAACAATCTGTTTTACCTGTTTGGGCGTGTAACCTTTATAGACAAAGTCTAACCGATAATAAGCGGGCTCTAAAAGCGCTGTTTCAGAGGCAAAGCAAAGCGCCCTTTCATCTAAAACCACCGTTTGACACTGCGCTGAAAGCGCCTGATAACGGTGCCCTTTTTGCTCTAAGGACATCAAACGCTTTTCTTTGTTGCAATCTTTGCACGCATTTTCACGTACGCAAGCCGCACTCGTAAATAACGGCGCATCCTGATACACAATCAGAACCGTTTTAAGCGGGGATTTTTCTATCAGCGTCTGCCAGTTTGTTAAAGTATCTTCCAGAGCAAGGCACACTCTGGACGCGCCCATTTCTGATGCCTGCTCTATGGCCTCGGTGTTAAACATATAAAGCGGCGAATCAAAAGAAATGTCCGTACCAACACTTGGCAACATTTCCAAGCCCCATACATTACCAACTTCCCATAAATGATAACCCGCTTCTAAAAATTTTTCTATCACTTCGGCAAAAACCTGTGGTTTTCGGCAAACGGTCGGTAATGCCAAACGCACCTTGTTTTTGGGAAGTTTCGCAACATCCGAAACTTGAGAACGCGGGTTAAGCTGATAAATGATCTCCGAAAACATTGAAAGATCCAACCCATCCAAGCAGGAAAGATCATCCGTTTTAATCAGCCACTTTGGTTGTTCGAGGCAGACAGGCTTTTCTATCGGTGGTAAGCTTCCTTTTTTATATTGCGGTTTAATACCGGCATAAACCTTGCGCCGAAAATCATTGATAACTGAAAGCGGCACAAAAAGATTGTCTTTGTTTTGAACGCTTAATTTGCCTAACGCAAACGGCGTGCCGCCCGTTTTGGCAAAAGAGTTTTCAAAAGCCTTTTCTGTTTGTATCGGATTTTGAGCGGGCTCGAAACTTCCCGCTGTTTCAAAACTTTCATCCTGATACTTGGCAACGAGCTTTTCTTTTTCTACTATTATTTTCAAATCTACCTTAAAGGCATTTTTATAACTGTCAGGCTTCGGTTTTTCATAACGATAAGCGCTCTTAACGGCACCTGATGATGCCAAATAAACCGCCTGCCCTTTTTGTAAGGGTGGGCAAGAAGGTGGTAACGCCACTTCAAGCACTTCATTTGGTTCCGACTCAAAAACATTCTTTCCTCTGATTTTTAAGATCTTTGCCGAAAAGCCAAACGGTTTTTCAAAACCTTGAATCTCAATTTGCAGACCATCGTGTCGGCAGATCTTATGCGTGGGTTTCAAGCGCAACCAGCCTTTGCCTATTTCCTCAATTTTGCCAACTTTTAAGCCACGGTGTCCGACAAAATTCGGGTCAATCATCTCTTTGTTCTTACCGTTAAAATGAAACTTACACCAAGGGCGTGAAAAAATTTGTTTTATATTCTCGGCGCGAGATTTTTCTGCAGGCTTGCCGTCTAAAATGCGCCGATAATAATCGGTGACTGCCGCCACATATAGCGCCGTCTTTTTTCGCCCCTCAATTTTGAGCGAAGTCACGGGCATTTTCAAGACATCTTCTTCCAAAGCCATGTCTTTCATAGAAAAAATATGTCCCTCTTTGCCCTCTTTGATAAAACATTGGCGGCAGGGATAAGCACATTTGCCACGGTTAGCGCTGCGACCGTATTCTAAAGACGAAAATTGGCATAAACCGCTGTAGGAATAACACAAAGCGCCATGAATAAAGGCTTCAGTTTCAAGCCCAGGGATGGCGGCAATTTCTTTGATTTCGCTTAAGGTCAGTTCACGGGCTAAAACAACGCGTTTGAAGCCAAGTTTTTGAAGATATAAAGCCCCTTCTTTATTGTGCACCGCCATTTGTGTGCTCGCATGCAACTCTATTTCAGGATAAACCTCACGGACAATCCGCGCCACGCCTAAATCCTGCAAAATGATGCCGTCTACTTTGCAACGCGAACAGATGTCTAAAGTTTCCAAGAGCTCAGGCAATTCTTCTTCCGTGATGACCGTATTGATTGCGGCGTAAACCTTGCGCTCTATGCTGTGCGCATACGCCGTAAATTGATTTAAATTGTTTTCATCAAAGTTTATGGCACCTGCGCGGGCGGAAAATTTTTGTAAGCCCAAATAAACCGCGTCCGCACCATAATATAAGGCGGCGTAACCGGCTTCAATATCCCCTGCGGGAGCTAAAAGTTCTGCTTTGCTCTTCATAAGGCGCACCCTAAAACGGATACGCCTTCTTGTCAAGCTTTTTTACCAAACAAAACCGTTGGCGCAAAGTTTTGCAAATTGAGGTTTGTTTAATCCAAGCTTTTCAATGACAGTTTGAGGCGAAAAATCGCCTTCTAAAGTTTGAACAGTCACTTTGCCATTTTTGATGGTTTTTAAAACCGCGCTCGGTAGTTGCGAACGCCCGATACAAGATGATAAGTAAACAAAAGCCTCATCATTATCTTTTAAATTTTCCTTGGCTAAATGTCTTGCTAAAAGATTTAAGCTGACATCTGCTTTGCTTGCGTCTTTCGTCCAGGGCGATCCGCCGCCTACGGGACTAGCGGTTTCATAAAAATCAACCGCGAGTTTGCGTCCGGTCATACCACAATCGGCAATACTGGAATGGCAGACATAACAGCCCGTGCCGTTTATAATCAGTTCTTTAGGCTTTTGTCCCAAGATCTTTATAACAAAATCTGTTAAGTCTTGCGGTTCAAGCATCGGAACGGCAACGACAGCCGTTTGCACATGGGCGTTTTCATCCATTGTGATTTGCGTTTTGATATCCAGACCGAGTTTTGAGTCCTTTTCTTTGGCTTTTTGATACAAAGCGTTATTGAGTTTTTTTGCCAAATATAACTCTCTCGGCATCAGAGCCTCGCCTTGGCAGGCATAGCCTACA
Organism: uncultured Alphaproteobacteria bacterium; assembly: GCA_947630965.1. Taxonomy (GTDB): domain Bacteria; phylum Pseudomonadota; class Alphaproteobacteria; order RF32; family CAG-239; genus CANPYS01. The sequence goes on from CANRJO010000028.1 coordinate 9,712, forward strand.
AAAACGCCCTGATCACCCCATCCGCCACGCGCAACGCCTTGGCCGATTTGGGGCGATTGGCAACCGATTAAGTTGATGATTTTAAGTTTATCAGGTTCTATGGCATTTTCATGCCATTTTAAGGCATATTCTTCATCATAGCCAACTTCCGCCAAAGCCTTTTTGACGTAAGTTTCTATATTTTCCAAGCTGATGTTTCCGCAAACTTCGCCGCCTAAAACAACTGTATTGTCTTTGAGCATAACTTCCACGGCATAACGCACGTTTTGGTTTTGTTCAATCAGGCGGTCAAGAATGTAAGAGGAAATATAGTCAGCGGTTTTATCGGGGTGTCCTAAAGACACATATTCTGCAGTTTTTTGCATTTTCTTCTCCTTTTTAGTCCGTTTATGGTGCCGGACAAGTCGGTTAAATCCACACATTACATTTTGTGGGGTATCATAGCGCTTGACTTCTGTCAAGAATAATTTTATAAAATTTTTTGTTAGGGAGAAAAAACATGAAAATTGCCGTTTTAGCTGCCATGGAAAGTGAAGTTAAGCTCTTAAAAACACTTAAAAGTGCTGATTTGCTTGTGGCACAAACAGGCATTGGTAAAGTACATGCTGCGCTAAAAACAGCTGAAGTTATTAGAGATTTTCAGCCGGATTTGGTTTTAAATTCAGGGATTGCCGGCGGGTTGGATGCACAATTAAACATTGGCGATGTTGTGGCGGGGCAAACCGTTTGTTATCACGATGTTTGGTGTGGGAAGCCTAACCTTTTAGGACAAATTCAAGGTTTACCACTCTTCTTTCAAGCAGATTCCAAAGCCCTTTCTGTTTTAGATTCTTCCGTTCATCAAGGTTTGATTATTTCAGGCGATCAGTTTATTCAGGATCCAGAAAAGCTATTTTCGTTAAAAGCGGATTTTCCCAAAGCATTGGCGGTTGATATGGAATCTGCCGCCGTGGCGCAAACATGTTACATTTATAAAACGCCTTTTGTCAGCATTCGGCTTATCAGCGACACTCCGGGGGTAGCGCATCATCAAGAACAGTACGATACTTTTTGGCAAACCGCCGCTGAAAAATCTTTTGAAACTTTGGAAAAAATCTTGTCTTCTCTTACAGCGAAGGACGCAAATTAATTGGGCGGTTGATGATTGCATCAATCATCTGTTTCATGAGACGCGGCTGATTAACAAAGTTGAAAACAATTTTGGATGTGCCCGTTCCTGAAAACAAAATATCGCCATAGTTAAAGATTCTGCCAAAGATGCTTTGTCTGATTTCAACAGATTCAATGCGTTCGCGGTGCAGTTCCTCGGTTGTAACATTCACAATCCCGGTGCGCTTGACAACGCGTTTGTTGGTGCAGACCATCTCAATCATATTGCGTCTGAGCCAAGAAGAAATTGTAAACATTATAAGCGCGATTATCGGTAACCACACAATCATATTTATCATCTGCATTCTCTGACTTTCCGAACCTGTCAAGCCAATAGCAAAGACAACGGAAACAAAAGAAAGTATGGTCAAAAATGAGGGTATAATCAGCGCAAAATAATGCAGGCGCCCAACAATTTCAATTTCTTCCCCGGGGGTTAAGGTGCTTGCCGTATATTGATATCTTCCGAGCATGGGCTTTCTCCTTTTACAATTACACGTTGAGCATATACCTAAAAGAATCTGTTTGTCAAATATAAAACGTTATACTGTTATTTTTTGCTGATGAAAGGGTTATCCTTGATGTAAAACCGCCAAGGTTTGTTTTTATCTTTGCCACTGTTTTCAATCCCCACCCTTTTGGCGGTTTTAATTTTTGGCGTTTCATCTCTTTTGACAAGCCATATTTGATCACCTGTTAAATCCGCGCCATTAAAAGCTTCTCTCGTGATTTTTAAGGCTTGACAGAGTTTGCCTGGACCTGTCGTGAGGTTTTTATCCGGCGCACCGTGGCGACGTTTGCGCATTTCTTCAAGGCCGGTAACGGGTTCTAATGAGCGGATGAGAATGCCATTTGGCTCGCCTGCCGGGCTCACAATCACATTCATTTGAAAATACATGCCATAGGTGAAATAAACATACGCCACGCCGCCTTCTTCAAACATCACGGCATTACGCGGTGTTTTGCGGTATTGATAAGCATGACAAGCGCTGTCATGCGCACCATAATAAACTTCCGCCTCTGTGATTTTACCTGCGGTCAAAACGCCGTCAACAACCGTGCATAAACAAGCGCCCAAAAGATCCTCTTTCACAAAATCAAAAGGATCTTTGAGATATTTTTCTTTTTCTATTTTATTTGAAAAATCAATTTGCTGCAACGCTCTATTAAACTCTTACTTTATAATTCCACCACCCAAAAGCAAATCATTTTCATAAAACACGACCGATTGCCCCGGTGCGACTGCCTTTTGCGGTTTTTCAAATTCTACCTGAAAATCGCCATTGGAAAGCGGCGTGACTTCAGTGGCAAAAGGCTCTTGGGCGGAGCGGATTTTTGCCAAAACCTGCCGAGGTTTTTCTATCCCTGCAATGGATACCCAATTTAAGTTTTGTGCAATTAAACCGGTGGTGCCGGCCTCATCATCAAAGCCAACCACAACTTCGTTTGTTTTGGGGCGCAATTCTAGCACATATAAAGGCTTTTCCGCGGCAATGCCCATACCGCGGCGTTGACCGACGGTATAATGCCAAATGCCTTCATGTTGCCCCAAAATACGTCCTTCACGCGTGACAAAGTTCCCTTTTTGAGGCTTTTGTTCCAAAATGTCGTTGACATCGCCTGCGTAAAAATCCTGACTATCTTTCTTTTCCGCCACTTCCAAACCTGCCAAGCGCGCGAATTGCCGCGTTTGATTTTTATCAAAACCACCCAAAGGCATCAGCACGTTTTGAAGCTGACTTTGCTTTAAACGATATAAAAAATAAGACTGATCGCGCTTTTTATCCGTCCCGCGCAAAAGCGTATAACGCCCTGTGTTTTCATCAAAACCGACACAGGCATAATGACCGGTTGCAAACTTATCAAAGCTGATGCCCGCCGCTTTTGCCGCCTGAGGCAAAGCCTCAAACTTGATGGTGGCATTGCATATCACGCAAGGGTTCGGCGTGCGGCCTGATAAATATTCGGTCTTAAAATTTTGAAGCACCATTTTTTGATATAAGGCACTACAATCTACAACCTCATATGGGATATCAAGCTTTTCAGCCACTTTTCTGGCGGCATCAATATCTTCCTTTTCATGCGGGCTAAAGCACCCCTCGCCTTTTAAAGCGCCGTGAAAGTTGATGTTTTTATCCCATATCGTCATGGTGACGCCAATGACGTCATAGCCCTCATTTTTTAATAAATACGCGGTTGCCGCCGAATCGACGCCGCCGCTTAAACCGACCAAAACTCTCATTTTGAATTTCCTTTAGCATATTTTTCAATGGTTGCCGCTAAATCTTTGTTTGTGGTTGACTTAAAATGACTGGCGCGCATGTTTTTTTCATATTTCGCGCGGTTTTTATAAACCTTATCTATCAGGCTTAAAAAGGCTTTGTCATCTTTTAAGTCTTCATCGGCAATGAGCTCGCACCAACCGCGCTTTTGGAAAGATTTGGCATTTAACATTTGCTCGCCTCGGCTTGACCCCACAGGCAACGGCACCAACAGCATGGGTTTGGCAAGGCTTAAAAGCTCAAAAATAGCATTTGAACCGGCGCGCGAAACAACCATATCTGCCGTTTGCATCAGGTCTTTGAGCTCTGTGTCCACATATTCAAACTGCGCATAGCCCTTTTTCTTAATTTTCGGATCTGTCTGCCCTTTGCCGCAAATGTGAATAAGCTGATATTTTTTCAAAAGTGTATCCAAATTACGTCTGATGGCGGCATTGAGACTTTTGGCACCCAAACTGCCACCCACGACCATCAGGCAAGGTTTTTCTTCGCTTAACTTGCAAAAAGTACAGCCGCGCTTTTTAGAGCCGCCCTTAAAGCGATCTGATAATACGGGACCGACATATTCCACTTTCGCTTTGTCCGCCACATATTTTGCTGTATCTTCAAAAGTGGTGAAAAATTTGCACACAAAAGGCAAGCTCATCTTATTCGCAAGCCCCGGTGTGACATCTGATTCATGCATCACGACCGGCACGCCATTGAGCTTGCCGGCAACCACCACCGGAAACGAGACAAAGCCGCCTTTAGAAAAAATAATGTTCGGTTTTTCTTTGAAAACAACCCAAACGGCCTGCACAACGCCCAAAGGAATTTTGAGCATATCCCAAACATTTTGCCATGAAAAATAACGACGGAGTTTGCCGGTTAAAATGGCGTGATAACGTACTTTTTCAAACTTTTTCACAAGCTCTTTTTCAATGCCGTCATAAGAGCCGACATAAACCACTTGCCATTTTTTTTCCAAAAACAGCGGGATAAGCGCTAAATTGAGCGTGACATGGCCTGCCGAGCCACCGCCCGTAAACATAATTTTTTTAACCGTTTGCCGCTTCATCGTTTAAGTCCTCCAACAAAGGTGTTGTCTCGTCCTCGTGTTCCAAAGAAAGCGCCTTGGACGCTTTTGCGCCGTAATTTTTCAACCTTTCCGCTAGTGAGAGCGCGTTGCCTTTACCTGTTGAAAGCTTGTTCATCGCCAAGTCATAATTTTTGCGTGCACCTTCCAAGGCTTTGTCAATGCGTTGCATATCTTCGGTGAAATTGGCAATTTTATCATAAAGCGCGCCGCCAACCTGCGCAATTTTCAAAACATTTTTGTTTTGGTTTTCTATCCGCCAGAGGTTTTCAACTGTGCGCAAAATCGGCAACAAGGAAGACGGCGTCGTGACGGCGATGTTTTTCTTATAAGCATAATCATAAAGCGTGGTGTCAGCGCGCACCGCCTCCACGTAAGCGCTTTCCACGGGTACAAAAATCACCACATAATCAAGCGCGTTATCTTTTAAGAGCTTTTGATATTCCTTGTCCGAAAGCTCGTCAATGTGATTTTTTAAGGCTTGGATGTGTTTTTTAAGATGCTCGGCGCGTGAAATTTCGTCTTCGGCATTGACATAAGCCACATAATCATTGAGCGAAACTTTAGAATCAATAATCACACTTCGTTCATTAGGGAGTTTCACAATGACATCCGGACGAAATTGGCGCTTGTCCGCAGCTTCAAACGTTTCCTGCGTGATGTAATTTATGCCCTTTTGCAAGCCTGAAACTTCTAGCACGCGTTCTAACTGAAATTCGCCCCAATTACCTTGAAGCTTTTTGTTACCTTTTAACGCCGCGCTTAAATCTTCCGCGTCTTTGCTTAAATTTTGATTGAGTTGAAGCAAACTTTTGAGCTGTTCATCAAAGGACGATTTGTTTTTAATGCTCTCTTCATGCGCGGCTTCCACTTTTTTCTTAAAGTCCGCCATTTGATC
>CANRJO010000029.1 GCA_947630965.1 uncultured Alphaproteobacteria bacterium
CGTAGATTCTGATTTTCATTTCAGACTTGTTGAACAGGTAAAGACGCGAAGCGGGTTTATCTGTTCGGCAAGTACACAGGGGATAGCCGCTTTAGCGGCGCAAGGGGGTGTAGCCCCCTTGACGGAGCGAAGCGACGAAACCTCTCGGACGGCGGCTTTCTGCTGTCAGAGAGGAAGCCTCGCAGAGCGCACGATACATGGTCGCCAGACTATGTATAGAAGTGCGCCCTTTAGTTCCTAAAGGGTTTTACGACATCTCGACAAACGGGAAGCTGTTATTCTGTAAGCAGCCGTCCATTGTCATTCCATTCGCCATACATAATGCCTGCTTTGGTGTTATCTAAAAGCTTCTGTAAACGACTCTGGAAAAGTTCCGGCTGCTTTTTCTTAATCTGTATTGTATCAATTCTTACACGCTGATATAGTGGTGGGAACTTTTGAAAATAACTCCAAACTTCTGGGTCGGCTTGTAGCGCTTTCAAAATATCTCCGTCAATTACAAAACCCTTCTCCGTCATATCCGGAAGCACAGCACGGCCAGCGTCTGTCATTCGTCCCAAACGCTCCATTCTGCGACAGCGTTCCTTGTTTAGTTCAGACCATAAGCTCCCCTTTCTTCGAGGAGCTAACCTTTGCGCGGTAACACCATTATCCATTTTCTTCGTGGTACTATCAATCCAGCCAAAGCACATGGCTTCTTCCACCGCATCAATGTACCAAAATGTTTCATCATCAACAGGCCGACCACGCTTGACGATAACCCAGCATTCGGTTTCTTTATCGTGATTTATCAGAAGCCATTGTCGCAGCTCATCTCGATTTTGAACTTTCAATAAATTTTTAAATTCCATTTGTTCAATCTCCGCAATTAGTGATTTGTCGCCGGAACCATATGGTTAAGCCCATAAAAAATAAATTAATGCCACCCAAAATAAGCCCGAGCCGGACATTCATCGCTAAAATAAAGCCAAGGCTTACAAAAATGCTGATAAGCGGTTGCAAAATACCAAACAAAACAGTACCGCAAAAATGCTCTAAGTTGTTTAAAATATTACGCACCTTGCCGGCAATATTGCCCGCCATTTCTTCTTCAAAATAGCGCATGGCGTGCTTATGCACCATCGCAAACATATCTTTGGCGGCAATGCCTGTGAAATAAGGCACAAAGCGCGCCTCTAACACACGCCGATAACCGTCGCCGGCACTGATGCACAAGCCCGCCACGGCAAAAGCAATAAGCCACCCGATAAGTGTTTGCGCCAAGTTCGGATATTGTGAAGCTTCGCCCAAAACGCCAATCATCTGCGACATTATATAATCTTGCGTGCGAAACAAAACCATAGTAAGCACAAACATCAACGATAATATTTTTCAAAAGGCACATCTTGGTTAATGTCTTGCGGTTTATAAACAAAGATGTTTGTTGTGGAGGGTATGTTAAAAGTACGGCGTGTATAGCCGCGGCTTAGCATACAATCACGATATTTTGTCGGACTGGAGTCGGTATCATCGCGGATAGAATTAACCATAATCGGTTGTGCGCCGTCATAAGGCACATAACTTGCCCAAATACCTTTATCAGAGTGCCAATCAGCGCGGATATCAAAGCGCACTTCTTCAGAATAGAACCAGTTTTTAAAATCGGGCAAAAGCTTAAAATCTTCTGCCTCGCGCATACATTCGGAGTGATCTCGGGCAAATTTTTGGATGCCGGTGTTGGCGCGTTGCCAATGAAACACAACTTGCCCGTCACCTTCGGAGAGCCAAGTGCAGGAAGAGAGTAAAAAGCTAAAAAGTATCAAAAGTTTTTTCATTTTAAAAATCCAAATTCCGATAATTTTTCGAAGGTGTAATCCCTCTGATTGTATCTTTCAAAACGTCTTTAAAACTGGGACGTGACTTCATCTTAGAGTACCATAAGCGGGCGTTTTTATAATTATCCCAATAAATATCACCCAAATAGTCAATCACCGAGAGTTGCGCCGCTGCTGAAATATCAGCCAGACTCATCATATCCCCGCATAAATAATTACTTTTTTCTGCGAGCCAGTCAAGATATTCTAAATGAAAATTCAGATTGTTTTGTCCGGCCTTTAAAATTTTGGAGTTCGGGGCTTGCCCGTTTTCAAAGCGCTTAATCACTTTTTCGCCGACAATGTAGCGAAAAACTTCATGATAAAATTTGTTATCAAACCAACTGCAAAGTCCGCGAACTTCAGCGCGTTTGAGCGGATCTGTAGGCAAAAGAAAGGGCTCTTTACCAAGCTCTTCCAAATATTCTGAAACAGCATAATCGCCACTGATGGCATTGCCGTCAAAAATCAGCACCGGCAGCTGTCCCGAGGGGTTAATTTTTTGAATATCGGCAGAAAGCCGCCACGGTTCTTCTTCTTTCAGAACAAAGAGCATTTTCTTTTCAGATAAGATAATGCGCGCCTTGCGGCAAAAGGGTGAAACAGTATGATGTACGAGCAAAACCATAATTTATCCTCATTCTTTCATATCTGCAGGGGTAATGTCTTCAGCTGTTTGCTCTCTGACAAAAGAGGGTGGCACAACGCTTTGACCCAAAATTTCAAACTCTTTAACCTTTTCACGCAGGCTTTCTTCAACCATATTTTTAAACTCCGGTCGCATCACATACTTTGAAAGTGCTCTTTTAATCCGTTCATTATATCGGGACGCCTTGGAAACAACCAAAAACAAAGGCATATTCCATAGCGCCGCTTTAGAAAAAGCAACCTCATTTTTCAAGCCTAAAAGAGAAGCCTGCACATAGTTATAATAATAACTCCCGATAATATAGTCAATCTGTTCGGTAAAAAGTTTTTCATAAGCCTCAAGGGCGCTCGCGGCGGGAGAAATGTTATAGTTTTTAAAATTATTAAGCATATAGCCGCTAAAATATTCTGTGGCGACATAAACTCCTTTCAGATTTTTCAGATCTTCCGTTTTTTTAATTTTGTCTTGGTTATGAGGCAAGATAATAACATGAATAGGGTTGTTCAAAACCGCCGGATAAATATAATCGGCATAACGTTTTTGTTCAGTATCATCATAATAATTGCCCAAAAAGAGGTCTAATTCGCCCCGCTCAAATGCTTTTTTAGCGCTTTGTAAAGAGTCATAATTTTCACCAATCAAGTTCCAGTTAGATTTTGTGGCCAATTTTTGAAGAGCATCAGTAAAAATTGTTACCAAATATCCGCGGTTCTTTTTCGGTGTATAAAAATAACCGATAGGCGCGTAGTCGGGAAAGGAAGAATAAATCAGATTAATTTTGGACTGACTTTTTTCTTCCGTCACCATAAATTGCGCATAAGAAACATCTGCCGCAAGGCAAAAAGCAGCCAAAAAACAAATTAAAAATTTCTTCATCTGTTCCTCTTTTTTACAAATTTTAAGAATATCATAAATAAATTGTGTTAAAAAGGATTTAACTGTTTGAAAAAAAGCGGGCTTTTTGCAAAAATAAAAAATGGAGAAAAAATGAAGCCGACACAGACAAACGCCAAGCCTGAATGTAAAATAATCGCCATTTGTTCTGAAACAAAAGGCGCGGGAAAAACATGGCTTTCTATAGAGCTTTGTCGGGCCTTGGTCATGTTACAAAAAAGAGTTTTGCTTTTTGACGCGAACGGCGGACTTGAAAATGCCGCTTGGCAGACAGGAGTTACAGCGGCTTGTTCTTATCATGATCTTTTAAGCGGCAAAACAACCTTAAACAACGCCTTTTGTGCTTTTGATAAAGTTCACTTTGATATGATTGCTTCACCATATGGTGAAAATGCTTTAAGTACGGCACCGCTTGGCAGATTGCAGCTTTTGGCGGAAGATTTAGGCTTACTTGCAAAATTTTACGATTATGTCATCATTGACATAGGTTGCACCCATGAGAAAGCAGAACAACTTTTTTTAAGACAAAGCACAGATGTTATTCTGCTGACAACCCCTGATTCCGATGCGTTGGTGGAGGCTTATAAAGAGCTTGAGTTTTTAAAAAAGACGGAGCATCGTGAGGTAGGTATTGTCATAAATAAGGTATATTCTGCAAACGAGGGCAAGCAAATTTTTAAAACAGTCATACAATCGGCAGCTGAGCTGATTAATATCAGAACTTTTTTGTTAGGGACAATCAGCCGCGATGCGCGCGTTAAAGAATCCATCAGCTCTCGGGAGCTTGTTTCCGAGCGTTACCCTGATTGCGAAAGCGCGAAAGATGTTCTTAACATTGCGCAAATTTTATGTAAGGAGGCGCCAAATGAGGCTTTTTGATCCATTGGGTTATTACACGCTTTTGGAAGTAAACCCGCAAACGCTTGAAACTCAATTGAAAAAAAATTATCGGGATAAAGCCAAATTTTGGCACCCAGATCATAATAAGTCTGATGAAGCCATGGAAATTTTTCAAAAACTTTCGGTGGCGTATGAAATTTTGAACAATAAAAAAGAGCACGCCGTTTATGACATTTTATCAACGGCTTATACCGCCGCTGATTTTCCAGATATGAGCAGCCTTAAGATTTATAAATCGGCGGACGGTGAAGAAACGCCTTTTTTGCGGGTGTTTAAGCTTTATAAAGTCAAGGGGTTTAAGCCTACGGAAGAAAAGTTGATTGGCACATTTCAAGATGCCGCCAAATTTATTCAAAGCATCACGGCGGCAGATTGGCTGAAAGGTTGGTGGAGCCCAAAACTTTTCAAACAAACCATCAGTGGCTTGCGCCAAAATTATCAAAACATTAATCAAAACACCGCGGATAATTTTAGGCTTCTAGCGCACAATGCCGCCGCTTATTTAAGGGAAGATAAAAAAGAAAAAGCCGCGCTTTGCCTGATGCAAGCATTGGAATACGCCACGCCCGAGCAAAGAGAAATTTTGGAAAATGTGGCGCAGGAACAGCGTTTTGAACAAGCGGTCTTCAAGCCTTGGAACTTCAAATATCTACAAAAAATTCAGCTAAAAATTCCGCTCACGATAGCGGGCGTCTGTGTCGTTGCAGGGCTGTTTTTTGGCATAAGTTGGTATCAAGGTGGCTTAGAGCAGATGAGTAAAGTTGTTTCATCATATTATCAAAAAGTGCGCTTTAACACGGGGACGGAAACGGTGGATGACTTGGTTGTCGGCAAAATTTTTAACATTCCCGTTGATGCCCAAGATACCAATATGCTTTATCATTTGACATCCACGCAACAAGTGATGTACGGCCCTTCTGAAAAGTTTGACGTGTTGGCGGAAGCAAAGCGCAACCAAACGGTGCGCGTTACAGGATACACCCCTGATGAGGTATGGTATCGGATCATGCTTGACAACGGCGAAATGGGCTTTATAAAGAAAGAATATTTAAAAAAAGGGGTTGCTGATGAAATTCCCGCAGATAGCAAGATTTTTCGCAACCTTGAGGGATCAATGAGATGAGCTTAAAATTTGAAATTTTGAAAACAAACGGCAAAAGCCGCCGCGGCAAACTTTATACCAAGCATGGTGTGGTAAACACGCCGGCGTTTATGCCCGTCGGCACATGCGGCACAGTCAAGGCAATGATGCCTGAATCCGTGGCGGCGACAGGCGCGGAAATTTTGCTTGGCAACACCTATCATCTTATGCTTCGTCCAGGGGCAGATTTGGTTGAAAAAATGGGCGGCTTGCATCAGTTTATGAACTGGAACAAGCCCATTTTAACCGATTCGGGCGGTTTTCAAGTGATGAGTCTTAATTCTTTGCGCAAGCTCAAAGAAGAGGGCGTGACGTTCAAATCGCATGTGGACGGCAAAACATATTTTTTAAGTCCTGAAGAGTCTGTTCGCATTCAGCACAAATTAGATTCAAACATCACGATGTGCCTAGACGAATGCACGCCGTTTCCGGCAACGTATGACGAGGCAAAAAAATCCATGCAGATGTCCATGCGCTGGGCAAAGCGTTGCAAAGAGGCATTTGTTGAGCGCGAGGGTTACGGACTTTTTGGCATTCAGCAAGGAAGTGTTTTTCAAGATCTGCGCCAAGAATCTGCTGAAAAATTAAAAGAAATTGGCTTTGACGGTTACGCTATTGGTGGTTTAGCCGTTGGCGAAGGGCAAGAAAAAATGTTTGAGATGTTAGACACTGCGCCGCAAATGTTCCCCGCCGATAAGCCGCGTTATTTAATGGGCGTGGGTAGACCGGATGATATTGTTGGCGGTGTTTTACGAGGCGTGGATATGTTTGATTGCGTGATGCCCACACGTTCGGGGCGCACGGCGCAAGCTTTCACGCGCTTTGGCGTTATTAACATCAGAAACGCGCGGCATCGTGAAGATCCGCGCCCCTTAGAAGAAGGGTGCGATTGTCCGCTTTGCACGCATTATTCCCGAGCATATTTACATCATCTGCAAAAAGCAAACGAAATTTTGGCGGTTATGCTTTTAACATGGCACAACATCCGTTATTATCAGCGCTTAATGCAAGGTTTACGTACGGCGCTTGAAACAGACACGCTTGAAATTTTTGTAAAAGATTTTTATGCAAACCAAAACAAAGGCGATATTAAGGAGCTTTAACATGACACTTGATTGCACCAATCAGGAAAAAGTTGTAGATTCTTTTTTGGAAGAAAACAAAAAAGAGGGTATTCGTGTATTTGTAGCCGGTGGCTCACGTTCGGGGAGTAATCCTGTTTATGAAAAAGCCGCCTACAATTTAGGCAAGCAAATCATACAAATGGAATTTAAGCTAGACTTTGGGCTTTCCAACAAAGGGCTGATGGGCGCGGTGGCGCGCGGTGTTTTAGACACTTGGAATCAAAAGCAATGCTCTGTTCAAGGCTTGCCTGTGCATGCTATCACGACCGAAACATATTACAAACTTTATGAAACCGACACAGACTTATTATCTAAAACGGAAGTAGTGATAGCCTCGTCTTTGGAAGAGCGCAAGCGCAAACTTTTAAGTGCCGATTTTGTGGTGTTTCTTCCTGGTGGTGTTGGCACGCTTGATGAAATGGCGTTTGACTGCGTGGCGATGCAAGACGGGCTTATTCCTGTTAAGCCCTTTCTGATTTATAATATCGACGGTTATTTTCATCATTTGTTGGAGTTTTTGAAAGCCATTTCCGAGCAGGAGTTTTCAGAACCAGTGCCGTTTATTGTGATGGATAATCACGAGGAGCTCAAAATTGCTTTTCGGCTGTTAAAGCTCCGTTACAGCGAATGTGCCGATGTACATCAGGCTTATGATATTGCAAGGCGTTTGGCTTATGAGTTACCTTATTTTATTAAGAAAAAGACCTCGCCTGAAATTTTTGTGGAAGATATTATTGCCGAAATGGAAAAGATTTATCAAACCGGCACGGATGAAGAAAAACAAAACCTGAAAAACGAGGTTGAAACGGCGTATTTGGAAAAAGAAATCAGCCGCATGTATGAACGCTTGGCAAAAACAGGGCGCGACACAGGCATTGTGAGTGAAAAATTAACACAGCTTAAAGAACGCCGCCGCCACGCCGAACAAAAAGATTAAGCTACAAAGGCAAAATAACTAATTTTGCTTTTGCCAATCGGTAGATGTTTCAATCTTTGAAAGATTTGTTGTCCCCGCTTTTTTCGGGCGGTATGTAACGCTGTTAAGAACCAGTGTATCCGTGGTGTTGGCGGAGCTAATCACATCAGCCTCGTCTTCCATCTCTTTTCTAACGTTTAAGACCAAACTTGCAGGGTTTTGTAGCGTCCCTTTCAAATAAAATTGAACATTTTTAAAATTTCCGGTCAGTTGTCTTATAAAGCTTCCTTGTGCTCCCATGTCATAGGTTAATTGAGCATTTTCTAAAAGATTGATAGATCCCGACTCATTTTCTTCGCAATAATAAAATACTTGAGTTGCTTTTATAGAAATATTTGAATTTTTAATATTTACACTTGTGGTATGCGAAAAAGGAGAATTGTTGGTAATCAACTGCGCTTTAGAGTTTTCAAAGAAATCTTCGCCACTCCCAAAAAGAGCATGCCCAAAACTTTTCACATCCAATAAAACATCAGCATTTATGAAATGTCTTTTACCACCAGAAAAGGGGGTGTAATACCTCTTAGCTCTGACATTGACTTCAAATTGATCTGAAATCTCAGATTCTCCTAGGGCAATAATACCCGAACCCGATGTTTTTTCAACCGTATCCACATCGGATGTGACGTAAAAACGTACATTTGAAAAAGAGATTGGGGTTTCTTTGCTTTCTGCAAAGATGATGCTATTCCCTTTTTGTAAATCAACCGCTTTATGCTCCAAAGTTATATTCCGAAAACCCGTGTGATTACGAAGGATATAATTTTTGATATTTTCTTTTGATACGGAGGTGTTGAGCGTGTGGTTACCGCCGTCAATGATGGTGTTGGCATGTAACGTGATACTTTCGTTTATCGGCATTTCAATATCGTTTCGCATGGTCACAACTTTGCATTTTCCGGAGCTTGCAAGTTCTTTCAGGCTATTATAATCGGTTGCAAAACAAGGTTTTTGACAAAGCGTCATTTTTTCGTTGCCCTTACATTCGATGAGGTCAGCGCACCATGATGTTTTGTCGGATTCTGTAAAGCCTAGGGCTTCACAATTGTACTGCACGCAGACTTTATAATCCTGATCAAACGGACAGTACATATAACCGTCATTGGCACAGTTTGGATCGGATTCGGTTGAATAGCCCAATTCCTTACAATCCGGCACCTTCTCACATTCAATCGCATTTGCCACATTTGAAAACAATAAAACTAACAAAAACATCAAGTATCGCATTTTCTTTTTCCCTTTCTATTCCTTGCGTCCACCTCGGTAAGTCATTCTGAGGCGAAGCCGAAGAATCCAGGTGGAAACAAATTAGCTTTATTTATTGTCCTGGATGCTTCACTCCGTTCAGCATGACGGTTTGGAGTGTGTTTTACCCCTTTCCCGACACATCAAAAAAAGGTACCTTTAAATGCAACAGATTAACCAACGCAAAACTGCGGGTTTTAGAGCTTGACAACCCCAATTTTTTAAGGTACCTTTAAATTGCATCATTAAAAAAAACGCCCAAGGGGCGTTTTTCTTTTCCTCATAGTCCGAGGGAATGCGGATAATGAGGCGAATAGAAGCAAAAAAAGAAGGTTTGGAATTCTAGTGTACAAAGTAGTACATGAATTTCAAACCTTCGACTTTTTGCGATTAGGCGCCCATTAGACGCATTCCCTCATTTATCTTGCGCCGACAAGGGATAGGGAAGATATTGTATCTCCCATGCCAACTAATGTCACAGGCTGTTCAATTAAAATGGTCGGGCAGACAATCAGGTCCCAAGCACGATAACGTCCGATGCCCTCGGTTAAAAGAGCACTTTGGCTGATTGAGGTGGCTAAATCAGAAATCTCAATTAAGCCAACATCCGAAACTTCGCGCCCGTGCGCCCATAACAAATCATCAATTTTGCCGGTGCCCGCCTTTGCCGCCGCAATGGTCGCCGCCGTCATCATGCCTTTTAAATTTTGCTCGGGCGTTATTTTAAAACCGCTGTCTTGCAACACCATGTAAAGCCCAAACATGTGTAACTGAATGCGTGGCACGCCGATTTTTTCCTTGAGCTTGACTAACGCGGCAAACAAATTTTCCGCCGTGGTTTGCTTGGCACAACGCTCGGCAAATGCCTTTTCATCCAAAACTTCCAGTAAATCGATGGTCTCGCGCTCATTCACGCCAATAGAATCCATTAATGGCGCGATGTGCTTGATAATGGCGCGGCGAATCGAGAGATCTTGCGTAGAGGCAATCTCTAAATGAAAAATGCTCTTGGGGGCAACTTTGCGCCAAAGCTTGATTTCAGGCACCATATTCTTGATGAGCTTAACGCCGTCATTATTTGAAGTGAGCGCATGAAAGCCCGACAAAACAACATAATCCGCGCCAAGGTTACGCATGTGCGCCATAAAATGCGCATCCGTTTGAAGCTTTAAATTCAAGGGATCATAGGTCGCAATAAAGCGGTTTGCCTTCGGGCAACGAAACTTTTGACCCTCAAGCTCCAAAATATCGCCACGAGCAAATTCTATAATCCAATGTATCAGCGGGATATCAGCTTTGCGGTTGATTTTGCACGCCTGTTTGCACTTGCCGTTTTCATCAAATGAAAAAAGATTTTTTAGGCTCAAAAACTGCTTGGCTTGCAACGCCGGCAAAGAATTTGTGTGAACATAAACCTTTTTGACGCCCACCGCCGCCAAGGCGTTGCCGACAATGCCGCCCTGCCCGCCCATTTGCAAACGGTCGTATTTTAAGGTATCGGACATCCAGTCAAAAACGCTTTTTTCTTCCGTGATCCACTCCTCGGCAATGCCGTTTGTGAAACATTTGAAAACGCCTTTTAATACATCAGCGGGTTCGGAAATTTTTTTGGTTTTGATGTTTTGCAAATCTTTCAAGCTTAAACCGCAAGCCTTAATTAAATCCGCCAAGCGCTTGCCGCTCATTTTCAGAACCGCGTCAATGTTTGCATTAAAACCCGTTGCCGCCGAATCGATGTCTTTGATTTTTTCAATCTGCGACGGAACAACCTGATATTTTTCTTTCCATATTTTTTTAAGCTCAGGCGTGTCCATTTTCATTTTCCTCAAATTTCTGCCGCTTATACAACCGCCAACTGTATGTGCCGACTTGCCCGCATTTTTTGCATATCGGGAGCCATTTGGCGCTCACATGGCGGCAGCTTTCGCACATCCACACGGCATCAGATTGACAATCGGGCGCTTTTTGACGCCATGTTTCAGCCGCTTTTTCGTTTTTGTTTGATTTTTCTTCAAATTCCGCAATCAGGCGCGACATCTTTTTGGTGGCGGGATTGTTGATTAAGAAAATTTCAAACTCTGCACGCGCTTTGCCCCAAAGCTCCGCTTTAATATCAAGCTCAGCAAGCAAAATGTTGTTCAAAGATGGTCTAAACGTGTTAAGCGGCGCCCATTTTTCCATACGTTGCACCTTTTGCACTGCCGTTTCATGGGGGTACAAATCTAAATAAGCCTCCGCAACATCTGATGTCGGGTTGCAACACCAAGCCTTTTTCAACACCTGCTCGGATTGGCGAACTTGATTATCGTTTTCCACATAATATTGCGCCAAATCAAGCGCGGCAGGCACCAAAGAGGCGTCCGTGTCAAAAGCTTGCTTGCAATACTTAAAGAAGTTTATGGCATCGCCTTTGTCTTTGGCTTGAAGCGCCATTTCATAAAATGTTGTTCCTTTAAGCTTTAAGTACCTTTCTTTGCCGACCAAGCCGTTTTTATAGCCTGTTTCCAAAACTTCCATTGCCCCTGCCCAATCGTCCGTCTTGGCGCGGAGCGTATAAGCGCTGTGAATGATCCAATATAAATCTTGGCGGGTTTCATACGCTTTATTCGCCGCCTTTAAGGCTTTTTCATAATCTTTTTTCTCAATCTGCGCTTCAATGGTGGCTTTTAAGCTGACTAATTTAAGATCAGGGTTGTTTTCCAGTTTTTTGGAAAGTTTTTCCATATTCTCAAAATCGTGCTCGCCCTGATAAATTTTAAGCATTAAAATATCGGTCAGCACTTCGCTCCCTGTGCGTTTTTTAAGGTTTTCCAGAGCTTTACGCGCCGTTGGCATATCGCCTTCGGTGATAGATGTCATGGTATGCACTAGTTCTATCATGGCATTATCAATTTCGGCACGATCCAAAACTTCCTGCTCCTCTTTAACGGGTTCTAGGTGTTTCTTTTTCTCAGTTGTTGACATCACGTCGCGGAGTTGCGCCTGATATGTGCGATGCACTGCCAAATTTAATAGATAAACCACCACACCAAACAGCAAAAGCCAAAGCAATAACGCCGCTAAGGGCATTTCCTCATGAATATTGCCCCAATCTAAACGCACGGCGCTTTCTCTATCCACTTCCCAAATAAGAACAATGAGAATCAGACAAACGCTTGTGATTGTATAAAAATGCTTATTCATCTTTTTTCCTTAATTAGAAAGAGCCTTTATGCTTTCAGCTTTCATCTCCGCCAAAGCTAACGACTTTATTTTTTGCAAAGCTTCTAAAAAATTGTTCCTGTTCTCTACAGCTTGCAACCACGGCTGATAAGCCGCCGCCTGATATTTCGGGCTGTTCTTCATTTTAAGCGCCGCTTCCGTGAAGTGCCCGCCGTTTACAAGCTTATAGACCTCATCATCTTCAGGCGCAGCTTTCGGCGTAGAATCATATTCAATTGTTACCAAAGCGCCAAGTTTTTCCGTGATTTTTTCTCTCCAACTTTTATCTTTGTTTTCAGTTTCGGGCTTGGGTGCTTTTTCTTTGGTGTCAATCTCATGAAAGAGTGCCACAAGCTTTTGAGGCGTTAATAGCCCTTTCTCGGCATATTTTGACATTTCTAAAGCTTCATTTTCCAAGTTTGTATCCTTTGACAACAGGCGCAAGACTTCAGCCTCATAGACAAACGGACGCCCCTCGTCGGCGGTTTCTTTGACCATCAGTGCCGCTGATAAAATAAGCGCCCCTTGCGAGCTGAACTTGCTCACTTCAGCCATGCGCGCCTCAAGCGACTCGACACGAGCCTCCAAGCTCAACACCGCCGCACTGCTTGCCTTGCCGTCCAAAACACCGCTATTTAAGCGAGCGTTATCTTCAATTTTTTGATTAAGTGAGGCTATGGCATCTGCTGAAACTTTTTCCTGCGCTTCACGGCGGATGGCAGAGAGCTCGTTTTGAAAAATCAGCATTTGAGAGGAAAGGTTATCAACTTTACCTTCCATGCGCGATTGCTCGCTCCATGTGGGCGCTGATGAGGGTGTCGGCATAACGCCCAAACGCTCGGCAACCAAATAAGCCACCACCAGACCCCAAAGCAAAACCAATGCCGCCAGTGTGAATGTATTTTTGTTATCTTTCTGCGAATTCTGATTAGATTGTTCTTGGGTTTTAACCATATTTTGCATCCTTTGCTGATAATTCTTGGCAAGTTTATTTTTATAGTTTATATAATTTAAAAAAAACTTCAATAGATTAATTGGACGATGTGTGATGATTGTTTTGGGAATTGAAAGCAGTTGCGATGAAACCGCCGCCGCCCTTGTGAATGAAAAGCGCGAAATTTTGGGACAAGCGCTCCTTTCGCAGCAAGAGCATAAAGCTTTTGGCGGCGTTGTGCCCGAAATTGCGGCGCGCGCGCATTTGGAACATGTGGATGAAATGATTGCCGATGCCGTGAAAGCCGCTAATGTTTCGCTCCAAGATGTGGACGCTTTTGCCGCCGCGTCTGGTCCGGGGCTGATTGGGGGCGTGATTGTGGGTGTGATGGCCGCCAAGGCTTTGGCACTTGCTCTTCACAAGCCTTATATTGCCGTTAATCATCTGGAAGGGCACGCCCTTTGCGCGCGGCTTTCAAATGATGTTGACTATCCTTATTTGTTGCTTTTGGTTTCAGGCGGACATTGTCAGATTTTGATTGTGAAAGACGTGGGCGAATATGAACGCCTTGGCACCACGATTGACGATGCCGCCGGCGAGGCTTTTGACAAAGTTTCTAAAATGTTGGGGCTTGGTTACCCTGGCGGTCCGCTGATTGAAAAAGCCGCTGCGATGGGCGATAAAACGCGTTTTTCTTTGCCACGTCCGCTGTTGAGCTCGGATGATTGTAATCTTTCATTTTCAGGCTTAAAAACCGCGGTGCGGAAGCTTGCCGAATCGTACGCGCCGGACGGTGTTTTGGAACATGCCGACATCCCGACCCAGGATATTTATGACATTTCGGCTTGTTTTCAAGACACCGTTACGGATTGTCTTTGTCGCAAGCTGAAAAAAGCGATTGGCATTTTTAAGGCAAAATGTCCTGAAGGGCGGCATTTGGTTGTTTCAGGCGGGGTGGCGGCAAACACATATTTGCGCGCCGCTTTGCAAAAGCTTGCTGATGAAAACGGGCTTATTTTTGCCGCGCCGCCCATTCGTTTTTGCACGGATAACGGCGTGATGATTGCTTGGGCAGGCTTTGAGCGCTTTCAAAAAGGCTATGTTTCGCCCCTAGATTTTAAGCCGCGCCCGCGTTGGCCCTTAGATGAAAACGCGTCCAAAGCCGCCGGCGCAGGAGGTGTGAAAGCATGAGAAAAGCCTCGGAAATTTTGGAAATTATGCGCATTTTTGAGCAAAACGATCCGAACCCGCGTTGTGAGCTTAATTATTGTAACGCTTACACTTTGCTTGTGGCGGTGGTGCTTTCCGCTCAAAGCACGGATAAAGGCGTCAACCGCGCGACAGAAGCGCTTTTTAAGGTGGCGGATACGCCTCAAAAAATGCTTGATTTAGGGCTTGACGGACTTAAAAATTATATCAAAACCATTGGGCTTTATAATAACAAGGCAAAAAGCATTATGTCGTTAAGCGCGGATTTAGTGGAAAAATATCAAGGCGTTGTGCCGCATGACCGCGCCGCTTTAGAGGCTTTGGCAGGCGTAGGGCGCAAGACAGCAAACGTTGTTTTGAACGTGTGGTTTCATGAGCCGACTTTGGCGGTGGATACGCATGTTTTTCGGGTGGCGCATCGGCTTGATATGAGCCAAGGCAAAACGCCTTTGGAAGTTGAAAAAGACCTTGTTAAAGTTTTACCGCCCGCATATGCCAAAAACGCCAACCATTGGTTGGTTTTGTTCGGGCGGTATACATGCAAAGCCCTCAAACCAGAATGTGGAAAGTGCCCAATTAGTGCCTATTGCCATTGGAAAGGCTAAGGGACTCCGAGAAAAATAAGGATTCGATATTAAAAACACCCCGAGGGGTGTTTTTTTTGTTGCTTAACTATAGCAAAAAAAAGGTACCTTAAAAAATTGGGGTTGTCAAGCTCTAAAACGCGCAGTTTCGCGATGGTTAATTTGTTGCATTTTAAGGTACCTTTTTTTTGATGTTTTCGAATCGAGAGAGGGCGAAGCATCAAAGGAACGAAATGGACTATTTTGGGCTTTAAGCAAGCAAAACACGTGCTATTCAATGTTTTG
>CANRJO010000030.1 GCA_947630965.1 uncultured Alphaproteobacteria bacterium
CGTCCCCAAACCGTTTCAATATAATTTTTGCCGCCAGAGGCTTTTTCAAGCTTTTTGCGGAGTTTGCAAATAAACACGTCAATAATTTTGAGCTCCGGTTCGTCAATGCCGCCATAAAGATGGTTCAAAAATTGATCTTTATTGAGCGTTGAGCCTTTGCGCAAAGAAAGCAACTCCATAATGCCGTATTCTTTGCCTGTCAGGTGTAATGTTTTGCCACTGACAGTCACCGTTTGCGTATCTAAATTAACCTCAACTTCGCCCGTTTTGATAATGGCGTTTGAATGCCCCTTGGAACGACGCACCACCGCTTGAATACGTGCCAAAAGCTCAGCTTTATCAAACGGTTTTGTTAAGTAATCATCTGCGCCATAGCCCAAGCCTTTCACCTTTTTATCAGGTTCGGATAAGCCCGACAAAATGAGAACCGGTGTGTTGACCTTGGCGTTGCGAAGACTCTTCAAAACTTCGTAACCATTCATATCAGGCAACATCAAATCCAAGACAATAATGTCATAATCATACAGTTTACCGATCTCAAGCCCATCTTCGCCCAAGTCGGTGGAATCAACAATCATGCCTTCTTTTTTAAGCATTGCTTCAATGCTTTGCGAAACGGCATAATCGTCTTCAACTAACAATACTCTCATTTTTTGCCCTCCAAATTTTTTTCGCTGATATCTACTATAATACCTTTATTTGGAATGACTATATTTTTTTAAAAGGCTGTTAATAATTCTTAACAAAAAATCAGGAATAGAAAAAAACGCTTGAAATTGGGCATAAATTGCGCCAAGATACATCATCGTTTTTAAAGTTTAATTTGAGGAGAATGTTATGTTTCACTTACCGCCTTTGCCTTATGAACCAACCGCTTTGGAACCTTACTTAACAGCCCATACGTTTGATTTTCATTATCGCAAGCATCATCAGGCTTATATTGATAACCTAAACAAGCTTATTGCCGGCACTAAGTTTGAGCATATGCCGCTTGTGGATATTGTACGTGCAACATACGGCAAACACGAGTATGAAGGCATTTTTAACAACGCTGCGCAAGCCTTGAATCACACCATTTTTTGGTCATCTATTAAACCGAACGGTGGCGGAAAGCCGTCAGGCAAACTTTTGGCAGAAATTGAGGAGTCATTTGGCAACTGGGAGTCATTCCGCAGCGAGTTCCGCGCGGCGGCAATTTCGCTTTTTGGGAGCGGTTGGCTTTGGCTAATTAGGCGTGAAGGCGGCGGGGTTGGCATCATGAAAACATCTAACGCCGACACACCTATTGCACACGACTTGGAGCCGATTTTGAACATTGATGTTTGGGAGCATGCCTATTATTTAGACTACCAAAACCGCCGTCCGGACTATGTTGACGCGTTTTTGGATCATCTTGTAAACTGGCATGATTAAAAAAATGCTTGCAAAGCAAAAAAAAGTATAATAAAAAGACTTTGCTTTGGTCCCATCGTCTAGTGGTTAGGACGCGGCCCTCTCAAGGCTGCAACACGAGTTCAAATCTCGTTGGGATCACCATAATAAACAGCAGGCTATTAAATGCCTGCTTTTTCTTTATTTTTCAAGCCTTTCAGCGAGTTCGAAAGTTTGATTCTTTAAAATTGCCTTTTTAAGCAGGTTCTCCGAACTCGTTTGAGATAATTCTGTTATTTTTCAATGAGTTAAGCATGTCCTGATACATTACCTTAAGTTAAAGCCAAAAATCTCGAACAAAAATTTGATGAGATGTACAGTTGATTAATGATACATTACATTTTTGTTGACTTACATAAAAAAATAGGTTTAGATTTTATTGTAAGACAAATTTTATATCATCTTTAAATTGCTTATGATATTGATAGTTAAATAATTACAATTTAGGAGATACTGATGATTTATCCAAAAAAATTAAAACCAGGGACTCATATTCGCATAATTGCCCCATCAAGAAGTTTTAAAATCATTTCTGAAGAAACGCGTGAAATTGCAAAAAAACGTTTTGCAGATATGAGGATATCAGTAAGTTATTCTAAACATTGTGATGAAATTGATGATTTTACCTCTTCATCTATTACTTCTAGGCTTGAAGATTTACATGAGGCTTTTGCCGATAAAACTGTTGATGGTATTTTAACAGCTATTGGCGGATTTAACACTAACCAGTTGATTGATCGGATTGATTATAACCTTATAAAAAATAATCCTAAGATTTTATGTGGATTTTCGGATATTACATGTCTTTGTCATGCTATAACAGCAAAAACAGATGTTGTAACTTACTCTGGTCCGCATTTTTCAAGTTTTGGAATGCTTTACGGATTTGATTATACTTTTGATTATTTTAAAAAGTGTCTAATTGAAAATGCCCCTTATCATGTTACTCCGGCCAAAGAATTTAGCAATGATGAATGGTTCTTGGATCAGGAAAAACGTAATTTTACGCCCAACAATGGTTTTTGGATTATAAACAAAGGAAGAGGAAATAGATTTGAAGGGAAATTGATTGGGGGACATGTCCGTTGTTTGAGCTCTTTACAAGGTACGGAATTCTGGCCGTCATTGAAAGGCTCTATTCTATTTTTAGAAGAAGATGAAGAAACGAACGCAGTGTTATTTGACCGTTTGTTACAGTCTTTAATTCATCAAGCCGACTTTAAATATGTTAGAGCCTTGATTATAGGTCGTTTTAGACCAGAATCTAAAATTGATAGAAATTTGCTTGAACAGATTATTCATACGAAAGAAGCATTAAATGATTTACCTGTTATTGCTAATTTTGATATTGGACATTCAACTCCAATTATCACATATCCTATCGGTGGACAGATTTTACTTAAAATGCAGGAAGAAAAGTTACCAATTATTGAGATATTAAAGCATTAAAAATTGAACAATACCGCCACACCTTTGAGAAAAGTTTAACGTAAGGTGTGTGATTTAGAATCTCAAGTTTACAGAGAGATACCTATCTAGATATTTTATTTTGCCCCAATGTAAAAATTATGGGATTTGAAGACCTTCCTTTTAATTGTTGTTGATTTTCTAACGCTTTTGTTTTTTGAACTTGAGAAGATGGACATACAAAATCCATAATTTTTTGAGTATATTTTCCATTATTAGAACCATACTCCAATAATTCATACTGGTATAGCGTTTTTCTAAGGACCTCTTTGGGGAGATTTGTTTTGTCAATACAAGCTTTCATTGTTTCAAGATATTTTTTCATCAACCGATTGGTGTTATCCTTATTTGATGGCTCCAGTCCATCATTATATAAAGCCATGCTCGTTACTATTGTATCTTCCATCTTTACACGGATATTGGGATTTTGAATATATTTATCCAATCCCAATACAGGATGGCAATCCAAAACATGACTTAATCCGTAAATTTGTTTTAATACAGTAGAGCTTCCTAAAGCAATTTCAATTCCGACTTGTTTATCCTCATTTTCTAAAATAATAACATTTCCAATGTCTGAAAAAGTATCTTTTCCATAATCGCGTAAAGCAAGATTAAAATTACGACCCCAAACACCATCTATACCGAGTCTGTGGCGATAATATTTAGGTTGCATGCTGTCTATCTCAAACATTTCAGGCTTGAACACACTCTGAGCCAAATCCATCAAATCTGTATCATTAGCACTAATACGAATTCTTATATTGTGAGGATCAATATTCCACTGCTCTTGAATAAAACTATAAGTTTGCTTTGTAATATCTTCCAATCTTTCCGGTTTAGTCAATATTCCAAGACTTGGAAAATATGATCCCCAATTGGGATAAAAATCATCATTTCTATAATTTTTTAAATTTCGAGTACGAATACATGGCTGAGACATAACATACCCTCCGGTAGGGATGCTATCATTCAAAAAATAAGGTTTCAAAACACTGATATGAGAACCGATAAAGCGCACTGAGGGATCTACTCCTGAAGATATTTTAACAGGTTCATGTTTTATACAAGAATGTTCCTGAAAATAGTTAAGAAAACCCTCAATCATATTTTGCATATGAAAATGACCTTCTTGTCTATTAAATTTTGGCATATCTTTTATTTTCATTTTTTATCCTATTCTTTACCATAACCAGACTTACATTTAGTTATGTCTAAAATATTGTTATAATCATTTTTCTTAAATAACTTGGTCATTTGAACAATCCTTGTTCCGTATTTCTGACGCCCCTCAGCCGTCATACCAATTTTCCAGTTCCACTCAGGCGTTTTACATTGCTCACTTAAAGCCTCTCGTAAAAATTGAGACGGAATTCTAGGCGTAACTAGTCTTTCAGGAAAGAATAATTGTGTACTATCTGAGCCTTTTATATAAAAATAGGACTCAACCGAAGTGCAAGCAGAGTCTTCGTATACAATATTGTCTTTAATAAAATCGACAAAATTTGCATTTCCAGAATATTGCGTTTGGAACTCTGATATAGCTTTTTGAGAACCATCATAATCAAGCAATTGAACATTTTTTTGTTTGAAAAAAATATTTATATCCTCCGTATTACATTTAACATTCGGAATAAAATGTAAATGCGCATGAAATATTGATTTAATATGTGGTGGAGTATTTAACTCTTCAGATTTACTTGTTCCGTGTTCAAACATAATAAAATTTTCAGATTTTGTTGTGTTCTCCAAACGATCTAATATATAACCGACTTCTCGCCCTTGAACATCATTAAATTCTGCAAATGTATTAATATGTTCCTTAGGTAAAATAATAATGTGATTAGGTGCAATGGGAAACTTATCCGGAATAACTTTAAAATTTTTAGTTTCAAATAAAGTTACATTGCTCTGAAGCTCAAAATATTGCTTCTTAATATTTTGAAACTCATCTTTTAAACCATCACATAAAACGCAATTTTTAATCATAAATTTGCCCTTCCATAGACTTTTGTTAAAAACAATAACTATTTTTTGAATATGATTAGTAATGTATTATAATTTATAAAGAACTTCTGTTGCAGGTAATTTATTCTGCATTCCTCATTAATATATCGTTATTTTTTTCTTTTGTCAATATTTTTTGACAAAAAATTATTTTTAATAGTGTCTAATGAAAATAGTTAGCTTAGGAAATATGAAAGGCAAGTAACAAATTTGTACTGTCGAATCGTTCCTTGTAAAAAAGCTAATTGAAAATAATCCTAGGATATTTTAAACTTTTTGATATCAATAATTTATTTATGCTATCTTCTGATATTAATCTGTGATAAGAACTGATTATCTTTTGATTTAGTTCGGAAACCGTGAGATAAGCATCACCACTAAAAAAGGCGCCTTAACGGCGCCTTTTTTAGTGGTGATGCGTAGCTTTGTTAAGCCGCGAGGGAAGTGATAACGACCAAAGCGGCTGTTACAAAAAGCGAGTTAGTGTTGCCTGTCCCTTTCCACCCAAATCTTGGGAATGCGGATAATGAGGCGAATGGGGTGATTTTGAGTTCAAAAGTACCGGAGCGTACTAAAGCGTACGTGAGGACACTTTTGAACTTAAAATTGCTCTAAGCATCCATTAGACGCATTCCCCTCTTCTCATAAAAAAACTCCGAACACAAAAAGCATTCGGAGATTTAAAGGTTAAACGAAAAGATCAACAGTAGAGTTTATTCTCTATCAACGAGCCATCAGCATTATACAAAGCATGTTGACCTTCCATCGGATCAAGCATATACCGGCCATCGTCATAAACAAAGCACTCCGAAAGCTGATCAGCAACTAGCGTTCCATCAGCGCGATAGAGGGCATAACCGTCTTTCGTTTGCAACTTATACCAACCATTGGCATAAACATGACAAGCTTGCAGCTTATCAGCAACCAAAGTTTCATCAGCGCGATACAAGGCTATACCATCATTTTTAGCCATACACAATTCATACCAACCGTTGCCATAAACATGACTTAGCACAAAGTTTTCAGCAACAACTGACCCATCAGCACGATACAAGGCGGCACTTTCTTTTGTTCTCAACATATACCAACCATTGTCATAGACCCAAGCATAAATCAGCTTATCAGCAACCAATGAACCGTCAGCCCTGTATAAAGCATCGCCGTTAAACTTCTCTACCAGATACCAACCGTTTTTAAACGATCTTCTTTTCGTTTTTTGCAACATACATAATGAGAAAATTTTTAAAATTTTTTTCATAATTTTTAGATTAATAATGAAACAATAATAAGTTTATATTTTTATAAGTAGCAGTTTTATGCTTTTTGTCAAGCGAAATAAGCTTAAACAGAAACTCTCCGAACACAAAGAGTATTCGGAGAGTTTTAATAAAGTTGCTAAACACGCGGCATAAATTTTCTTAACGTACCGTCATCACTGTACGAATACAAACCTTTTGCCGTATATAATTCGTAATTGCCGTTGTTATAAACAACGCAAGAAAGCAACTTATCAGCAACAAGCGAGCCGTCATCACGATATAATGCAACGCCTTCTTTTGTGAGCAAATGGTACCAACCATTTTTGTAAACAAAGCAATCCGAGAGCTTATTAGCAACCAAGGATTCATCAGCGCGGTAAAGGGCATACCCTTCTTTGGTTTTCAAGCCATACCAACCATTTTTACACGAAAAGCAAACAATTAACTTATCAGCAACAAGCGACCCGTCACGGCGGTATAAAGCTTCACCATCAGGCTTCTTTTCCAAATACCACCCTTTTTTATTAAAAATTCTTCTCATAATTTTTAGATTAATAATGAAACAATAATATTTTTGTATGGTTACAAGTATCATTTTTGTGCGCGTTGTCAAGAAAAATCAGCCAAAGTCCTCTCTCAAAAGTTCAAAAACAGATAAAATATTCAAAAAAATTCTTGACAAAATACTCATTTTTTGGTAAATTAATGGAAGAAATAAATTATTAAATCATACCATTATGTTAACAATCACAATTATTATTGCAGTTCTGCTGCTTTATTACAGTGCCATCTATTTCATAGCTTACATTCTGCGTAATCAGCGAGAAATGCTTTACCCGCGCTTCGGCGAGCTTGACTCACGCTTCGCATGGGAAAAGAAATGGCATAAATTTGCTTACCTGTGCACTCTGGTAGCTAGCCTGTTGGGAACAAGCCTCGTAAGCTTCATTTTTTTCCAAAAAATGGATGCTTGGCTTTGGACATGGTCTATCGTTTGTGCAGTTATCATCACATACTTCATTTTCGGTATGTTGAAAAGAGCTAAGCCTTAAAGAACCCCCTCTCCTAAAAGAGAGGGATTTCTTTTTTAAACACGTTGGTTCAACTCCTGCCGCACCATTTAAACATAAAAAAACACCCGCGAGGGGTGTTTTTTTGTGTTTGGTTGCGGGGGAAGGATTTGAACCAACGACCTTCAGGTTATGAGCCTGACGAGCTACCGGGCTGCTCTACCCCGCGATGGAATAGCGCCCTTTTACGCTTTTATCTCGCATTTGTCAAGTGTTTTTTTCAAAAAATCAGACTGATGGCGATTGCAAAGATCAAAACCGCCAAAATAATACCATGCCAAAGTTTCATTTTTCTCTCCTTGTTCCTTGATGTAATCACTTCAAAAACATCTGACAACCCACCCGCCTTTTAATCATCTTAATCCCTTGAAATACACTTTTGGTTTGCTTATTTATCCTTCCGTCTATAAACCAACGATAGGATTGAAAAATGGAAAATAAAACGAGTGGTCGGGTTTATGCGCTATTAATTGTCATCCTCATTTTAGGGGCTTTTGCGCTTGGCTGGTTTTTTGCGGGCTATAAGGGGCACCGTGAGGCGTCTGAACCTCAAACTGCACCCGTTGACGCCACACTTGCGCTTTTAAGCGAACCCATAAAGGCGCAAAATCTGCCGTTTGAAAAGAGCTATGTTGGCTTTGTCACGCCCATTCACGAGGCGGAAATTCAGCCCTACATCAGCGGTTATTTAGAAGAGATTTTAATTAAAGGCGGGCAAAGTGTGTGCAAAGGGCAAGTCTTGGTCACACTCCGCCAAGATGAATACATCGCGAGATTATCTGCCGCAGAGGCTGACATCTTAAAAGCCGAAGCCACCTTCAAAAACGCCGAAGCTTATTATAAACGCATTGAAAAAGCAGGTACAAAAGCCGTTTCGCAAACAGATTTAGACAACGCGCAAGCTCAGTTTTTTGAAGCACGCGCCGCTTTAGAGCAGGCAAAAGCAAATTATGCCCTTGCACAGGTTAATTTTGATTACACTGTCATTCGCGCGCCCATCAGCGGCATTGTTGGCGATGTTTCACTCACGAAAGGTAACTACGTTTCGCCCTCATCGGGCGTGCTTTTCAGCATTGTTCAATACAACCCAATACGGGTTGTTTTTTCAATAACCGATAAAGAATATTTAACCGAATTAAATAAACCGCACCCCTTTAAAGGCGATGATGTTTTTATCCGTTTGGCAGACGGCGAGCTTTTCAAAAATAAAGGGCAAATCAAATACACCGATAACGCCGTCAACAAAACCACAAACGCTGTGGCTGTTTATGCCGAGTTTGACAACATCGGCAAAGCGCTCACGCCAAACGCTTACGTGACTGTTTTGCTCCGCCGCACGTTTAAGAACAGTGTTCAAGTTCCAAAATCTGCCGTATCTTTGGAAGAAGAGGGAAATTTTGTTTACATCATCCGAAACGGGCAGATAGAAAAGCAAGAAATCAAAATTTTAGCCTCAGAAGCCGCGAATTTTATCATTTCAAACACTTTTGAAGAAGGCGATATGCTCATCACACAAACAATAAACGCCACTGATGTCGGCAAGCCCGCGCGCGCGATTATAACAAACACGGAAGGAACAAAATAATGTTTTCGGCATTTTTTATTGACCGTCCGCGCTTTGCGATTGTCATTTCCGTTGTTATGGTGCTTTTGGGCATTATGGCGATTATCGTTTTGCCTGTTTCACAATATCCGCAAATCACGCCGCCGCAAATTGTGGTTTCAACTACCTACCCTGGCGCCAATGCCGAAGTTTTGGTAGATACGGTCGCCGTGCCTTTGGAAAACAAAATTAACGGTGTTGAAAATATGCTTTATATGTCATCTTCTTCCGATGACGGCGGCAATTATACCTTAACAGTCACTTTTAATGTGGGCGCAGATCCGGACATTTCGCAAGTTAAGGTTCAAAACCGCCTCCAACAAGTGATGTCTGACTTACCGCAAACCGTCACGCAACAAGGCGTGGATGTCACAACCCAAAACCCGAATATTTTGGGGCTTTTGGTGTTGCGCTCGCCAAACCATACTTATGATAGTCTTTATCTTTCAAACTACGCTTATACCAATTTGCAAAATCCGCTTGCCCGTGTGAAAGGCGTGGGCGATGTGCGCATTTTTGGCCCGCAATATTCCATGCGAATTTGGCTCAATGCCGATAAAATCACTTCTTTAGGGCTTGACAGTAATAGCATCATAGAGGCAGTTCAACAACAAAACGTCCAAGCCTCGGTCGGCAGTATCGGCTCTTCCCCAAGCCCGAAAAACACAAATATGGTTTTATCTTTAACCGCGAAAGGCCTTTTGAACAGCGTTCAGGATTTTGAAAACATTGTGGTGGCAACCGCACCCGACGGCGGCGTGGTTTACCTTAAAGACGTGGCGCGCATTGAACTTGGGGCAGATACATATAGCATTAAATCTTCTTTTAAAAACACGCCGGCGGTCATCATTGCCTTAAATCAAACGCCTAATTCCAACTCTTTGGAAATTATGGACAACATCCGCAAACAAATTGAGGTTATCTCCACAAGTTTCCCTGAAGATATGACCCTTGAAGTGGCGTATGACTCCACCTCTTATGTCCGCGCATCCATTGATAGCATTATTGAAACACTGTTCATCACGTTTTCATTGGTGGTGTTGGTCACTTACATTTTTCTGCAAAAAATCAAGACAACGCTCATTCCGTTGTTTACCATTCCGGTTTCCTTAATTGCCACGTTTATCGTCATTTACATCTTGGGCTTTGACATTAATATCTTAACGCTTTTTGCGATGATTTTAGCCATTGGCTTGGTGGTGGACGATGCCATCATTGTGGTAGAACGCGTGCAATATTTAATGGCGTATGAAAAACTCGATTCGCATGCCGCCTCCATAAAAGCCATGCAACAAATCAGCTCCGCGGTGGTGGCAACAACCTTTGTTTTACTTTCCATATTTGTGCCGGTCGGCTTAATGGCGGGCATCACAGGCAAAATTTATCAGCAGTTCGCGGTTGCCATTGCCACTGCCGTGGTGTTTTCAGCCTTTAACGCCCTCACTTTAAGTCCTTCGTTATGCGCCATTTTCTTAAAAAACGAGAGCGAAACCAAGCCCCGCGGCTTTTTCAAATATTTTGATCAAACGCTAGAGTGGAGCAAAGAAAAATATATTTCCGCCGTCACTTTTTTTTCAAAATATTTATGGGCAACGGTCATTGCCGTTTTGGGTGCCATCGCACTCATTTTCCTTGGCTTTAAGCTCACGCCCTCATCATTTTTGCCGGAAGAAGATCAAGGCATTATCTTTGCCAATGTCCAATTACCCGATACGGCAAGTTTGAACCAAACTGAAGAAACCTTGCGCCAAATGACGGACACAGTCTTAAAAATGAACGGCGTGAAATACGCCATTACCGTTGCCGGTTACTCCATTTTGGGCGGGCAAGGCGAAAATGTGGCGCTTGGCGTGATTGGGCTTGAAGATTGGTCCAAGCGCAAAACACCCGAGCTTTCAATTGAGGGCTTAACCAAAACTTTAACCGCCACTTTTGGGCAAAGCAAAGAAGCTTCGTTTAACTTTTTTGCGCCACCCGCCATCCCCGGGGTAGGGCAAAGCAACGGACTTTCATTGCAACTTTTGGCGGTGGACGGCTCTATCAGCCCGCAACAGCTTTATCAAACCATGCGTACATATTTAGGCGCACTCAATCAGTCGCCGGATTTAAGCTATGCCTTTTCAACCTTTACCGCGGAAACGCCACACATTTATTTAGACATTGATCGCACCAAGTTAGAATCTTATAAAATCCCTGTTTCAAATCTGTTTACCGCCTTGCAAAACAATCTCGGCTCACGTTACATCAACAACATTACCTTAAACGGACAAGTCAACAAGGTCATTATGCAGGCAGATTTTGACTTTCGGCGCAACATTGAAGATGTTTCCAACCTTTATGTGAGCGCCACAGACGGCTCAAACGTCAAAATCGGCAGTTTTGCAACGGTCAAAACGGAAATCAACCCGAAAATCATCTATCGTTACAATCAATACACCTCCGCCGCCATTACTGCCGCAAGCCCCGAGCGTGTCAGTAGCGGCACCGCCATTGACAGCATCATTGAAATCGGCAACAAAATTTTGCCCAAAGCATACCGCATTGCCTGGACGGGCTTGAGTTTGCAAGAAGTGGAAGCCCGCGGATTGGCAACAATCCTCATTTCATTGGCGCTTGTTTTCTGTTATCTCTTTTTAGTGGCGCTTTACGAAAGTTGGCTTTTGGCATTTGCCGTGATGTTTTCAACGGTGTTTGCCATTTTAGGCGCACTCATCGGCTTGTGGTTTATGGGGCAATCTTTAAGCATTTACGCCCAACTCGGCTTGATTATGCTGATTGGCTTGGCAGCAAAAAACGCCATTTTGATTGTGGAATTTACCAAAGAATACCGTGAAAAAGGCGAAACAATTTTGGAAGCTTCCAAGAAAGGTGCAGCGGAACGTTACCGCGCAGTTTTGATGACAGCGCTAACTTTCATTTTGGGCGTTTTCCCGATGATTGTCGCCACAGGCGCCGGCGCAAGTTCGCAAATTGCTATTGGCAGTTCCGTCTTTTACGGTATGATTGCGGCAACCGTCGTGGGCATTATTTTCATTCCGTCTTTATTTGCTCTTTTTGAAACCCTTAAAGAAAAATTCGGCACCAAATCAACCGCACCCCAAGAGCAACCAACTGCACAAGGAGAAGTCCATGCTTAAACCGCTTATTCTTTTAACATTTTTATGCCTTGGCGCCTGCACGGTTGGTCCTGATTATGAAAAGCCCAACACTTATGAAGATAACGCCATTGCGCAAAACTTAAAAATTAACGGCAAGCCTGAAACTGTGGCACGCAACTGGTACGCCGAGTTTGGCGATGATCGCTTAAACAACCTCATCCAAACAGCTTTACAAAACAGCCCGACCATTAAAAGCGGCATCGCCCGTTTACGCCAAGCACGCCAAACGGTCAAAATCAACCGCGCGCAATATCTGCCCACCGTCAACGCCATGGCGGAATATAACTTTAGCCGCCCGAGCGAAAACATTGGCTTAACCGCCGACACAAACTATCTCCAACTTGGCTTTGACGCATCTTGGGAGCTTGATATTTGGGGCGCAGGTCGGCGCTTAAACGAGCAATCTATGGCCGAATTTCAAGAAGCGGCTTATAACTTGCGCCAACTCCATGTTGTTTTGGCGGCGGAAGTGGCGAACAATTATTTTTCGCTCAAAACCGCGCAGGAAAAATGGCGGATTGCCAAAAACAACCTCAAATTGCAACAAGACATTTTTGAAACGGTCAAACAAAAATATGATGCCGGCTTAACATCTTCCGCTGATTATAATCAGGCGCGTTATGTGGTGGAAACAACAAAAGCCGCCATTCCCGCCTTGGAATATCAGGTCAAAGCTTTTCAAAACGCCCTCGCTGTGCTTGCAGGCGTTTTGCCTGATGAACTCCCCGCAAACATTATG
This sequence comes from uncultured Alphaproteobacteria bacterium, assembly GCA_947630965.1. Classification (GTDB taxonomy): domain Bacteria; phylum Pseudomonadota; class Alphaproteobacteria; order RF32; family CAG-239; genus CANPYS01. Next base: position 12,735 of record CANRJO010000030.1, read on the forward strand.
GAAACAAAGCAAAATCCCGTAAACAAAGCTTATGCATTCAAAACCGAAAAGCTTAAAAATCTGCCCGCGGACATCATCCGCAGCCGCCCCGACGTCCAAGCTGCCGAACGCGCTTTGGCAGCTCAAAACGCCGCCATCGGGCAAGCTGTGGCGGCACTTTACCCGAACTTAAGCGTCAGCGCGCTTTTCGGATGGCAATCTAGCGCGGGTTCAAGGCTTTTTAAGCACTCAAGTGAGGCTTACAGCTATGCGCCAACGAGTATGCTCCCGATTTTAGATTGGGGCAAACTCCGCAACAACATAGAGCTTCAAAAGCAAATCAAAGCCGAGGTTTTTGAGAACTACCGACAAACAGTCTTAGAGGCAGTGGAAGAGCTTTCAAACGCCATTGTTTCCGTTGAAAAAGAGTTTGAAACCAACCGCGCCCAACGGCGTGCCGTTCAAAGTATGAACGCGGTCATCGATTCGCTGAAACTTCAGTATAAAAACGGGCTGATCGCCTTCTCAAATTTATTGCAAACAGAGCAAGATTTACTTGAGGCACAAACAAACCTTGCCGAAAGCAACGGCAAAATTTACCAAGACATTATTGCCTATTACAAAGCGACCGGCGGTGGTTATAATTTATGATTGCGGCGCTTGCGCTAAAGCGCTTAAATCAAGCTCAATGCCTGAAACTTCCAACGCCTCACCTACCTCAAACTTTAAAGCACCAGGCACAATACCACCAACGTTTTCAATATCATCTGCCACGCTTTGCAAAGCCTGCAAGTTTTTCTCAGGCGCTTTAATCAAAATCTGCTTCACGGGCGTACGTTGCGTGATGTTTGCGGCTGTTTTCGCCTTACGAATTTCAGAAGCAATAAACGAAACATCGTCATAAACACGCGCATCCGCGAACACTTCGCCCGCTTTCGGAAAAGCTTGTAAATGCAAAGATTCAGCGTTTTCATTGCCCCAAGGACGGCATTGATAAATTTCTTCCGTAATGAACGGGCAGAACGGCGCAAACAGTTTTAAAAACGTATCAATGCTATACATCAATGTTGCCGCCGCGGACTTATCGTTCACATCATAAGCGCGTTTTTTCACAATTTCCAAATCGTTGTCGCAGAAGTCCCAAAAACGTTTTTCCAAAGCTTCCAACGCCGCCGCGTAATCGTATGTTGCAAAATAATCATTCACCTGCTTAATCATCGCATTCATTTTAGAAAGCCAAGCCACATCAAGCGGTTTTGTGATTAAGGACGCATAATTTTTCTCATTTTTAAGAGCGCTACTTTCAACAATATTAAACACAAAGCGCGAGGCATTAAACAGTTTGTTCACAAGCTTTTTACCCTGCGCCATAACCTGCTCTTCAAACGCCGTATCCACGCCCAAACGCGCCGATGCCGCCCAATAACGCACAGAATCCGCGCCATAAGTGTCTAAAAGATGTTGCGGCGTCACCACATTGCCTTTGGA
>CANRJO010000031.1 GCA_947630965.1 uncultured Alphaproteobacteria bacterium
CCTGTGCGTAAGTATATAAAAAGAAAAGATATCTCGGATCCTTTCACCCTTCCTAAATATAGCAATTTAAAGGTACCTTAAAATGCAACAGATTAACCAACGCAAAACTGCGGGTTTTAGAGCTTGACAAGCCCATTTTTTTAGGGTACCTTTAAATTGATGTGATTCGAGGGAATGCATCCGTTTACGGACGTCATTCTGAAACCCCGGAGGGGTTGAAGAATCCAGGTAAAAACAAATTAGCTAATTTATTGTCCTGGACTCTTCGCTAAAGCTCAGAGTGACGGACGGAGTTGGTTGCAGGTTAAGGAGAAGAAAATGCGATATTTGATGTTTTTGTTGGGTTTATTATTTACAAACGTTGCGAATGCGATGGATTGTGAGAAGGTGCCGGATTGTGCGAGTTTAGGTTATTCCACTGAACCAGATCAGAATTGTGCGGATAATGGTTATATGTACTGCCCGTTTGATACGAATTATAAGGTTTGTGTGCAGTACGATTGCGCCAAAATGGGTTTTACGGAATCGGACAAAAGCACGTGGTGCGCTGACCTCATCGAATGCAAAGGCAACTCCAAAATGACGCTTTGTCAAAAAGCGTGCGTTGCAACCAAATATGAGGAATTGAAAGACCTCGCTGAATCCGGTAAATGCAAGCTCATTACCATAAAAAACGATATTACATTGCCACTAAATCAAGGCATAACTTTGGCAGCAAACACCACAATTGACGGCGGCGGGCATACGCTTCAATCTTCAGGGAATAAGGGGTATATTTTAATCCATCTTAACAACCAAACTGGTCTTGAAAATCTTAAAATTCATCATACACAAACAGATACTCAAATAAATTTTACAGTCTTATCTGCTTCAAAAGTTAATGACTTGGTATCCCTTAAGGATGTAGATATTTTTGTTTCTTCAGATGATCATGAAAATCATGCAACGCCTGTTATAAACCAAGGTACTTATGATATTCGGGGAAAATTTGCTCTTAATGTAGAGGCTTATCAGCACATGGTTGCTTTTTGGATGTGTACATATAATTTTACAGATGCTCAAGTTTCAATCAAAACAACGGGGAATTCTTCCGATTTTACATGGCGATCAAAAATGAAATTTACAAATTCTACGGTTAACGCCTCAATCGGCGGCTCATATTTTGTGGGTGAAGATACTTATGCCACGTTTAAAAATAGTGATTTAACCTTAATAGGAAATACGCCTTTTTGGGGTAGTAATAATGCAGAATTTACAATTGAAGAATCACACCTTACTTTGGAAGGTAAGCGACTTCATCAAGATTCTAACCCAAATCTTATTTTAAAAGGGACAAGCGAACATCCGTCTGTGCTAAAACTTAGTTCTGCATCAAACTCTGGAGAAACAACGATTCAAGCAACAAATACTTATGATACGCTTATTTTAGACGGCCTCACATATCGCCCGAAACAGGTTGGTAAAACGCCGTTGTCAGAGATTCCAAATTCTCCAATTTGGGAATTGGTACAATAATTAAAAGGCTTTCTCAGCCTCGTCACTTTTTGGGATGATAATAAGGATGAGTTTGTTGTCCTGGATTCTTCGGCTGCGCCTCAGAATGACTGATGGCGGCGGACGCAATATTGTTGCTCTGATTCTAGCGAATGCGGATAATGCGGCGAATAGAAGTGAGAAAAGAGGATTTGGAATTTTAGCGTACATAGAAGTACGTGAATTTCAAATCCTCTTTTTGAACGATTAGGCGCCCATTAGACGCATTCCCTGCCAACTATACGCCTTTCCACTTGTAAAGGGTGTTCCCATTCGCCTTCAACCACGCCTTCCCCATCGCTGCTCCCGGATAGAGAGATTTAACACAATGCCAAAAAGCGGGGGAATGATCGCGATGAAGAAGATGCGAAACTTCATGCGCCATCAGATATTCTATGACGGACTCGGGCGCAAGGGCAATGCGCCAATTATAATTGATGTTATTGAGCGTTGAGCAACTTCCCCAACGCGATGTGGTGTCTTTAATGGTCACACCTGAAATATGACAACCAAGCTTGTCGGCATAAAGGCGAGAACGACGCAGAAAATCTTTTTTAGCCTCTTTTTTAATGTAATCTTTCACGCGCCGATGAATGAAGGTTTGATCGCCACCAACATAAAGTATGCCATTGTCAAGATAAGGCGCACGAAGGCTTTGGGGCAGATAAGAAATGGTCACGGGGCTACCGAAAAGCGTAAAAGTGTCACCATCTGCAAACTCTTTTTCAGGCGGAATTTTGGCAAGTTGCGTTTCAATCCAATCCTGATGCTCCAAAACAAACGCATGCGCTTTTTTATAAGAACAAAGGCGCGGCAGATTGAGAACGGCTTGGCGTTTTTTAGTATCAATCCGCAACGACATCCGCCGCGTTGTAAGGCTTGTTGAAACCGTCAGCGGAAAGTCAAAGGCGCTTGAAAGCTCATAAATCTTGCCAGTCAACAATGTAATCTTCATAATCTTTGACCTCTGTTTCATCAACAAGCGGGCGGTTGCAAAGCGAATTACCGCTTTCTGCCACGCTAGCGGCACGTCCTGTTTTCAAGGGATGCCAATCAGGCAAATCAAAGCCGTTATCCAAAAGCCAATAAGCGCATGTTTTGGGAAGCCAACGCGGTTTTTCCCGAATAGCGGCAAGATTCACATCGCGACAATCGGGTACCACCTCAAAACGGTAGGGATAAATTTTGCACAAGCACGTTGCAGGATTCAAAAACCGACAACGCGCATTTGTAAAATGGATTTTGCCCTTAATTTCAAGCTTATTGAGGCAACATTTACCGCAACCGTCGCACAAGAGTTCCCATTCCAAATCAGACATTTCTTCAAGTTTTTTATGCTTCCAAAATTCAGGCTCAACTTGCTGCTGATATTTTTGAAAACGCTCTTCAGGATCAAAATCCGGTTCAAGAGAAAAATCATCGTCATTCATTATTAACCAATCTGCTCGGGCAGAGCCTCCTCATTCGCAAGGTTACCAAACTGAGCAAATTCGCCGTTCCAGAAAAGTTTAACCGTACCGGTCGGACCATGACGTTGCTTGCCGATAATAACTTCCGCCATATTCGCGGTTTCACGGTCACGTTTTTTCCACTCCTCGATACGCGCTTGCAAATGTTCCGGCGTTTCATTTTGCTTTTGCTTGGGCTCGTCGTTTTTGATATAGTAATTTTCACGATAAACAAACATCACAATATCAGCATCTTGTTCAATGGAGCCCGATTCGCGCAAGTCTGACATTAAGGGGCGCTTATCATCGCGCGATTCCACACCGCGGTTAAGTTGCGAAAGCGCAATAACCGGCACTTTCAGTTCTTTCGCCATAATCTTAAGCCCGCGCGAAATTTCCGAAAGTTCTTGCACACGGTTAATTTCGCTCCGCTTAGAACTGCCGGTAATGAGTTGGATATAATCAATCACAATCAGCCCCAAGCCTTTGGTACGCTTTAAGCGCCGCGCGCGCGTGCGAATAGCGTTAATGGTCACCCCCGGCGTATCATCAATATAAAGCGGGATTGTTTCAAGCTCGCGCACAGCAGCGGCAATACGCGTAAATTGAGCATTATCCAACTCGCCAGTGCGCATTTTGTTGCCGGGCGTTTGCGTCACAGTTGAAAGCACGCGCGAGGCCAACTGATCCGCCGACATTTCAAGCGAGAAAAACGCCACACCTTTATCATGCGGATCCAACTCTTTGGCGCGACTCATATATTCCGCCACATTATAAGCAATATTGGTGGCAAGTGCCGTTTTGCCCATCGCCGGACGACCCGCAATAATAATGAGATCTGAATTATTCAGCCCGCCTGTTTTACCATCAAGCATTTCCAAGCCAGTCGGCAAGCCTGAGATTTTACCCTCTTTCTGATAAGCCTGCTCAATATAACCCAAAGATGAAGTTAAAGCCTGAGAAAAATCCAAAAAGCCACCTTGCACTTCGCCTTGGTCAGCCAGATTAAACAAATGCTGTTCTGCCTCTTCAATTTGATCAATGGCAGACAAATCTGCATCTTCTTTAAAGGCGTTGTTCACAATTTCCGTGCCGGTATTAATGAGCTCGCGGCGCAGATACTTATCATAAACAAATTGAGCGTAATATTCCACATTGGTCATGGGCGACGAACTGTCAGCAAGTTTAACCAAATAATCCGAACCGCCCACTTCGGCAAGCGTGCCTTCCTGCTCAAAATAGTTTTTAAGCGTAATCACATCGGCAATGTGGCCACGTTCAATCAGCTTTTGCATCACTTCAAAAACTTTGGCATGCACACCTTCCGCAAAATGTTGGGGTTTTAAAAAATCTGAGACCTTTTCATAAGCTTTGTTATTGGCTAAAATAGCGCCCAAAAGAGCTTGTTCAGCTTCCAGATTCTGCGGAAGTTTTGATGTATCAGGTTGTTCCATAGTCTTATCCATTTCAAAAAAAGTTTATAGGCTCTTTTTGCATCGAATTTATCAAAATCACCCGTATTTTTTTCAAAACCTGTGGATAATGGGGATAAAATTCCTCACGCGTTGCGATACTTAAAAACGCCGTTTTCATACCCTTGGATGGAGGGGGCAATTTCCGCATTTTGCAGGCGCTTAAGAGCATAAGCGACATATTCTTTTTCGCGCTCAATCCCAATAAAATGCCGCCCGAGCTTTTTGGCGACAACCGCCGTTGTACCCGAGCCGCAGAACGGATCAAACACAACATCGCCTTTGTTACTGGACGCCAAGACAAGCTTAGCAACCAATTTTTCAGGCTTTTGCGTGGGGTGCGGCGTATTTTCAGGCATGGACCAAAACGGAATGGCAATATCCGTCCAAACATTAGACGGCGCCGTCAGCCGATATTTACCATCTTCGGATTCGTTCCAATCTTTCGGACAACCGCGCGCATCACGATAAGGCGCCCGAACGGGACGTAACATTTTAACAGCATCTAAATTAAAGGTATATTTTTCGCTTTTCGTGAAAAACCAAATATCTTCCAAACAATTCTTCCAGTTTGCCCCTGCCCCGCGACCTTTATCACGTTCCCAACTGATGCGGTTTTGCAACACAAAGTATTTGCTTGCCACAGGCGCCACCGCCAAAGACGTTTTCCAATCGGCACAAATGTAAATACTGGCATTTTCTTTCAGAAGACGGATTGTCTTTTTGAGCCACTTATCCAACCACTTGGCATAAGCTTGCATATCCATCGCCTTAAAAGTTTTGCCCGAAAAAACCTTGGTTAAATTATAAGGCGGATCAACAATCATCAAATCAACGCATTGATCAGGCAGATAGTTCAGCGCGCGGAAAGTATCTTGCCACAAAATAGAATCAAGAATGTTCTCAAGATTTTGCTTTTTGTGAAGTTTCAAGGCGCCGGTCACCAACTTTGAAACCTGACGGGCGGTTAATTCGAGCGTATGGTTTCGGGGCGCTTTAGACACTATTCTTCACCAAATTTGGACTGCACGAGCAAAGTCACGGCCTGGATAGCTTCTTCGGCAGCAACACCTTTGGCTGTCACATGAATTTGGCAACCTTTTGATGCCGAAAGCATCATCAAACCCATAATAGAGGTACCGCTCACGGTTTGCCCCAACCGATCAACAAGAACTTCAGCATCCAGATTTTCAACCGCTTTCACAAAAGCCGCGGCAGCCCGGGCATGTAACCCCCGCTGATTCTGAATGGTTAATGTGGCCTCGAAACTCTTTTCTGTCATTGCCCTAAAACCTCCGAGGCAATGTGAATATACTTTTTACCGGCTTCTTGTGCCCCTAAAACAGCCTCTTTCAAAGAAAGCTCTTTACGAAGTGTTGCAAGCTTAATCAGCATGGGCAGATTAACACCCGCCAAAATTTCAACATTGGCCTTATCCATAATGGATATGGCTAAATTAGAGGGGGTGCCACCAAACATATCGGTCATAACAATAACGCCTTTACCCGAATCCACACGCTTGACTTTTTCCAAAATCTCGCTCCGGCGGCTTTCCATATCATCCTCAGGGCCAATACAAACTGTTTCCATTTGCGCCTGCTTTCCCATAACATGCTGCATGGCACGTAAAAATTCATCCGCTAAATGCCCATGTGTCACCAAAACCAAACCTATCATTTTTTTATCCTGCCTGTCCAACTTTTTACCGCACCAAAAGAAGCCAACACTTCCGCACGGGTTTTGGCTTTCACAAGCTCATCTGCACGGGTTTGCCGCCCTTTAAACACAATTTTTTCCACATTATCTACGGGCACACCGTAAACACGCTCCACAACATCGCCCGTAAGCTCCACAATCATCACAAACTCCGATTCGGCCAACACATTTCTTGTTTCAGGATCAATGTTATCAAGGCGCACGGCCAAATGCTGATCGCGCTTCAAAAGAGCTGTTTTCTTGCCATCAAATTCCAACACCGGATTAACCGGCACCCCGGAACGAGCATCAATAAAAACCGCCAGTTCGCCATATTTATTTTCAATAATCTCGTAAAAGTCTTGCTTTTCAATCAATGTATAATATTGGTCTTCCATTGGTTTCCTCTTGTCAATTTCATTTGTACGGCATTCATTATAACCCCAATTTCTATCGCTGTCAATTTGAGAGTCGGGGTTATCGGCTTAAATCATCTTTTTTTTGCTTCACAAGTTTCAGTGTATTGCTTTTTTGCTTATTTTTTTCAAAATGTTCGGTTTTCACCTCTTGCGGGGCTTTTTTAAGTTTGACCTTTTTGGGATCCTGCCCTGATTTTTCTAAGATCAACTCGGCAATTTTTTTATCGCTGAGTTTATCTTCCCCCACACGCACAACATCATCCATATGCATATTTTGCACGCCTTTGGCATTGCTCATCGCCTGAACTTTTTTAATCCCCTTGGCGGCTTCAACAATTTTGCCATCTTCAATTTTGCCTTTCAGACCGAGCTTATGACCAATTTCTTTTTCAATAACTTTTTCCTGCATTTTTTTCGGATCAAAAACAGCCTCATTTAATTTGGAATTTGCTGTTTCGGCGCTGATTTTGGAAAGCCCCACCTCTTTTGCTAAGGTGTTTGCAACTTGCAAAGCCTCCATTTTACCCACAGTTTGCTGCATTTGAGTTTGTTTAATGGTGTCTTTTTGCATATACAAACGCTTTTCATTTTCATCTAAAGCATTATAGAGCGGATTTTCTTCCGCACGCACACGAATGGGTTGATAAATACCGTTTTCATCTTCTTCATCCTCATCATACACGTCTTTAATTTTAGAAGATATTTTGTGCGGCGGAAGTTGTTTTTTTTCAGGTTTCAGAAAGGGGGGTTGTTTTTTCTGATTTTGACGCTCGCGGTAACGTTTAGCCTCCAAAGTATTATGCTTTAAGGTCAAACGCTCATTAAGATCAAAGCCTTGTTTTTTCCAATCATCGGGCAAGACCTCGGCGCTTTCAGACGCGGGATTTGTTTGATCATCATCAGCCATCAATTTTATCCTTATTTTCAAAACGGTAAACAACCATAAGCGATTGATCAGAAAGGCGCGTAGGCGTTGCTTCAACCAAGGTTTTATCTTTTCTTTCCACCAAAAAGCGGCTCACAGACAAAATATGATGCAGCATGCCCTGCTTCAAGTCATCCCAACGCGGCATTTGCTTAAACAGCGGACGTTGCATATCCAAAACCTCGCTTAGAGTATGAGGATTTTGCATTTGCTCTGGTTCAAGCCGCCACATCTGACAATAGCTCACATTAAAATACCGCAAACGACTATCTGCCCCAAAAATAAGCACCGCCTCATCAAGCTGATCCAAAATATTTTGCAAAGCCCCCGTCAGTTCATTGAGCGTTCGGGTTGCCGCCAACCTATCTGAAACATCTTCATAAGCAAACATCAACCCGTTAGGATGAACAGCAACAATCCGCCGCAACGTGCGCCCATCGGGCAGGTGCAATAGTTGCTCCAGTGGATCAATTAGCGTTTGGAAAAGCTTTTCCTCGCCCGTCTTATAAGCTTTAAAATCGCTCACTTCTGGCAAAAGCCTGTTATTTCTCAAAGCTTCCAAAAATTCAGCATAAGTTGGTGATGTTTCTAAAAACGCATCATCCAATTGCCACAAGCGCTGAAACGCTTTGTTGTAAAAAACAAGGTTACGCGCCGGATTAAAAAGCGCAAAAGCTGTTCCGAGCGCTGCCAAAACGTCTAAATGCGCATTTTGGTGAATGGTAAACTGACGCTTGGCATCATCTAAATCAGTCATATCAGTCAAAAAGCCCACCGTCCCGGCGCCCGATTCGTTTTTAAAGGAAATTTCCGAAGCTTCATAATGCCGCGCCTGCCCCTCTGAAACCAAGTTAAGCGTATTTTTCTGCACTTTACCGGAATCCAGAGCATTTTGGGCGGTTTTTAAAAGAATATCATCATTGGCTTGCCCAAGCGTATAAGGCTTTTTCGTGTTTTTTTTGTTCACGAATAACATATACCTTTGGTTTGCCTGCGCAATGCTCAAATCTTCATCCCGAAGCCAAGCCGGCAAAGGCAGATAATCAAAGAAGTTTTTAAAGCGCTCTAGCTTAAGGCTCAAAAGTTGCTTATCATTTTCCAAAGAATCAATTTTTTGCATTTCAGGACTTAAATCGCGCATCCAGAACAAATCGCAATAAAGGTTGCCGTCTGCGCCATTAATCCGCGCGCCGTAAACCATTAAGGTACGCTTAGTTTTGCGCATAGTCACGCGTGTTTCAAAGGGCAGCCCCTCCGTTAAGAGCAAATGCACAAGAGCCTTAAGTTTATCAGCTTCTTCAGGCACAAGAACAGCCAAAACGTCATCAAAACCGGCTTGGGTGCCTTTTTTAAGGTTAAGCAGCACCGCCATACGCCGCGAGCAACGTTCACGCACATTTTGACGCGGGTCTTTAATGCGGTCATCAGGATAAATAAAGGCAAAATAGCCGTCTTGAAGGGCATAAAGCGTTTCGGCGTATCTTTCGCGGTCACGGTTCAAAAAATAGTTTTTTTGGCGGAGTCTGGCAATCCCGATACGCATATAAACCAACAACGCCAACATCACAACACCGGCAATCAGGCAGAAAAAAAGCAAATCTTTTAAGGTCACGCTTGTCATAATTTATTCGACTTTTTTAAAAATTTTCATTGTCTGTTTATCGATTCTATATTATAAGCGTAAATACGCAATTAATTTTTTAGGGTGGTGAATAAATGTTTAGCTTAACGTTTGATACAACATCTTCAGCCGTATCGGTGGCTTTGTTTCAAGACAAAACGTGCCTGGACTCTTTTGAAGAAGAAATGGAGTTTGGTCAAGCTGAAGCGCTGATGAAAGCCATTGAAAAACTTTTATCAAAAAATCACCTGACATTTGTAAATTTATCGCTTTTAACGGTCTGCACGGGTCCTGGGTCATTTACAGGCGTTCGTTCTTCGCTTGCCGCCGCGCGGACTTTCGGGCTTGCCTGCCCAAAGCTAACGTTATGCGGCATTTCAGCCTTTGACGCTTATGCGGCTGAGCTCGCCCCGGATGAACGCGCGGAAATTAACGCGGTTTTAATTGAAACAAAACGCGATGATTTTTACGTGCAATATTACAATCAAAAGCTTGAAAAGCTTGGAGAGCCGAGTGCTTCTTTTGATTCCGACATTCAAAAGCGCCTTTCAGGGCTTAAAGTTTCACTTTCAGGTGATGCCATAGAGCGTTTTTTAAACCGCCCGCGGGGACTTTCATTGCATGCTGTCAAACTTTATCAACAAGTGCCGCTACAATCTTTGGCGAATGTAGGGCTTGCCAAATTCGCTTTAGGCAAGGCGGATTATCCCAAGCCGCTTTACATTAAAGCGCCCGATGTCTGCATAAAATAAAAAAAAGAGTGGAAAAAGAAATACTTTGAATGTATTTTATAAAGTGATTAATTTTTTAATTATAGAAATGTGAGGAAAAAGTGACGAAATCAGAATTAATTTCAAAAATAGCAACAAAAAATCCGAACTTAATGCTCAAAGACGTTGAACGCATTGTTGACGTCATTATAGAAACAATTTCCAAAACGCTTGCCTCCGGTAACCGCGTTGAGTTCAGAGGTTTTGGCTCGTTCTCAATTCGCAAACGTGCACCGCGTACAGCCAAAAACCCGCGCACGGGCAACAAAATCAGCATTGGCGAGCGCAAAATCCCGCATTTTAAGATGGGAAAAGAAATGCTTGAAATGCTTAACAAGTAATTGCTTTTAAGAAAGGTCTTTAAGATGAATTATCTAAGACTCTTGATCAAGATACCGTTGCTGATTATGGTCATTGTTTTTGCCGTCATTAACAATGATTTTGCAACGTTTAACTTAAAGCCGTTTAACCTCAACATCACGGTTTCGTTAAGCGTGCTGATTTTGGTTTTGTTTTTCATCGGTTATCTTTTGGGCAGGCTCGATTCTTTTGTGGCAAACGCCCCTTTAAGAGCGCAATTAAGAAGTCAGAAAAAGGCAAACAAAGCGCTTAATAAAGAGCAGGAAAAACTGCACGAAACCGTATCTTCTTTGCATCAAGATCTGGAAAATCTTAAAAACAAAGAACAAAAGCTCCCGAAACGTCCGTTGAAGGAAAAACTAGCAAACTTTTTTTCATTTAAGAAATAATCAGGTATAAAGATGAATTGGCTAACTGACATTGTCCGTCCGAAAATCCAAAAGACAACCCCCAAAGAAATTGCTGATAATTTATGGGTGAAGTGCCCTTCTTGTGGGCAGATGCTTTTTTCCAAAGAGCTCAAAAATTCTTTGTATGTTTGCACGTCTTGCGGGCATCATTTGCGGCTTTACATCAACAAACGCCTCAAAATGCTTTTTGATGATGAAAAATATACCGAAGTTACCTTGCCGGAAGTTTTGGATGATCCGCTCAAATTCAAAGATTCGCAAAAATACACAGAGCGTTTAAAAAGTTATCGCAAATCCACCGGCAACCGCGATGCCATTAAGGTTGCAACGGGCAAAATTGGCGGCATAGATGTTGTGGCAGCCGTGATGGATTATTCCTTCATGGGCGGCTCCATGGGCGTGGCAGTCGGCGAAGGCATCATCAAAGCCGCAGAGTTAGCATTAAGCGGCAAAAAGCCACTGATTACCGTGGCATCTTCAGGTGGCGCGCGCATGCAAGAGGGCATTTTGTCCTTAATGCAAATGGCGCGGACAACTGCCGCCATAAACATGCTCAAAGAAAAGGGCGTGCCGTTTATTTCCATTTTAACAGACCCCACAACGGGCGGCGTTTCTGCCTCGTTTGCCATGTTAGGCGATGTCAACATTGCCGAAAAAGGCTGCCTGATTGGTTTTGCCGGTCCGCGTGTGATTGAGCAGACCATTCGTGAAAAATTGCCCGAGGGCTTCCAAAAGGCGGAATATTTAAAAGAACACGGCATGGTAGATATGGTTGTAGATAGACCACACCTCAAGGAAGAGCTTGTGAAAATTTTAGCCGTTTTAACAGATAAAAATCGCACCCCGAAAGCTTAAGAAACGCAAACAAAAAAAAGGGGGGGGAAAAGTAATGACGGCATATTTACGCTATTTGCCCGAATTTGATAATTACGGCATTGAGAAGTCTGTTCTTCAAAACAAACAGACTGTGCCGGAAATCAGGCTTGCCGAGGAGGAACGGAAAAAGCTTCTCGTGCCGATTCAGCCCAAGGCAAAAGTCGGTTTTTTGTTAGGACAAGATCAATCCGCCGATGGAACAGAATTTTACACCATTGATAAAGATTACCTCACTTCCTTGTTAAACGCAGGCGCTGATTTGCGCTTTATTGATTATGATCATGCTTACACACAAACCAAGCAGGCTGATGCATTGGTTTTGCCCGGCGGTTCCTTTGATTCGCCAAAGGAGTTTTATGTAGACACGCCGCCTTCCGAGCAAAAAACTTTTTCCAAACGGGCTTTTGCATACTTGCAAGCCTTATTTGCCGCCAAGCATGAAAACATGCCTATTTTGGGCATTTGCGCCGGCGCGCAGATAATGGCAGCGCTTTACGGTCGCAAAATGTATTCACTGGTAAAAACTGCCATAAAGCACCAAACTTCCGAACAAATAGCGCATGATGTGTTGGTTTTAGACAATCAATTTCAACAGATGTTGCAAACAAAACATTCCGTTTTTTCTGTAAATTCGCGTCATAAAGAGGCTTTGCTTGAAGAATATTTCCAAAACCCTTATCAGAATAAGCACGACCTTAAAATTTTTGCCATAAGCCGGGAGGATAACATTCCCGAGGCATGGGGAAATTTGGGAAAAGGGCTTTTAGGCATCCAATGGCATCCTGAAAATATGGCCGCACGCGGGGATAAACATATGCAAAACATTTATAACTGGATTGTTCTGAAAGCGCAAGAAAAACATTCACACCAAAAGACTGATCGCATACAGGCTCACATCAAAAACATCCCTACCCGCTTGAACATTCTGGAAAAATAAAACCCGCTGACTAGTTCAAAGGAATAACAAATAAGTTTTCAAAAACCCCGCTTAAAAGCGGGGCTTGGTTTAGTTATCATTTAAGATCGCAAAAACTTCTTCCTTAGATTTTGCTTCTCGGAGTTTTGCACAAACATCTTCATTTTTCAAGAACCTTGAAAACATAGCAAGTGCTGTCAAATGATCTGCGCCACTGTTTTCAGGTGAAACAAGCATAAAGATGAGATCAACGGGCTTACGATCAACCGCATTAAAATCCATGGGAGCAGCAAGCCGAGCAAAAACACCAATAACCCGTGTTAAGCCCTCAACGCGAGCATGCGGGAAAGCCGTGCCAGCACCGTAACCTGTGGAGCCCAAATTTTCGCGCTCCCAGATAGCATCAACAAAAATGCGTTCATCCATACCTGCCACATTGGCGGCTTTTGTTGAAAGTTCTTGCAACAAAAGGCGCTTATTGTTAGCTTTGAGATCAAGATAAATGCTGTTTATTGATAATATGTCCGAGATTTTCATCTTTAATATCCTGTTTTATTCTGCTTTCGGTTCAACCCAACCGATATTACCGTCTTTGCGGCGGTAAACCATGCTGATATGCCCATTGGCACTGTTACGGAACATAATGGCATATTCGTTAACCAAATCCATATACATCACGGCCTCACTCACGGTACAAACCGGAATGTTTGCATCCGTTTCGGCAATGGTGATAGGGGCGTCAACGTCCACATCAAGTTCATCTTCTGTTTCATGAAGGGGCAAAACCGCCTGATAAGCAAGCTCAGCTAAGCCGATTTTGCTTTTATGATCATTGAGCTTATTTTTATTGCGGCGGAGTCTGGTTGCGATGTGCTCATTGGCATTATCAAAAGCCGAATACGGATCGCCGGCCATACCTGTGCCTTTCAAAACCATATTTTTTGCCGGATGGACGGTAACTTCCGCGCTAAATTCCTCACCTTCTTTAGAAAAAGCAACCGAGCAGCTCAAAGGAGCACTAAAATACTTTGTAACGGAGCTTTCAATAGCCTCTTCGACATGTTTACGGAGTCTATCGCCAATATCAACTTGTTTACCGGTCAATGTAATATTCATTTTCTTCCTCTTTTTATCTGATTGTTTTTACAGAGTCATATTTTAATTTACTCTGATTGATATATCAACCGAAAAAAGAAATAAAGTCAAGTTAAATTTAAAATGTCCGCAAATTATTAAATCAAACTTTAGTAACATTTTCTGCTTGACTTTTTAAGATTCAATAACCTATGGAGCGGCTACCTGCTGACGTCATCTTGAACGAAGTGAAAGATCCAGGACAGAAAATATAGCTAATTTATTTCACCTGGATTCTTCAACCCCTAAAGGGGTTTCATAATGACGTAGAGGCAAGTTCTCCGCCTTTCCGAAACTTAGGTACAAAGGTAATTTGAAAAAACGTCCGTTTTTACGGACGTTTTTGCTTCTATTCGCCTCATTATCCGCATTCCCGTGACTTGGATAGAAAAGGAGCGTCCGCCACCGTCCGTCATCAACCCAGAAGAAAGAGTTATGCACAAGGCTTAAGGGAAGAGTTAGCAAAGAGGATAAGTTTGCGCAT
>CANRJO010000032.1 GCA_947630965.1 uncultured Alphaproteobacteria bacterium
ACATCCTCCTCACGTCACTCTGAGTGGAGCCCCAAAAACACCAAAAGTAATTGGTGTTTTTGGGGCGACATCACGCGATTGTTAGCTTGCGAGGTGGCGATAGACACCGCTGCAAGCGTTACAGAGCGGTGACCGAAGCGAGTTAGCGATTGCTCGTAGAGCAGAGCTTACGAGCAAGAGAGCCCGCAGGGGCATTCGCGAAGGATCCAGGAAAAAATTAGCTATTTTTTTGTCCTGGACTCTTCACTGCGTTCAGAGTGACCTACGGTGTAAAACCTCGGGAATGCGGAGAGTGAAAAAACAATCCTTATTATTTTTCCACCCAAGTCAAGGGAATGCAAATAATGAGGAGAATAGAAGCAAAATTAAAATCCTTATTTTCTCATAATTTTCGGAAAGGCGGAGAACCGTTTAGATAGAGCGAAAAACAAAGCGGTCAAAATTCTAGTGTACTAAAAAGGTACATGAATTTTGACCGTTCTGCAGTTTTTCGCTCTAGATGAGCGGTTATACGCCTTTCCCTAGCGATTATACGCCTTTTCCAAAAGCCAAGGAAAGGCGGAGAGTAGTACAGATAGAGGCGTTTTCAGGGCGAGGGAAATTCTAGTGTACAAAAATAGTACATGAATTTCCCAAGACCCGCAAAAACGCCTCTAGATGTGCTGCTATACGCATTCCCAAAAGCCTTAGGCTTTGGTGATGCTCCCTCCCGCCTTCTTCACTGCCTCTTCAGCGGCTTTGGAGGCTGAATTGACGGTGATGTTGATAGCGGTTGTAATGGCGCCACGGGCAAGCAAACGGATGCCGTCTCTTTTCTTGGTGATGATACGCGCTGTTAAAAGGGCATCGGCATCAATGGAGGTTGCATCAAGTTTGCCGGCGTCAATGGCATTTTGGATAGTATCCAAGTTCACAACGGCAAAGTGCAAAGCAAACGGATTTTTGAAACCGCGTTTTGGTAAACGACGGTAGATAGGCATTTGACCACCTTCAAAGCCGTTTTTAGCACCGCCGGAGCGAGCTTTTTGACCTTTTTGACCACGGGCGGAAGTTTTACCTTTACCGCTACCAATACCGCGTCCGACACGTGCACGGTCTTTGGTTGCTCCCGGGTTATCTTTTAATTCATTAAGTTTCATTTTCTTCACCTAATTTATTTCAACAATATAAACTTCTTCAATGGACTTGTTAAGACTCAATTCAGAGCCTCTCGCTAAGCCTAAAGCCTTGATAAACGGGCTTGCTGTTGCCCAATTTGCACGCGCGGTATCAAACCTAACGTACCGGACAACGCCCCAAGGCTAAATCTTTGGCTCAAGCGCTGTGCTGCGCCGCTGTTTTTGAGCGTGGCATCACAGCAAATTAGCCTTAAGCCTTGATAAATGGGCTTGCTGTTGTCCTATTTGCACGCGCGGTATCAAACCTAACGTACCGGACAACGCCCCAAGGCTATATCTTTGGCTCAAGCGCTGTGCTGCGCTGCTGTTTTTGAGCATGGCACCACAGCAAATCAACCTTAAGCCTTGATAAAGGGGCTTGCTGTTGTCCAATTTGCACGCGCGGTGTACAAAAAAAGGTACATAAGCGGGCAAATTGGGCAACTTGAAGCCCGTTTTGCAAGGCTTATTCCTCGACTTTGACGAGGTGGGCCACCTTCTTAATCATCCCCCGCACGGACGGCGTATCTTCCAACTCCGAGGTACGGTTCATTTTGTTTAAGCCCAGACCGATTAAAGTTGCACGCTGGTCTTTCGGACGCCCGATGGGGCTACGAATTTGCGTCACTTTGATAGTTTTTTTAGCCATGGGTTAAGCCTCCTCTTTTTCCATCTTCACGTTTGAAGAATTTTCGCGACGGCTGACAATATCGCCCACTTTCTTACCACGTTTGGCAGCAACCATACGCGGCGAATTTATGGAAAGCAAAGCATTAAAGGTTGCTTTAATCATGTTATAAGGGTTATTCGAACCCAAAGATTTTGCAACCACGTCTTGCACGCCCAAAACTTCAAACACGGCACGCATTGGACCGCCGGCAATCACGCCGGTACCGGCAGGAGCCGTACGCAAAACCACTTTGCCCGCACCGAAACGACCGGTCACATCGTGGTGAAGCGTTCTGCCCTCGCGAAGCGGAATGCGAACCATATTCTTTTTGGCTTCATTTGTTGCCTTCACAACAGCTTCCGGCACTTCGGACGCTTTGCCCGAACCAAAACCGACGCGACCTTTTTGGTCACCAACGACCACCACAGCCGCAAACGACATAGTGCGTCCGCCTTTAACTGTTTTGGCAACACGGTTAACGTGAACCAGTTTTTCAACCAATTCTTCGGATTTTTCTTTTTTGTTCTGATGATCTGCAGATTGTGCCATCTTTTCCTCCTAGAACTTCAAACCGGCTTCACGTGCGGCATCAGCCAAAGCCTTGACGCGACCATGATAAACATAACCGCCGCGATCAAAGACCACTTCGCTAACACCGGACTTTTGAGCGCGTTCGGCAACTAATTTACCAATCACGCCGGCCGCCTCAACCGTAGATGTTTTCTTCATGCCGGCGCGAACTTCTTTATCCAACGTGGAAGCAGAAGCCACTGTGGCGCCTTTGGCATCGTCAATGATTTGCGCATAGATATGTTTGCCACTGCGAAAGACGGAAAGTCTTAATTTATCGCCGGCAACCTTTTTCAAGGCAATCCGATTGCGCACTTTTCTTTTTTCAAACAATTTTTTTGGTGTATTCATCTCAAGTTTTCCTTATTTCTTCTTGCCTTCTTTACGACGGACATACTCACCATCATACTTCACACCTTTGCCTTTATAAGGCTCGGGTTTTCTGTATTTGCGGATTTCTGCAGCCACCTGACCGACAAGTTGTTTATCCACACCGAAAACTTTAATTTGCGTAGGCGATTCGCAACTGATTTTAATGCCTGCGGGTGCAGGGAAGTTCACATCATGCGAAAAACCCAAAGAAAGCACAAGTTTTGTTCCTTCCATACGGGCTTTATAACCCACACCAACCAATTCCAAACTCTTGGAAAAGCCTTCGCTCACGCCCTTAACAAGGGTGTTGATGTTTGCGCGCGTTGTTCCCCAAAGGGCACGAGCGGTCAAACTTTGTGAAAGCGGTGTAACCACAACTTTATTATCTTCCACTTTGGTGGCAATGTGACCATCGTCATAAGTACAGCTGAGTTCACCCAACTTACCCTTAACGGTAACTTTGTTGCCTTCAACGGTAACTGTCACGCCCGAAGGGATAACAACAGGATATTTACCAATTCTTGACATCTGTTTTCTCCCTAAAAGACCTGACACAAAATTTCACCGCCAACGTTGGCTTTGCGGGCTTCATTATCGCTCATCACACCTTGCGGGGTTGAAACGATGGAAATGCCCAAGCCGTTATACACTCTCGGCAGGTCTTTCACGCTTGAATAAACGCGCCGACCCGGCGTAGAGACGCGGTAAATTTCCGTAATTACCGAAGCACCTTCATGGTACTTTAATTTAATGTGAAGTTCATCAACGCCCGGCTTCACGTTTTGCTTTTCATAGCCTTCAATGTAGCCTTCTTTTTTCAGAACTTCCAAAACATTTTCACGCAGGCGAGAATGAGGTGATACAACATCACTTTTCTTCGCTCTTTGTGCGTTTCTAATGCGTGTGAGCATATCGCCCAAAGGATCTGTCATAGACATATCATCTCCTCCTTACCAGCTTGATTTTACCAAACCCGGAATTTCACCGAAGCTCGCCATATTTCTTAATTCAACACGGCTCAAACCGAACTTACGGTAATAACTGCGGGAACGACCCGTGAGCTTGCAGCGGTTTCTCACTCTGATTTTGGCAGAGTTACGCGGCAGCTCCGCTAATTTTAAGGTTGCTTGGAAACGGTCTTCCGGAGAAGCGTTTTTATCCATCACAATCTTCTTTAATTTCAGACGCCGATTAGCATACTTCTCGGACATCTTCACTCTTTTCAAGTTTCTATAAACCGAACTCGTTTTTGACATCGTAAAATCTCCGCTTATTTCTTGTAAGGCAGGTTAAATGAAGTCAGCAGGAACTGAGCTTCTTCATCGGTTTTGGCCGTTGTGCAAATCACAATGTCCATACCGTGGATGTCCTCAACTTTTTCATAGTTGATTTCCGGAAAGATAACTTGTTCCTTAATGCCGAAAGCAAAGTTGCCTTTGCCGTCAAAGTGCTTTCCGCTAATGCCGTGAAAGTCTCTGATGCGCGGCAGAGCCATATTAATCAAACGCTCCAAAAATTCGTACATACGTTCTGAACGAAGCGTCACTTTGCAGCCAATCGGCATACCTTCTCTGACCTTAAAAGTAGCAATAGACTTACGAGCCACCGTCATCACCGGCTTCTGACCGGCAATCAAGGCAAGTTCTTCCATCGCGTTGTTCAGTTTTTTCTTATCGGTAACAGCTTCACCGCAACCGATGTTCAAAACAATTTTCGTCAGCTTCGGAATCTCGTGTGGGTTCTTGTAACCGAATTTTTCCACAAGAGATTTCTTTATGACGTCATTGTATAATTTTGCAAAATTTGCCATAAATTTTTCTCCTATTTATCGATTACTTCACCGGTTTTGCGTGCAACACGCACTTTTCTACCGTTTTCCGTCTTAAAGCCAACTTTCGTGGGTTTACCCTCAGAAGTGACTAATGCGACATTGGAAACATGAATGGCGGCTTCTTTAGAAATAATCCCGCCGGGAGTAGTTTGGCTAGGCTTGGTATGACGTTTCACAAGGTTCACGCCTTGCACCACCACTTTACTCTCCTTTGGCATAGCTTTCAAAACTTCGCCGGTTTTGCCTTTGTCATCACCTGACAAAACAATAACCTTGTCGCCTTTTTTAATTTTCATTTTAGGCATTATAATACCTCCGGTGCTAATGAAATGATTTTCATAAATTTCTTGGCGCGCAATTCTCTGGTCACAGGGCCGAAAATACGTGTGCCAATCGGTTCGCCGTCTTTATTAATCAAGACAGCGGCGTTTTTATCAAACCGAATAACGCTGCCGTCTTTACGGCGAATATCGCTTGCGGTTCTGACAATCACGGCCTTGCAGACATCGCCCTTTTTAACGCGGCCTTTCGGCATGGCGTCTTTAATGGACACAACAATCACGTCGCCCACAGTGGCGTGCATTCTCTTGGACCCGCCAAGCACTTTAATGCACTGCACCTGACGTGCGCCGGAGTTGTCTGCAACATCGAGGTTGGTTTGCATCTGTATCATTTTCTAATTCCTTCTATTCTAGGCGTTATCAACCAATACAGTCCAACACTTGGTTTTGGAATAAGGCTTTGATTCAATAATCGAAACCTGATCACCAACCTTGAACTGGTTATTTTCATCGTGCGCGGCAAATTTTTTGCTCTTCTTCACGATTTTCTTGTAAACAGGGTGCAAAACCTGATGCTCTACTCTGACCACAACAGTTTTATCCTGTTTATCGCTGACAACAACACCTTGAAGAATTCTTTTAGGCATATTCTTTCTCCTAACTATTCTTCTTGCGCTCATCAAGGAGCGTGTTGATCCGAGCTATTTCACGACGAACTTTACGGATTTGAGCCGTATTCGTCAGCTGACCTGTTGATTGTTGAATGCGCAAATTTAATTGCTCTTTTTTGTTATCAAGCAACTTGGCTTCCAATTCATCAACCGTCATAGCGCGTAAATCTTTTGTTTTTACCATTATGCTTCTCCTTTATCCGAATTGAGGCGTTGCACAAACTTGCTCTTCACGGGCAGTTTAGCTGCGCCTAACGCAAATGCTTTGCGGGCGGTTTCTTCATCAATGCCTTCCGCTTCAAACATAATGCGTCCGGGTTTAACTCTGGCAACCCAAAATTCAGGAGCGCCTTTACCTTTACCCATACGAACCTCAGCGGGCTTATCCGACACGGGGACGTCAGGGAAAATCCGGATCCATAATCTTCCGGCTCTTTTCATTTCACGCGTGATAGCGCGACGGGCAGCCTCAATTTGGCGTGCGGTAACGCGCTCCGGTGTCAGAGCCTTTAATCCATATGTTCCGAAATCTAAAGTCGAGCCGCCTTTAGCCAAGCCGTGAATACGGCCTTTGTGCTGTTTGCGGAACTTTACACGTTTTGGACTTAACATTTTCTTTTATCCTCGTTCTTATTTTTGTTCAGCCAGCTTTTTGTCCTGCGCCATTGGATCATGAGCCATAATTTCGCCCTTATAAATCCAAACTTTGACACCGCAAGCACCATAAGTTGTATGAGCCGTAGAGGTAGCATAGTCAATGTCTGCGCGTAGCGTATGCAAAGGCACACGACCTTCACGATAATGTTCGGTACGGGCAATTTCAGCACCGCCCAAACGTCCACTGCAGCAAACCTTGATACCTTCAGCACCTAAACGAAGAGCTGATTGCATCACGCGCTTCATCGCACGGCGGAAAGCCACACGGCGTTCCAACTGTTGTGCCACAGAATCAGCAACCAACTTTGCATCTAATTCTGGCTTTCTGACTTCCAAAATATTGAGCTGGACTTCAGAAGAGGTCAATTTTTGAATTTCCTTACGCAAATTCTCAATATCCTGACCTTTTTTACCAATTACAACACCGGGTCTTGCCGAGTGAATTGTTACTCTTGCCTTTTTAGCCGGACGTTCAATCACAATACGGCTAATACCGGCTTGAGCCAATTTCTCTTTCAAGAACTCCTTAATTTTTAAATCTTCGTGGAGATAGTCGGTAAACTTGTCATCGGCATACCAACGAGAGTCCCAAGTGCGGTTTACACCTAAACGAAGACCTATAGGATTTACTTTCTGTCCCATTTATCTTACTCCCCACGCTCTTCAACGACAACAGTCAGGCTAGAGAAAGGTTTCAAAACCCTTGCTCCGCGACCGCGACCGCGTGCGTGCATACGTTTCATAACTAACCCCTTACCGACATAGGCTTCTTTTACAAAAAGCTTATCAATATTAAGGTTATGGTTGTTTTCGGCATTTGCGATTGCCGATTGCAGCAATCCCAACGCCACTTTAGCGATTCTCTTCTTAGAGAAAGTCAGCTCGGCAACAGCTTTTTCAGCAGACAACCCACGAATGGTTTGAGCCACAAGGTTCAACTTGCGCGGACTGGTGCGAATAGAGCGGCAAATGGCTTGCACTTGCTTTAAAGCAACGCTTTTAGATTTTGTTTCTTTAACCATTATGAAGCACTCCTTTTGGCTGTTTTATCTGCGGCGTGACCGAAGAATGTTCTTGTCGGCGCAAATTCACCAAACTTATGCCCAACCATATCTTCCGTGACCAACACGGGGATAAACTTATGCCCATTGTGAACACCAAATGTCAGGCTCACAAACTGCGGCAAGATGGTGGAACGGCGCGACCAAATTTTAATCACTTCATTACGACCGGATGCTCTTGCGGCATCAGCTTTCTTAAGAAGATAACCGTCAACAAAAGGTCCTTTCCATACGGAACGTGTCATTTCAGTTTCTCCTTATTACTTCTTGTTATCATGACGAGATCTCATAATAAAGCGATCCGTCTTCTTGTTAGAACGTGTCTTATAACCCTTCGTCGGCTTACCCCACGGTGTCACCGGATGACGACCGCCCGAGGTTCTGCCTTCACCACCGCCGTGCGGGTGATCAACCGGGTTCATCGCAACACCACGGACAACAGGTCTGATACCCAACCAACGGGAACGACCAGCCTTGCCCAAAGATTTGTTTTGATTATCCGGGTTAGAAACCGCGCCGACAGTTGCCAAGCACTCTTCACGCACGATTCTCAACTCGCCGGAAGAAAGCTTGAGTTGGGCATAACCGGCATCTTTACCGACAACTTGAGCATAGCAACCGGCTGAACGAACAAGCTGTCCGCCTTTGCCGACTTTGAGCTCAACATTGTGCACAATGGTACCGACAGGCATGCTCTTCAAAGGCATGGCGTTTCCGGGTTTAATATCAGCCTTAGCTGAAGCCACCACTTTATCGCCCGCTTTCAAGCGTTGCGGTGCCAAAATATAAGCCTTTTCGCCATCTTCATACTTAATTAAAGCAATGAAAGACGTGCGGTTCGGGTCATACTCAATCCGCTCAACTGTAGCTTCACAGTCAAACTTATTACGCTTAAAGTCGATAACTCTCAGCTTGCGTTTATGTCCGCCGCCGATTCTCCGACTTGTCACATGTCCAAAATTATCACGCCCACCGGTTTTTGTTAAGCCAACCGTTAACGTTTTTTCGGGTGCTCCCTTATAGAGCTCGCTGCGGTCAACAATAATGAGCTGACGCAACCCCGGAGAAGTGGGCTTAAATGTTTTCAAAGTCATGGTTAAATTCCTGTTGTAACATCAATATTTTGACCCTCGGCAAGCGTAATGACCGCTTTTTTATAGTCTGAGCGAACACCCTCATGACCGCGGAACATTTTTTTCTTGCCAAACTGACGAATGGTATTTACCTTTGTTACCTTCACATTAAAGATATTTTCAACCGAAGCTTTAATTTCATCTTTTGTTGCGCAAAGAGGCACCAAAAACACCACTTTGCCGGCTTCTGATGAAACCATAGACTTCTCGGTAATTACCGGACGAACCAATGTGTCATACATAGGAGCAGTCACGTTGTTTGTATTTTTAGATTTTACCATTTTAATCTCTCCTCCAAGCAACGGACGGCATCAGTCGTCAACACCAGTTTTTCTCTTCTCAAGATGTCATACACGTTTGCACCGATTGTCGGGAGCACATCAACGCCCACGATATTTCGGCTGGCAAGCGCGAAGTTGACATCAACTTCTTTGCCATCAATAAACAGGCAGTTTTTCAAGCCGCAAGCATCAAGTTTGGCTTGCAAATCTTTCGTCTTGGGGGCTGAAAGCTTTGCCTCGTCAATAATGACCAAATTGCCCTCTTTAGCCTTAGCGGAAAGGGCTGTTTTAAGACCGAGTTTTCTGAACTTTTTAGTCAAATCATGCGCATGATCACGCACAACCGGACCAAAGACCACGCCACCTTTGCGGAACTGCGTGCCTTTGCGTGAACCCTGACGCGCATTACCGCTACCTTTTTGTTTGAAAGGTTTAGCAGGCGTCAAAGCCACATCAGAGCGCCCTTTTGTGGCATGCGTGCCAGCTTGTTGGCGGGCAAGCTGCCAAAGAACAACTCGGTGCAAAATATCGGCGCGAACTTCTAACCCGAAGATCGAGTCGTCAAGTTCAATTTTGCCGACATTTTTGTTTTCTAAATTTAAGATGTCCTGTTTCATAATTTTCAATCCTTACAACTTATGCATTCTCAGCCGGGGTTTCTTCGGCTTTAACTGCAACAGGTTCATCAACTTTTTTCAATCCGGCAGGCATTGGGAGCGTCACATTGGCTGTTTTTTTAACAGCATCCGTCACGCGGACCCACGCATTTTCGGCACCCGGAACGGCACCTTTAACCATTAAAAGACCTTTCAAGGCATCCACAGACACAACCTTCAGGTTTTGAACAGTCACCCGTTCGGCACCCATATGGCCGGCCATTTTCTTGCCTTTAAAGACCTTGCCCGGATCTTGTTTTTGACCGGTAGAACCGTGTGAACGGTGCGAAACCGACACACCGTGTGTGGCTTCCAAACCAGCAAAGTTATGACGCTTCATAACACCGGCGAAACCTTTACCGATTGATGTTGCGCAAACATCAACATACTGCCCCGGAACAAAGTGTTCCACGGACAATTCATTCCCGACAGAAAGCAAGCAATCTTCAGAAACTCTGAATTCAGCAAGCTTTTTCTTCGGTTCAACTTTCGCTTTGGCGAAATGTCCTTTTAAAGGTTTGGACACATTTTTAGCCTTCACGGCGCCAGTTCCTAACTGAACGGCAGTATATCCATCCTTTTGAGCTGTTTTCACAGCAACCACCTTTAAGTCATTAACGCTCAAAACCGTCACCGGTACATGAGTGCCGTCTGCCTCAAAGATGCGGGACATTCCCAATTTTTTTGCGATCAGACCTGTACGCATTATATTTTTCCTTTTCTAATTGGTTGACGCTATCTTTCAAACGCCAACATTAAAAATTAAAGTTTAATTTCCACATTCACGCCCGCGGCCAAATCAAGCTTCATTAAAGCGTCAACGGTTTGGGGTGTGGGATCAACAATATCCAGAAGTCTTTTATGAGTACGGATTTCAAACTGTTCGCGCGATTTTTTATTAATGTGCGGCGAGCGGTTTACCGTAAACTTTTCAATTCTGGTCGGCAGGGGGATTGGCCCTCTGACGTTTGCCCCTGTTCTTTTGGCTGTATGCACGATTTCTTTGGTAGATAAATCAAGCAAACGATGATCAAAAGCCTTGAGGCGAATTCTGATATTTTGGGTATCCATTTTTTACTTTCCCTATAACTAAACGACAAAAGCTTTCAAGAAAGCTGCCGTTTACCTTGTTAAAATTAAAGCAAAGCGTTACATGCAAACGTTTTGCCTATGGTTTATATTTAACATCACCGGAGCTTGTTAAAGGCCCCGAACAAACGTTGTGGGCGGCTTATAACATACAAAAACATCATTTGTCAAGCAAAAAATGAACAAAAAAAGAAAAAAAGTTAACGTCGGAATCGCTGATGTCGACTCTTTTTGAGTCAATTTCCCGATTCGCGACGTTAACCATTTTGAGTCTATTTGAGTCTAAAAGTTAAGAAAGACGGCGGCAGACGCAAACTCCATTCGTCATCCTGAACCCCTTGAGGGGTGAAGGATCCAGGAGGAAAAGCTGAAACATTCTTGCTCGTAAGCTTTGCGATGAACGCAAAACTTACGAGTTTGAGAGTATAAAATCACCTCTATCTAATCCGGCGCACATCTACCCCAAGAATAATTCCAATGATAACCCCATGGGCAAGTTGGATCACAGGTATACCCATCAGAGCTCAACTCATAACCATCATCGCATTCATATTCTTGGCAATAGTCTTGCCCGCCTATATAGCCGCTATAGCACCATTTAGCACAGTGAGAATTATTAATTGATGTGGCCTCCCAACAACTACAGGAATACCACGTTCCTCTGGAGTTAGAACAGACCACCGAACAACTCGAAGCACTAGGATCCGGAGACGTGAGGTTGTACCTAAGTGAACAATCATATTCACACTGACGATCGTGCTCGAAATACCCACTGTTACATTCCCAACCCTTATAACAAGTTTTTCCGCAAGCCGTCGTCGGATTTATCCCATGTGCATTGCTCGGAACAGTAACACCAGAGCAAGGCGAGGTACACTTACAATCTGAATAGCAGGTTGTACCGCAGACTGTTTCTGTGCTATAGGTTTCGCCTGTTCCGCAGCTCGGTCTGGAAGAGTTTAATCCTTCACTGGAGCACGTCTTTGTACAATCTTCCACACAACTACTGCCGGAAGTGTGATATCCGCTATCACACGCCCAACCCTTATAGCAAGTTTGACCGCAAGCTGTCGTCGGATTTGTCCCATGCGCATGAGACGGAATAGAAACGCTTGTACAAGGCGAGGTGCACTTACAATCTGAATAGCAGGTTGTACCGCAGACTGTTTCTGTGCTATAGCTTTCGCCTGTTCCGCAGCTTGGTCTGGAAGATCTCAACCCTTCACTGGAGCACGTCTTTGTGCAATCTTCCACACAACTACTGCCGGAAGCGTGATATCCGCTATAGCAATCCCAATCATCACACTCATATGAACCGTAATAATAGCAATGCGATGAACAATAACCATGTGAGGGCACACTCACGGACGAACATCCGCTATCATGCCGTACGCAGCTTCCATTTCTATAGACATAGCCACTATCACAACTCCAATCATCGCACACATATTCCCCATAAGAGTAACAGTGTGACGAGCAATGGGCACCTGATGGTATGCTCACTTCAGAACATCCGCTATCGTGTTGTACGCATTTTCCACCGTAATAAGTATAACCACTATCGCAACTCCAATCTGTATAGCATGTCTCGCCGCAAGCAGATGTTGTACTTGTGCCATGCGCATGAGACGGAATGTAAACATCTGAGCAAGGCGATGTGCACTTACAGTTTGAATAGCAGGTTGTACCGCAGACTGTTTGTGTGGTATAGGTCTCGCCTGTCCTGCAGCTCGGGCTAGAAGATCTCAACCCTTCACTGGTGCACGTCTTTGTGCAATCAAGTTCGCAAGCAGTCCCCGCGGAATTTTTGTGATATCCGCTCTTGCAGCCCCAAGCTACACACACCTTTGTTTGCTTGCACCCTTCGCACCAGTTGGTGCATTCTCCATTATTCGGGATAGTGCCAACAGACTGGCATGTGCTGTGGCAGGTGGTATACATATTGTTACAACATAAGCCATCCAATGTGGCGTTACCTTTGTTTGTGTTATCCCACTTACACGCAGAGTCAGCATGGCATACACATTTACCGCATTTGGTTGAACCGCTTTGACCTTGGAACTCCACATCCCAACCTGAAGCATTACCACAGTTTGCCTTTGACTGAATACTTGTGTTGTAACCACCCGGGCATTGTGCCGGTGAACAGCTGCCGTTTGACTTCACATAACCCGTGTCACAATCCCAAGATTTACAACTTGATGTCTTGCCACAAGCTGTGTAATTGCCTGTGCAATGTCCGTGTTGCGGAATATTTACCCCTGTAGGCTCAGTACATGTTTTATATTTATCATTGCAGCATGGTTCACTTAATGAGCCATCACCTTTGTTACTGCTCGTCCATGTACAATCGTTCGCATTACATTGACATGCATAGCATTTATTATCCCCCGAGTAAGCCCCTGTTTCGGGTTTTGACGCGCCATGCTTACCACTCCAACAAGTACTGACAGAGCTATTTGTATCTCCATTCGGGCATGCTGCCGCAACACAGGTGTTATTACTCTTCGTCCACCATGTATCACACGAATCCAATTTATATTTTTTGGTCGCACCTTTTTGACAATCTGAACATTTACCATGTGTTGGGCAATTACCTAACGGATATTCTAAACAACTGTTCTCGACACAAGTGTTGTTTTGTGAGAACCACCCATCTTTACAACTCTCTACTTTATATTTTGTCGTTGCTCCTTTTTGGCAACTGCTACATTTTGTCGCACCATCAGGACATGCTGTCAAATTAAAACCATTACATGCATTCTCTTCGCATGTGTTGTTAGATGCTGTCCAACCATTTTTACAACCACTAACCTTATATTTTGTCGTTGCTCCTTTCTTACAAGTTGTACATCCTGTCGCACCTGTTGGGCATGCATCTAATGTAAACCCTGTGCATGGATTCTCGTTACAGCTATTACCTGATTGCAGCCATCCTTCATCACAACTATTTAATTTATGCTTTAACGTGTTTCCGCTTTGACACGTTGTACAACTTCCATGTGATGGACAACCTGTTGTTATTGGATAATCAGAGCATGGATGCGCCGTACACTTACCACAGGTATTCTCACCATTAAATGTTGGGGATTTTTCATAATCCCAACCGCCACTTGTACCACAGTCGTTTACAGAGTTCTTTCCTGATACAAATCCGCTCGGGCAATTTTTCGCTGTGCATTTACCGCAAATGGCATCCCCGTTATAGCCACTCGATTGCGCATAATCCCAACCGCTCGCGCCTTTGGAACCACAGCTGTTGACATTTTGATGACTTGTATCATAACCGCTCTCGCACGCTTTCTTCTCGCACTTATAACATTTGACATCACCATTACAGCTGCTTGTCTGACTGCTCGTCCAACCTTTGTTCCCTTGGGCACCACATTTTGTGACATCGCTGTATTCGGTCTTTTCATTAGTCGGACAATTGCTCTTAACGCATTTATATGTTTTGGTATTACCCCTTTGACATGTTTCACTATTATTTACTGTCCAACCGTTCGCTTTACATGTGCCATTACCACATTCCGCTGCTGACGGCGCGTAATCTTTACA
>CANRJO010000033.1 GCA_947630965.1 uncultured Alphaproteobacteria bacterium
TAACATCGCCACAAGAACCATCAGCATAAAACACATCGCCAATATTGCAACGCGGCTTGAGGCAGTTACAAGCCGTAAATTTTTGACTGCCTTTACATTTCACAATTTTGCCACACCATGACGTTTTGTCATCTTCGGTAAAACCAAGTTTGGCACAATCCATATTGACGCATTTCTTATACGAATGGTCTAACGGACAATACATATAGCCATTGTCCGCACAATAAGGATCATCATCTCGAGAATATCCTAACTCTTCACACGTTGGCACCTTTTCACAATTCATCGCATTTGCAACGTTGGCAAACATTAAACCCAACAAAATCAACACATATCGCATTTTCTTCTCCCTTTCTATTCCTTGCGCCCGCCTCCACACACAGAGTCATGCTGAACTTGGTTCAGCATCTCTTTATAAGATCCCGAAACAAGTTCGGGATGACATACTGTGGCTGTCGAACCATAGCAATTTAAAGGTACCTTTAAATGCAACACTTTTTAAAATTGTGAACCCTTGATTCTGCTTGATTTTTTATTATTGACAAAGGCACTTTTTTAAGGTACCTTTAAATTGCTATATTTCCCGAGAAATTGAGTCAAAAAAACACACAGCCGTCCGTTGTGTGTTTTATAAATTATGCCTGAAATTGGTGTGGCAGAGGTTAGATTTTACCGAAAACAAGATTTTTGAGCTGTGCCAACGTTTGTTGAGCCACGGGGCGCGCTGTTTCAGCGCCTTTTTGGAGCATCGCCTCCACCTCATCAAAATGTGCCATGTAATAAGCGTATTTTTCGCGGAAGGGCGAAACTTCTTTCAACACCGCATCTAAAAGCATATTTTTTGCCTGTCCGTAGCCCATTTTGCCCTCTTTCAAGCCGTTTGCCATTTCCGCAACGGCGTCAGGTGTGGCAATCGCCTTAAAAATTTGATAAACCAAAACTTCTTCAGGATCTTTGGGCTCATCGGGCGTGCGCGAATCGGTCTTGATGGAAAACACCGCTTTCTTAATTTCAGCATCGGTGGCAAAAACGGGAATTACATTGCCGTACGATTTACTCATTTTCCGGCCATCAATCCCCGGCACAACCGCCACATTTTCCTCAATATGTGCTTCCGGCAGGCGCAAAACAGGCTCATGATACCAAGCGTTAATCGCGCCGGCAATGTCACGCGCAATTTCAACGTGCTGAACCTGATCTTTGCCAACCGGCACAAGGCTTGAATTATAAAGCAAAATGTCAGATGCCATCAGCACCGGATAAGTGTAAAGCCCCATGTTGATGCCGTCATCATCAGGTTTTTCAGCCTCGCGGTTTTTATCTACCGCCGCTTTATAGGCATGCGCCTTATTCATGAACCCTTTGGGGGTGTAAGCGTACAAAATGGTTGTGAATTCATGCACTTCGGGAATGTCTGATTGGCGGAAAAACACGCTCTTGTCCGGATCCAGTCCAAAAGCCAAATAAATGCAGGCAATCTCTTTTAATTTCTGGTTTAAAACGCGGGGGTCTTTTTCAGCGTTAATGGCGTGATAATCGGCAATGAACATATAGTGTTTGCCACCTTCTGCCACGGCTTTGGCGCCAAGTTGAATGGCAGGCTTGATAGCGCCTAAGTAATTGCCCAAATGCGGGGTGCCTGTGGGCTTGACGCCTGTTAAAACAACTTTACCTTCAAACATATTGACCTCACTTTTCCATTTTAGCTCAACCTAAATGAAAAGAGAGAAGAAATCAACAAAAATTTTTATTGTACCACGCCGACCGCTTTGGTGATTTTCCGAATGGAATTTAGCTCAATTTGGCGCACTCGCTCTTTGGAAATATTGTAAGTTTTGCTTAAATCATCCAAAGTTGCGGTTTTTTCTGCCAAACGGCGCTTGAATAAAATGTCTTTTTCGCGTGGATTTAAGACCACTAATGCCTCGTTAAAAAGCTTGCGCCGATACCGCATGGTTTCATTGTAGGCAAAGCTCTCTTCCTGATTGGGCTTTGAGTCTGAGATAAAATCCATCCATTCCGCGCCACCGTCAGAAGAGGTGTCTAAAACGGCGTTTAAGGAGCCGTCGTGCGCTTTGAGCCTTGTGTTCATCTCGGTCACTTCCTGCACGCTCACATCTAAAGATTTGGCAATGTGGTGCAAAACTTGTTGCGACATCTCGCGGTCATCGGTGAGGTTTAAGCGATTTTTGATTTTACGCAAATTAAAAAATAACTTTTTCTGCGCGGCGGTGGTGCCGAGCTTGACAAGCGACCACGAATTTAAAATATATTTCTGGACAGACGCCTTAATCCACCACAAAGCGTAAGTGGAGAACCGAAAACCTTTCTCGGGTTCAAACTTTTCAATGGCGTACAAAAGCCCGATGTTGCCCTCCGAAATCATTTCCGCAATCGGCAAGCCGTAGCCCTTATATTTGGAAACAACCTTCACAACCAAGCGTAGGTGCGAGGTGACGAGCTTGTAAGCAATGTCTTTGTCATGCGTTTTTTGATATTTGACTGCCAAGGCGTATTCTTCATCTTGCTCTAAAATCGGAAATTTGCGGATTTCCTGCAAGTAACGCGATAAATTGTATTCAGGTGAAAAGTCAAGTCCGATCGGCGAAGGCTCCGTGTCCATCGTTTATCTCCTTGTTTGTTTGACGCGCTCATCATATGCACAAAGAGATTTATCCACAATATGCCAAAAAGTTCTAATTTAGATTAAAAATATATTATAGGTTATGCAGTTTTTCAATTAACTCTTTGAAATCGGGCGGAAAAGGCACTTCAAAAAAAAGTTTTTGCCCTGTTCGTGGATGAATGAATCCGAGCGTGGCGGCATGGAGCGCTTGCCGCGGAAAATCCTTGAGATATGGTGCTAAAGCGGGCGGAATGCCTAATGTGCTGATGTGGTTTTGTTTATAAATTTTATCGCCAATCAGCGCGTGCCCGAGGCTTGAGAGATGCACCCTGATTTGATGCGTGCGCCCTGTTTCAAGCTTGCATTTGACAAGCGCAGCAAAGCGACCAAAAACTTCAACAGTTTCATAATGCGTGCGGGCAAATTTGCCGCCGTTTTGCAAAATTGCCATTTTTTTGCGGTCAAATTTAGAACGCCCGATGTTACCTTCCACCGTGCCGGAAAGCGGGTTTGGCACGCCGTAAACAACCGCGTTATATGTTCGCTCAATGGAATGGTTGAAAAACTGCGCGCACAAGCCTTGATGTGCGGCATCGTTTTTGGCGGCAACAATCAGCCCACTTGTTTCTTTATCTATGCGGTGCACAATGCCGGGGCGCTTGACGCCGCCGATACCCGAAAGGTTATCTTGACAATGAAAGAGCAGGGCATTGACAAGCGTTTTGTGCCATGCTCCAGGGGCAGGGTGGACAGTCATGCCGGCGGGTTTGTTAATCACAATCAAATCATCATCTTCATAAACAACATCAAGCGGGATGTTCTCGGGCTCAGGGTCAGCCTCCTGAACGGGTGGAATTTCAAGGCAAAAAACATCGCCTATGCGGACCTTAAAGGCGGGGTCAGAAATCTCGGCTTCATCTGCGCTGACAAAGCCTCCTTTAATGAGCTGTTGCACACGGTTGCGCGAAAATGACAAAGCGTTAAGCTCGGATAAAAATTTATCTAGTCTTAAGCCTTTTTCAGCCTCTGTGACGGCGGGTGTGATAAAAATGTTGTTTTCTTCGTTCATTTTGTTCAAAATTAAATATTATTTTAGAATTTGGGTTTAAAATATACGCAAATGTTTTGAAAAGCAAGTTTTTTTGCATATTTTTAAAGGAGCAAAAATGGCTAGAAAAAAGAAAAAAAAGCCCGGAATCGACGTTAATGAAACAATTATGAACGATATGAACCCTGTGGCATCTTCCGATGATGAGGAATTTGAAAATCTGCTCAACAGCTTTATTAATGCCGATCCTGAGGAAAAAGCGCCAGAAGAGGAGCCCTCAGCCGAGCAAGCTCCGGAACCTGAAGAAGCGCAGATGCCCTCGTTTCGGGAGGAAATTGCGCTGCTTGATTTGGGCGCAGATGAGCGTGAACTTGCTAGTGCCTATGCTAATTTTATGGAAGAAATACAAAATATAGCACGAGCAAAAAATCTGCCTTTGCCTGATTTTATGTTTGATCCCGAGCGCATGATTCCTAATTATAAACCAAGTACGGGCCGGCGGATTAGTGAAGATTTGACAGTTTGTTGGGGCTTAATGCTGACCGCGTATCCGGATAAGTTTCAAGATCTTGATCCGAACTCAAGCGATGAGGCATTTTTGAACTTTGCTGAAACTGTTGGAAACCAAAATTTGCAACTGGCTATTATCTCGTATGTTGAAATTTTGATTGATTTGGAAAATTGCGAAATTAGCTATGAGGAAAAACGCCTTAAGGCACAACGTCGGCGTGTGGAAAAAGCGCTTTATGAGGAATATCAGCGTCGTCAGGAACGTAAGCAACGCTTTATTGAAGCTGTTATTGAGCGCGGCTTTCCCATTGATGCTGAGCGCCTGATTAATAATTATTTCAAAACCGCTTCCAAAGATGAAGAGGGGGCTTATGAGGTTTTGACAAAAAATCCGGCAGTGTATGCCCCGATTGAAGTGGATAAAATTAAGCCGCGTCTGTTTGGGCTTATTAAGCCTACGCCACAGGATGGTATCCGTGAAAATAAGCGTTTGGGAGAATTTTTAAAGAAATTGAAAGCTTAAAATAATTGTGGACAAAAGAATCTTTTTGTGATATGATGAAGTTATACAAAAAAACGGGAGACCGATGATGGCAAATGAAAATAAAACTTTGAGCGTAAACACCGCAAGCAACGGTATCCGTCAGCAGCAAGATACTTTGAGCGTAAACACCACAAGCAACGGTATCCGTCAACAGCAAGATACTTTGAGCGTCAATTCTGCAAGCAATGCTATCCGTCAACGGCAAGATACTTTGTCTGTTGATAATTGGAAACTTGCGGAGTATCAGGGAAAAACCTTAACGGTTGATCAGCAAAAAGCCAAAGACGCTTATGATAAAAAAGTTGCTGAAATGAAAAATAATAATGGCGACCGTAAGCGTGAAAAACGTGAGCCATCTAAAGATAAATTTAAGGATGAAGATGTCGTCAAATATATGTATGAAGACTGGTTTTTGGGTGCTCTTTCCTGGATTTGTAACAAAATTGAAGATAAAACTCTGGGGTTGATTGATGCCGCCGGAAATATGTGGCTTGACCGCCGCAATAAGCGTATTGCGGAAACAAATGCCGTAAAAGATGAAAAACTTAAGGAAGCCCGTGAAAAATTGGAAACTTTTAACAAAAATACTCGTGGGCAAAATGGCGCTGAAGGTGGTCAGGCTTCAACAGCTTTAGACGATGTTGTGACCAGGCGAACAAGCGGGTATCAGAAAGTTTTTGATGAACTCGGGAAAAAGTTGAAGGGGGAACCCTTTGATGAAACAGTCTTAAATGCCTCGGAACCATGGGTGAAAGATTTGGAGGCGCATCCCGAAAAAGCCGCCGAATTTTTAGAAAAAGCCCCGCAAGAACTTGAAAACCGCGTGAAGATGATTGAGGGAATCAGCAAACTTTCTACCGCCATCACTTCCTTGGAAATGAGCGATGAAATGATGCGTGAGGATAAAAAATGGCGCGCCGAAGATGGAAAATATCGCTCTGACGATGATTTGAAAGCTGAATTTGTTGATCGTTCCGTCAGTCGGTTTGAGAAAATTAAGGAAGCTCTTGACAGTATCAATCAAGATCCAAGTAATCAAACGGCGGAGCAACGCAATGCGGCTGTTAATGAATTTTTGCAAAGGTTGTCGGAAAAAACGAAAGAATTACAAGAAAAACAGCTTAAAAATGTTGAACAGAACCGCTTTGATGCCATCAATAAAGCGCCTGATAAAGAAGTGGCAAAAGGTATTAAAGAAATTGATGAGGTTCTTGCGCGGCGGGGAGGGTCGTTTAGGTCTTCTCGGCAAACTGAGGCTCAAGATTTGCGTGAAGCGACACAGCCCACCGCAACAGAAAATGCCAATAAGCGCACGTCCGCAGATTTGGATCGGCAAGAAAGCAATTTGAATTCTCGGCGTACGATGAATGAAACAAGAAAGAACAAGTTTAATAACTGGAAAAATAATTTTAAGTCTAATTTCAACAATCTTAACCCCTTTAATCGTCAGAAAGGTGGCAGAGAGTAGATGAAAAAGCAAAAAATTAAATTGTTTCGGCTTATTTTTTCAGGGGCGGTAGCATCCGCCCTTTGTGTGTTTTTGGCGCATTATGTTTTGTTTTGGTTGTGGTCGTTTGATATTTTTTCCAAAAAACAGTGGTCTGTGATTGCGCGTTTTTGGAACAATAATGGCGTTATTTTTCCGGGGCGGGATTATTTGTTTTTTCTGACGCTTTTTCTGCTATTTCTATGTGGCATTTTGTTATGGGTTATTTTTTATCGGTTTGATTTAAAAGGAATTCTGATCTCTTCCATAAGGTATTTTTTAAACCGCGATTTACGGCGTTATCAAAATGAGGATTTGCACGTTAAACTTAAAAATATGGCACCTTCCGAGAAAAAAACTTTGAAAGAATTTATTGATGAAAAAATGAAAGCTGCCGGCATTGAAAAAAAGGAAAAAGGCGCGTTGGTTAACAGTGTGCGTGAAAAAATCAGGAAAAAATTTTTGCATAAAGAGGAATAGTAAGCACTTGTTAACAAACATCCGATATAATGTTTTAAAACTGTACAGGAGAAGAAGTTGAAGCCTTTTTTTGTTTTGGCGCGTATTGTTTTGGTGGGTTGCCTCTGGAGCGTGGTCTTCATTGAGGGAATCCGCGTTTTTATGCTCCAAAACTGGCATTTTGACATCTTTTGGCCCGAGCATTGGGCGTATGTGTGGAATTTGTGGTCTTTGGGTTGGGTGATTGATACGCCGAAAGAATGGGCATTTGTCTTGATTTTGGCGGGCTTTATTCCGCTTTGGCTTGTAGGGTGGATTTTCCTTGCTTTGGTGCCTTGGGAACAATGGGCTGAAAAGGCGGTGAAATATCCGTTTAGCTTGTATCGCTCTGTTGCAACGCCAATTAAGGTGGCAACCAAAGCGCCTGTTGTGGTTAAGAAAAAGTCTTATAAAGAAATTCGCCCCAAAGGAACACGCGCGCCGATTTATGATTATAATGACACATCGGCTGCCAAAAACAAGCCTGCTCCCCAAAGTGCGCCCGCGGCTATAAAGCCCTCAACGCCTGCCGTGCAATCGAGCCCGGCGTATTCAGTGCCTTCTACCTTGAAAGAAAAAGCTGTGAATGCTCGCGAAACATTCAGCCACAGCTTGTTTGATCTTGATGATGACGATGATGATTTTGATTTAGATTTTGATTCTATTGGAAAATCCGAAACTTCCGCATCTAAAACGCCTGAAAAGCCCACAAGCTTTGACTTTTTTGACGATGAGCCCGAGCCCCAAAAGGCAAAAGAACAGCCTAAAGAAGCTTTTAATTTTGATTTTGATGACGATGATGACGAAGACTCTGAAGATGTTTTTGAATTGCGCCGTTTACCGCCTAAAAACAATCGGGAAAACACCAGACGTCAGGAAGATCGGGCTGATAACCGCGGGGATAATCGCACGGAGAACCGCCGAGAGTTTAGAAACAATAATCGGCGCGAGGATAATGGCCGCATGAATGAGCGTCCGCGTAACAACCGCGATCAAAATTTGCCGCGTGCCACGAATAATCAACCGCAACAGCGTGTTTCCCAACCGCAAGCGCGTCCGTCTCATCCGGTGGCAGATGTTTTGGTTCAAAAAGGTTATGATATTTTAGCAGGGCAGACCATCCGCAATACGATTGTTGACTTTATCGGTATTTCCGAAGATAAAATTTTGCTTTGCCTGATAGATAAAGAAGCCGGTGATTGGCTTGCGGATGAAGAACGCTTTAATAATGAGGAGCCCTTGTGGTTTTCTGAAAGTTCTCACCGTATTTCGCCGGTGCGCAAAATTGATTTGGTTAAAACAACGCTTCTTGAAAAACTGGAAGAAAACGGCTTACATTATGATGTTGAGCCTTTTGTTGTTATTCAGATGGCAAACATTATTAATGCGGAAGATATGTTTGAGATTTGGCGCGAGCTCGGCGTGGAAGTCACGCGGATTAATCGTGGCTCGCCAAAAGAGATTAAGCTCTTTTCTAAAACCGTGGAAGAGGCTGAATCTCGGGTGGAAAAATCAACCCTTGATGCATTGCGCAAACTTATTCGGAACATGGCTTAACGGAGGTTTCTAAATGGCTTTGAAAGATAGAGGAGTTGAATGGGAAGAATATGATAACGCCGTCAAATGGATGGCGATTACCCTTGTGATTACGCTTGTTGTTACACTTCTTCTTACGATTTTTTCGTTGCCTTTGGCGTATTTGATTGAACAAGGCATTTCCAAAAAAACGATGGAAAGCGTGAAGCTGTTTTTGCAAGCCATTGAGCAACGCCCCTCATTTTTGTTTTCGCAATATTCAAGTTGGATGCACAAACTCTCCGCTTCGGATGGTTTTTCTATCAGCCGTTGGGTACCCATTTTGCCGGCGCTTTCCTTGCCGATTGGGCTTATTACGGGGATGATTACATGTCCGTACCGCTTTCAAAGCAATGTTCATGGTTCGGCGCGTATTGCCACCTTGCGTGATATTAAAAAAATGGAGCTTTTGGGTTTTGACGGTTGGTGCCAAGTGGTTGGTAAATTTGACGGCAAGCTCCTGCTCTTAAAAGAAACGCTTTCAACACTCTGTTGCGCGCCTCCTGGAACTGGTAAAACAGCCGGCGTTGTGATTCCGACCATTTTTAACTCTGATAAATTGAGCTTGATTATTAATGACCCGAAGCCGGAGCTTTGTTATAACACCTCGGGCGCGCGCGCCAAGCTTGGTCCTGTGTTTATCATTAACTGGGGTGCGGAAGATAAGCCCGCAGAGGGCATTTATTACCCAAGTTGGAATCCGCTTTCGCCAAATGCTTTGCCCGCGATGGGGCCTGAACGCGATATGTATGTGGATTCCATTTGCAATATCTTGGTGGAAGATCCTAAAGGTGGCGCGGATCCGCACTGGTCGCAAACCGGTCGAGCAGCCTTAAACGGCTTTATTCACTTTATCTGCTCCAAATGCGAGCGCGCCCGCGCGAATGATTACTTTATCGGGCGCATTTATGAGGGTAAGCTTGATGAGGAAGATAAGCAGGTTTTGGAGGGCTATTACACCGATATGCGCGATCCGATGGTCGGGCAGGCGATTGCCAACCTCAAAACAGGAAACATCACCATCGATAATTATTTGCCGATTGGCACTTGGGAATTGTTGCCTGAAAAATGGGTCGGGCGCGAATCATGCATTGCTATGATTTTGGAGTGGCTGACCGAGGCGCAAATCAATCAGGCGCAGGAAATTAAGCGCCGTATGGCAGAGGGTGATCAAATGGCTGCGATGGCTGACCCTATGCGCGATTTGTTGGATAAAGCGGTTGAAGAAGCCCGTAAATATGGCTATTCGCAACGTTGCTATACAGAACTTAGCGCGCTTTCTGCCATGCCGGATAAGGAACGCGGCTCCGTTATTTCCACGGCGTTTGCGGGCATTAACATCTTCAAAAACTCGGCTGTGGTGGCGCGCACAAGTTTTTCAGATTTGCACTTTAAAGATTTGCGCGGCATGAAAGACCCCGTGACCGGCGAGTGGAAGCCGATTTCGGTTTATCTTTCCATTAACCAAACCGATGCCCGCGCTTTGGGTGTGATTAGCTCGGTGTTTATTGAATTGATGAGCTCGTACCTCATTTCCAACAAGCCAAATGATGTGAACAAGACAGACGGCAAAATGGGGCCGTTCCCGTGCTTGTTCGTGCTTGACGAGTTTCCGCAAATGCCTAAGTTGAAAGCTGTGATTGATGGACCGGCCGTTGGTCGTGGGCAAAAGGTTTCATATCTTTTGATTGGTCAAGATTTGGGGCAAATTTCAGGTAAATACGGCAAAGACGACTTGGAAACGGTGATTTCTACAACTGCGTGCAAGGTGATTTTGTCGCAAAACAACGAGGTGACGGCGCAACGCTTTTCAAAGATGATTGGCAACCGCACGGTGCAAACAACCTCATTTTCTAAAAATGAGGGTAGTCTTGGCAAAGATTATAACCCATTTGCAAAAAACGTGAACTATCAGCTTCAAGGCGTTTCTGTGATTACAACCACACAGCTTTTGAGCTTGCCGATGCTCAAGCAGGTTGTTTTGATGCAAAGCTACATCGACCGCCCGATTATGGCGGACGCGCCACGTTGGTATCTGGATGCTAAAATGCGCAAATTAGCCGCTTTGAAGGCTGCGCCCAATGTGCCGGATTGGATTGTGGCACAACGTGAGGACATCAACGATGATATGCTCTCCAAACTCGGCTTAGACTATAATCCTAATGATGATGCCGATAACTTTGAAGAAGATGAAGAACCCCAACCTGAGGCAGAAAACACCGAAACGGCATCGTGATGCGTGATGAGATCAAACATATCCCCTTAAGGCGTGTCTTTACCGGCGCATACATCTATATGCGCAAACATCTTAAGGCGATGCGCTTTTTTGTGGCGCTGAACTTTTTGTTTTTGGGCGGTTTTCAGTTTATTCCAAAAGGTTTTTCCAACCCATGGAGTATGCTTTGGCTCCTTTTTTATTACATGTATTGGTGCGCTTTTTTCCGTTACCGTTTTCAGCACAAACCCTACTTGACCACGCGTGTTGTCTTTGGGAGCATGGTGCCCTCTACCAAGATTTTTTTCATTACCCTGACTATGGCGTTCCTCTTGGTTGTTCTTCCATACCTGCCGCTTCTTATGGGTTTTACCGATAAATATCTCCTCTTTTTTGAAAAATATATGCTTGCCCTTCAAAATGTGGAGGCCGATTTCTTAAATGTTTCCGTCTTTACCCTCATTCTTCTTTTGATTTCGCCTTTTATCATTTGTCGACCGTTTTTTGCCTATATGGCATCCCTCCAAGATATGGAAGCCTTTATGTCCAAAGCCTTTGAGCGCACCCGCGGCAACTATTGGCGTTTTGTTATTCTTATGGCGATCCTAAACATCCCCACCATGCTCGTCTTTGAAGTAGATAAAATCCTCTCCTGTCAGGGTTGGTTTACTGTTGGGTTTTATGCGCTCTTCTTTATATACTTTAATTTAGTTTTTGCTGAACTCGACGACTTCTTCTATACTAAGGAACGCGTATAGCGGCACATCTAGCGCAGTTTTTGGGGCAAAAGTGTCCTCACGTACTTCTTATGTACGCTGCGGTACTTTTGCCCCAAAAACCACGCTATCTGTACCACTCTCCGCGTTCCTTCAGCTTGGGAGGAAAGAAAAAACGCCCGTTGGGCGTTTTTAATTGTTCAATTTAAAGGTACCTTAAAAAATTGGGCTTGTCAAGCTCTAAAACCCGCAGTTTTGCGTTGGTTAATCTGTTGCATTTTAAGGTACCTTTAAATTGATGTCGTCAAAAAAGGAGATTAAAATGCGATATGTGTTGGTTTTGTTGGGTTTGATGTTTGCGAATGTAGCGCAGGCGATAGATTGTGAAAAGGTGCCAACTTGTGAAGAGTTAGGTTATTCCACAGAAGATGACCCGAATTGTGCGGACAATGGCTATATGTATTGCCCATTCAATCATGAATATAAAAAATGCGTCAATATGGATTGCGCTAAATGGGGCTTTACTGAATCCGACAAATCGTCCTGGTGTGGGAAAATTGTAAAATGCAAAGGCAATGAAAACTATACGGCTTGTGCTTGTGCTGTACCACAACCTGAACCTTGCGTGGTT
This sequence comes from uncultured Alphaproteobacteria bacterium, assembly GCA_947630965.1. GTDB lineage: Bacteria > Pseudomonadota > Alphaproteobacteria > RF32 > CAG-239 > CANPYS01. Next base: position 11,850 of record CANRJO010000033.1, read on the forward strand.
GGGAGTGTTTACTACGCTAACGGGATATGTACTTCTGTCGAAAATTATCAAGGGTGCGGTACGCCTGTCGGCGTGGTGTATTATGCAACCGATGACGGAAAGCATGGTAAGGTAATTAACTTGAAGGATTTAGGCAGAAAAGCTAAGGATAAGCCATTTGATCCAGCGAATCCGTATGCTTCCAGTTATTCTTTTTGTTGGGGATATGACGGTATTGATATTGAGGATCTGGTAAATCTCCGCGCTAATATGCTCCAATTATTACAAGACAAAGATCCTAACTTATATGACGGCAAAGGAAATACGGACAAAATTTTTGCGGTCGAAAAACCTGAATGCAAATATGAAACCAATACAGAAAAATACTATCAATATTGTATCCCGCAAGCGGCGCAGGCGGCACGTGATTTTTATCCACCAGAAGTCGATCCAGACAATCCAGTCGTTGGTAAGGGGCATTGGTATTTACCATCACTAGGGGAGTTGATGGATTTATATGGCTATAATAATGTTTATATAAATTACTATACGGGGAACTCAGGCGCAAAAGGAGATAATAAGAAAATAATAAACCAGACATTAAATGGTTTGTCGCGGAAAAAAGTTTCGGTAGATACATTCCTATCAGGGTTCTTCTTTTCATCGACAGAGTATGGAGCTTATGAGTCGTGGTTTCTTAACATAAAAGATGGTTGGCGATATTTCTATTCCAAGGATAGATGTGAAGAGGGATATGGTTTCAGCACTACTCTCCGTGTGAGCTTGGAATTCTAAAAAAAGCGGCTCAAGGGAGCCGCTTTTTTCACTTTTTCTCAAATGTTAATGATGAGGCGTTTGAGACGTCTAACATCAAAGTTTTGCCCGAAAGGTGGTAGCTTTCCACCTTAAACAGAGTGTTTAAGTAATCTTGCTCGGCTTGCATCAAGTTTTCAGGGCCCATCATCATGGTTAAGCCGCCGCGATCAAAGCGGATTTTTTCACCGTCTGTGGTGTAGCTCCCAAAATAGTTGTTCACGCCCGATTTGCCTGAATAATGCCCGTTTGCCAATGAAAGCGTGATTTCCGCTCCTTCTGGCGCGTTTTGCAAAACATAATCACCGTCTAGGGTTTCCGCCTTGCTTGAGCAAGCAAATAAAGCAAAAGCAAACAATACAGTAAATATTTTTTTCATGATTTTTCCTTTCTTTAAAATTAATCCGGTTCTTTAATGCGCACAATATCTGCGCCGACGTTTTTGAGTTTTTCTTCCAACTTTTCATAGCCGCGGTCAAGATGATAAACACGGTTCACAATCGTTTCGCCCTCGGCGGCAAGCCCTGCTAGCACAAGCGCGAATGAGGCGCGTAAATCCGTTGCCATAACGGGCGCACCCGAAAGTTTTTTAACGCCCCGCACAATTGCCGAGGCATAGCCATGAATGTTGATGTTTGCGCCCATACGCATCAGCTCGGGCACATGCATAAAGCGGTTTTCCCAAATGTTTTCCGTCACAAGCGCCGCGCCAGGGACAACCGTCATCAGCGCCATAAATTGGGCTTGTAAATC
>CANRJO010000034.1 GCA_947630965.1 uncultured Alphaproteobacteria bacterium
CCCGCGCTTGAGAACTTTCCGTATGGGCATATTAAAAGCCGCTATGTGTTGCCGATTGGCGCGCGCGTGGTGTTAGATGCTGATAAAAAAGAGCTTAAAATATCATCTCTGAAATAGAGACAATGTTTTGCGCAAGTAAGCTGTTGATGAGCTTAAAATAAAGCCCCATGCCTTCCCAACCGCGGCTGTTGAACGCTAGAAACAGCCCGATAATCCAAAAATTCGCTCCGGGTAAAAATAAAGCGCAAAATGGATAACCGACTTTCGGAAGATCTGTTTGTTTGGGGTGAATCTGCGAGCAAACCGTATCGGTATGATAACCTAAGAAATAGCCCAAAATGCCGTTAAAAATTAGGTTTTCTGGCATAAATGTCATAAAAATCATATAACAAAGCCCAAAAAGCGGAAAAAAGTATGGTGCAATGATAATCAGCCAGTTGCCCTTACCCTCAAAACCCATTTCACCGCCCGTATCATCGGGGTTCAGCCTGATGTGCTTGACTTTGTGTAAAGTTAAAAGCGCAAAAAGCGAATGCGTTAGCTCATGCGGAATGACCTGCATGGAAGTGCGTATGGATGCGTCTGACATTGTGCGCCCGATGTAAAACATGAAAAAACCCGCGCCCAAGGCTAAAAATTTGAAATTTGTAAACTTGAAGAAATCAACCGATTCTAAGAGTTCGGGAAGGCATATCAGCATATAAAAAGCGATTGGCCATTTGCAAAAGTCAATAAATTTATCTAAAATTTCTGACATAAAGTTCCTTTCTAAGGTGACTATATAGAGAGTTTGGGGTGAAATCATCTTTTTTTCAAAAAGTATCAACACTAATCATTTATTAAGACATTTCGTTTAAGATTTCATTGATTTAATAAGGAGAGAACCATGACTGACCATGCAACCTACGATTTTGTTGTGAATGATGAAGATGAAGTGATGCTTTTGATATATGCCTCGGAAACAGAACCGCTTGATCCGCGTTTTGTTTTGGACATAGATTCACATTCGGCAGAGTTGCAGCGCAATGATCAAGAGGCTGTTTTGTTGGAACAAGTGCCGGAATCTATTTTTGACAGCCTTGCTGATGCTGATAAGCTTTTGGTTTGCGAACTTGCGGATACGGAACTAGAGGAAGATAGCCGTATTGTGCGCGCTTATGAGGCGGATATTTTAGATTAAGCCAAAAAAAACCGCCTTTCGGCGGCTTTTTCTTAAGAGCTGACTTTTTCAACCTGTGTAAATTCAAGCTCAACAGGTGTGTAACGACCAAAAATGGAAACCGAAACTTTTAAACGGCTCTTTTCCGCGTCAACTTCTTCCACAACACCGACAAATGAGGCAAAAGGTCCGTCATTAACGCGCACTTGCTCGCCAACTTCAAAGTTTACAACCGTTTGCGGGCGTTCAACGCCTTCGGTCATCTGCTTGATGATACGTTCGGCTTCAGCGTCTGTAATGGGTTGCGGTTTGTTGCGGCTACCCAAAAAGCCACTGACGCGCGGGGTGTTTTTGACCACAAGCCAACACTCGTCCGACATTTCCATTTTAACCAAAATATAGCCTGGGAAAAACTTGCGTTCAGTATTCACGCGGGCGCCACGCTTGATTTCAACCACATCTTCAGTGGGGACCAAAACTTCCAAAATTTTATCTTCCATCTTCTTCAAGACGGCCTGTTCACGTAACGATTCGGCAACCTTTTTTTCAGAGCCGGAATAAACGTTTACAACATACCAACGAGCAGCCATTAATTAAACTCCCATACCTAAAACCAAACGGACAACCCAAGCCAAAACAATATCTACCACAAAGAAAAATGCCGCCGCAACCGCCACAATCAAGATGACCATTGTGGAAACCTGCATCACTTCTTTTTTGGTCGGCCAAGTCACTTTCTTGACTTCTTGCCGAACCTGTCTCATAAACTGAATCGGATTAACTTTCACTTTCAAACCCTACCTTTAAGTTTCATTTGGAGCAAACAATAGTCAATAATTTTCAATATGTCAATAAATATATTTTGAAAAAGGATTAAAACGGGCTCAAACACATTCTGTTTAAAACAAAGAACCGCCCTTTTTGGGCGGCTTTATCTTATGTGGCAGGGGCAGTAAGATTACTCCGCTACGCTCCGTTCACTGCGCTCATCGGCTACGCCGACCGCGATACTCCGTCTTCCTACTCGTAAGGGTTGCCGGGAATGGCACCCCTAACTCGCTTCGGTCACCGCTCTGTAACGTTTGCATCGGTGCCTGCCGGCACCTCGCAAGCTAACAATCGCGTGATGTCGCCCCAAAACACCAATTACTTTTGGTGTTTTGGGGGCTCCACTCACTTCTTCGTGAGTTCAAACCTAACTTACCTTTGCCAATAAAAAAACGCCACAAGGACGTTTTTTTATTGGCAGGGGCAGTAAGATTCGAACTCACGACACTCGGTTTTGGAGACCGATGCTCTACCAACTGAGCTATACCCCTATCAAAGTTTTGTTATTGATACACACCTTTTAAATAAAAATCAAGTCTTAATTTTAAAATGTTGCTTAAAGGAATTTCCAGGCGATAGCACAGGTATTTAAGACGCAATCGCAAGAATCCTGTGTTTCGCTAATCAGCCCTTGAGGTAAATCTTTTGCCAAGAATGTTCCATTGCCAGGTTGGATTTCTGAATTTGTCAGATTACTCGTGGCAACCGTTAAATCGCCATCTTTTTTGATGGTCATACCCAAAAAGCCTGATGAAATGTCTGATCCCCAACTCACAACGGCAATTTCGCGGCAGGTTACATTATCTAACCCGTTATATATAATCACAAAGGCGTCATCTTTTCGCTGTGCGACATCTGCCGGTCCAACCAAAACTTTACCTTTCATGGCGTGGATAATTTCTGTGCCTTCATCGTTTTGATATTGTTCTGGCACCAGACCTGCACCAATAAGCATTTCGGGGCTTATTTGGCTATAATTATCATAGTTTAAGTGCGTGCTGCGAGCGTTTGCCACCAAGGTGGAAATTTCATCTTTGAGGTTATTGATTCGCAAAATTTTGGAAGCTCTGTCAAACCCCCAAATGCCTCCGATGGTTAAAACGCCAACAATGGTTAAAACGCCAATCATTTCAACCATGGAACGTCCTAAATATTGGGTATGTGCTAAAATCTTTTTCATAGTACTTTAAGTTTAGCTATTAATTGTTAAAAATGTGCTAACATTTTTTAAGCCATATCAATTTTTGTACGTTTACGTTGTATGGGGTCTAAAATGCGTTTTCTTAAGCGCAAAGATTTTGGCGTCACTTCCAAAAGCTCATCGCTTTGAATGTATGAAAGCGCTTGCTCCAAGCTTAATTTGCGTGGCGGAATCAGGTCAATAGCCTCATCTTTACCGGCGGCTCGGATGTTTGTGAGCTGCTTGGTACGCGTTGGGTTAACCTCAATATCATTAGACTTTGTGTGCTCGCCGATAATCATGCCCACATAAACAGGGCTATTATGCTCCACAAACATCGGTCCGCGATCTTGAAGCTTCCAAAGCGCATAAGCTACCGCCGTGCCGTCTTCGCTTGAGATAAGCACGCCCGTGCGCCGCCCCTCAATTTCGCCCTTATAAGGTTCATAAGCGTAAAAAATGCGGTTCATCACACCCGTGCCGCGCGTATCGGTCAAAAATTCAGAGTGATAGCCAATCAACCCGCGTGAGGGCGCATGGAAAACAAGCCGGACTTTATTGCCGAGTTGCGAGGGGATCATATCCGTCATTTCCGCGCGGCGCTGACCTAATTTTTCAACAACAGCGCCCGAAAATTCTTCATCAACGTCAATTACAACCTCTTCTATCGGCTCCAAAAGATTACCGTTTTCATCCTTTTTCATTAAAACGCGTGGACGCGAGATTGAAAGCTCAAAACCCTCGCGGCGCATGGTTTCAATCAAAACACCAAGTTGGAGCTCGCCCCGACCTGCCACCTCAAACGAATCCGTTTTATCCGTGCGCGAGATTTTGAGTGCAATGTTGCCTTCCGCCTCTTTGCAGAGCCTGTCCCAGATCATACGCGAAGTCACTTTATCGCCCTCGCGCCCTGCCAAAGGCGAATCGTTAACCGAAAATGTCATGGCAAGTGTAGGCGGATCAATCGGTTGGGCGTGGATGGCATCATTTACGCTATAATCACAAATGGTATCAGCCACCGTGCCTTTTACAACGCCTGCTACCGCCACAATATCGCCCGCGTGCGCCTCATCCAAAGCGGTGCGCTCCAAGCCGCGATATGCTAAAATTTTGGTAATGCGTGTGCGCTCAACCTCGCCTTTATCATTAATCACTTTCACGGCATCATTAAGCTTTAAGCTGCCCGACTCGATTTTGCCCGTTAAAATGCGGCCTAAAAACTTATCCGCCTCCAAAGTGGTCACAAGCATGGAAAAAGGCTTGTTCAAATCGCATTTCGGCTCAGGCACATAAGATAAAATCAGCTCAAAAAGAGGGGTTAAATCCTTTTTCTCATCATTTAAATCTTTAACTGCCCAACCATTACGACCCGAGGCGTAAAGCACCGGAAAATCAAGCTGTTCATCATTGGCATTTAAGCTTACAAACAAGTCAAAAATTTCATTTAAAACTTCATCGGGGCGGGCATCGGGTTTATCAGCTTTATTAATCACCACAATCGGTTTTAAGCCAATTTTTAAGGCTTTGCCTAACACAAACTTTGTTTGCGGCATTGGCCCCTCGGAAGAATCGACCAACAGCACCACGCCATCCACCATAGAAAGAATCCGCTCAACCTCGCCTCCGAAATCAGCGTGACCCGGCGTATCTACAATATTAATATGTTCGCCTTTCCACATCACCGACGTACATTTAGAAAGAATCGTAATCCCTCTTTCTCTTTCCAGATCATTACTATCCATCACGCATTCCGCCACTTTCTGATTATCTCTAAAAGTGCCGCTCTGTTTTAACAACCCATCCACCAACGTTGTCTTCCCGTGGTCTACGTGGGCTATGATTGCAATATTCCTCATCTTCTTTTCCTCCTAAAGGGCTGTCATGTCAAAAATTTGAAAGCTTGTGTACCTCTTTTTGTACACGGCGCTTCCAAATTTTTTTCCAGCACAGCCCTTTATGAGGAAAAGGCTGTGTTGGATTGGGGCTGTCATGTCGTTTAGCTCCTCCTTGTGTAGCTATTTGTACACGGCGTCGTCGCTAAACTTCCAGCACAGCCCTTTATGAGAAAAAGGCTGTGTCGGATTAGGGCTCGAATTTGAACCATCCCTTTTTCAGCTTTTCAAATTTTTTCGTACCATAGCGCGAAAAATTTAAATTTCAAGCTTTATTTTTATATATTTCGTCCGGCAGAAGAATGCATATTTAACTTGACATTTTAAAACTTTTGATGTACAATTTTTATAATTGTTTTGTAGAGATTCTTAACGGAGGAAGATATGAGAAAGTTTGTTATTCTTGGAATTGCGGCCGTGTTGGGCATCTTTTCCGTTAAGGCGTGGAGTAACGTGTGCTTCCTTTCTGACGTAGAATGCCAGGGGGGGGTAATTCCTAGCCGCTCTGATTGCGGGGAATCGCTTTTTACGCACGATTGGAAGAAACTTATCTGTTATACTTATTCTAACTCCCCTGTTTGTAATGATGACCTCGGTAATTGGTACGAGATTTTAAGTTGCGCTCCTGAATATCCCAATTTAGATAAAAATCACTATTGTTTAGAGGATATGCCCTGTTCCGGTAATGCCCCGCGAACAGATTTGAATTGTTGTCCTGAGGGCAAGCATCGTTGCCGTGATAAAAACCATGGCGGTAATTGGCACTTCTGTGAAAATAATTCCATGGGTGTTGGCGATATTTGTGAAGATGATCAAACCACAGCTTCTCGTAAGAAATATCAAAAATGTGTTTGTGATAGAAATGTTTATAAATACTCTTGCAGCTGCTCAAACTTGAGTGGTGCAGGGGAATCCTGCACGGATGATGAGGGGAACACTTATTATACTTCCTGCGGATGTGCTTCTTATGCTTCAGAGATTTTAACTTCAAACATCAACTGTTCTTCTTGTACAGGTCGTTATGACACGGGTGATTGCAGCATTCCGACACATTGCGAGAACGAGGCAAAATCGGGGTATTCTTGTATGTCAGGCAGTATTTCGTGTGATCAATGCCCGTCAAGTTATAATAAATCGTGTACGGCGGGTGTTTCGTCGGGTGTAGGCAGGAGGTGCGGCTATGGTTGTTATAGCTCATATTGCGCTTCAGGTTATTATGCCGAATGCTCGGGATGTGATTCTTCATATGATCTTTCTAGTTCCATACCGAATGCGAATTGCTCCTCTTGTTTAGATGATGATGGCACGCATTATGACTGTTCATCTTGCAAAAGCGGCTATCATTGGGAGGGTAACTCCTGTGTGGAAGATGAAAAAGAACTTTCTTGTGATAGCGGCTATCATGAAGAAAACGGTCAATGTGTGAAAGATAAGCCGAAATGCGAAAGCACAGGTTTTACGGCAGGTATGTGCACCAATGGTTCAACGTTTATTGAAACATGTACGGATGATGAAGGTACCACATGGGGTTGGTGCGTTGACTGTAAGGCGGTTGACTGGACAGGGCGTGTTTCTGATCCGCACTCGCCTTGCGCCGGTTATTATTACTGCGGTGATGATAAAATCCCGAGCGGTGATAGCTGTGTCTGTGGTGATTATACCTATTATGAAAACTGCATGGTTGAAGTGTATGAAAAATGCAATGTAGATGATGTTTATGATGATACACCTTTAGGACAATGTACCATTTCGGTCGGTGGTATAAATAGTCTTTGGGGCAGAAGCGGTTATTATCTTGTCGGGAAAAAGTGCACTCAAACTGATGGTACCGATTTGTATTGTTGGCATTCGTGTAGATTAACTACGAAAGATCCGCTCGGTAATGATGCGCCTCAAAAAGGTAAGAAAGAATGCACAGATGATAGCGGTACAAATTGTGCAGAATGTGGTGGTGAATGGTTCTGTGATGAATGCGGTGAGCGTTGCAGTGAATATGATGATTATGATAATTCGCCTACAGGTAGTTGTTATGCTCACGCTGATGATCACTATCTCTTTAATCAAGGGTATTATAAAAGTGCTTTGAAATGCACGAAGCAAGATGGCACAAATTTGTGGTGTTACGAAGAATGTAATTCTACATCTAAAGATGTGCTTGGTCAGGATGCGCCGCAGAAAGGTAAGAAGGAATGCAGGGATAATACCGGTACAAACTGTGGAAAATGTGGTAACAAATGGTTCTGCGATGAATGTGGTGAGCCTTGCGATGCTTATTATCCATATGATGATACAGAGTTAGGAAGCTGTTACAATGCTGAGACAGAAAATAGTTGGTATTTTAACAGTCAGGGTTACTATAAGGTAGGCGTGAAATGCACAAAACAGGACGGTACAACATACTATTGTAAGCAAAAATGTAATATTTCTTACAAAGATGAGAGTGGTAATGATGCGCCTCAAAAAGGTAAGAAAGAATGCAATAGTAATACCGGTACAAATTGTGCAGAATGTGGTGGTAAATGGTTCTGCGATGAATGTGGTCCGGATTTAGTTACCTGTAACTATGAATACACCGAAGACTATTGCACCACCCTCGGCAAGAAATTTGAATATAAGTGCACGGGAAATACTGGGATTGATTATGGGGTATGTGTAGACTAAAAAGGTCTAGGAAAGGCGTATAACCGCTCATCTAGAGCGAAAAACTGCAGAACGGTCAAAATTCATGTACCTTTTTAGTACACTAGAATTTTGACCGCTTTGTTTTTCACTCTATCTAAACGGTTCTCCGCCTTTCCCTAGGCTTGGGAACGCGTCTAATGGGCGCCTAATCGCAAAAAGTCGAAGGTTTGAAATTCATGTACTACTTTGTACACTAGAATTCCAAACCTTCTTTTTTTGCTTCTATTCACCTCATTATCCGCATTCCCTAGAATCTGTGCAAAGGGAGAGCGACTGCCGCCGTTCGTCATCCTGAGCTTTGTCCGTAGGACATTCGCGAAGGATCCAGGAAAAAAAGTAGCTATATTGTTGGTCCTGGACTCTTCGCTAAAGCTCAGAGTGACGTTATGAGGAGGTCATCGCCAAAGCAAGCTAACAATCGCGTGATGTCCTAAAAAAATACTTGCAAAAATCAGATTTTTATTTAACATAATCTCTGCCGTCGTTGGGCGGTGGTGTCTAACAAACACCTAAAGAGGAACTCCTTGTTAAGGGGAGTGGATGATATAAGGCTTTTGCACGAATAAATCTGACTGTCTCTTTACAGTTTGTTAGCTCCCCACCTTTTTTATAAAGGTGGTTTTCTTTAACCTCAAGGAGCTGAAAATGAAAATAAAAAACAAAGATCTGACACTTTACATCAAAAAAACGATGATGACGCTTTTTCGCGAAGAACGCCTCAAAAGACGGGAAACTCTGGAACAAACAGCACGCAAAATTGATATTCCGCTTTATGAACTTGATTTCTTGGAAAGCGGAAGAGGCTGTATTTCTTGGAAAAAAATGATTGATTATTTAGAAATGTACAACAAAACGCTCAAAATCACTTTAGAAGACGACCCTGATGAAAATAGCTAATTTATTGTCCTGGACTCTTCGCTCCGCTCAGAGTGACGTAATGTGCTGGTTGCGAACTCCGTCCGTCATCCTGAGGCAAAGCCGAAGAATCCAGGAATAAATTGGCTTATTCGTACATGTTTCCGACATTCGGATTGCCGTTGTTATAGCTCGGGTTTTGGTTTTTCATGGCTTTATCAACCGTGGGTTGATTATCGGGCGCCACTTCAACACCTTGATTTCCGGGCAAAGGAGCAAAGTCTTCATTGGTCATATTGTTATTGTTTAAGCTCGGGTTGTTCATGTTGTTTGGGTTGTTCATATTCGGGGTGTTGTTGCCTGTTGTTAAACCATTGTTTTGCGGGTTGCGCGGGCTTTCCGAATTATTGTTTGATGCGCTGTTGTTCATGCGTTGTCCGCTGTTTTGCCCGTTAGGGATATAAGTGGCGTCTTCTTCAATAACCAAAATGCCGCCATTGTTTGGGTTGGTGTTGTTCTGCGCGTTTGATGCATAAACGCCAAGCCCGGCTAAGGCAATGACAGCACCTGCAATAAAACTGATTTTCCTCATTTAAAAACTCCTCTAAAAGATTATTTTACAGCTTCAAAATATGTCTTAAAATCTTTCCTTCAATATAATCATTCGGCTTTGAGAATTTTCTTGACCTTTAGGAGATTTTTGGTTAACTTAAAGTGTTTGTGTTAAAGGAGAAAATTGTGTTTTCATCAAAAAAAGCCGTTATTTGGGATTTGGACAATACGCTTTATCGCATTACGCCTGATTTTGCCGATAAGCTTGATGAGGTTATGGCGCAGGCGCTTGTTGAGGATTTGGGCGTGAAAATTCCCCTTGATCAATGCAAGGCACTTGTGAAAGAATCGTATAAAGAATATCGTGACGGTGGCGAGGTCTTTTTTCATCAATACGGCATTACGCCCGAGGCGCTTTCAACGGCTTATCATCAGCGTATTCCCGTGGAGATGATTGTGCCTTATGAAAACTTGGCGGAAAAACTTCAACGTGTGCCGTTTGAACAATATGTCTTTACCGCTAGTAACCGCGAGGGTTCTACCCGAATCTTAAAACATATCGGGCTTTGGGAGATGTTTCAAAATAGGTTTTTCTCGGTTGAGGATTTTGGTGTGACCAAGAAAAACGAAAATGCCGAACTTTACCGCCGCTATTGCGCAAAAATAAACCAAAACCCCGAGGATTGTATTTTTGTTGATGATAGCTATTCTAACCTCGAATTTGCCAAACAAGTGGGCATGACAACTGTGCGCATTTATTACAGAGATAATTCCGCCAAAGATAAAACCTATATTGACGCCGCTTTCAAAGGGGTGGAAGCTTGTATAGATGCACTTGCACGTTGCGCTTAAAACGCATATTGTGCTTGACTCTTAAAAAGAGTGGTTTATAGTGGCGCAAACAAATTTTTTGAAGGATATAAAATGACGTTTCAAGATTTAGGGCTCAGCCCGAAGACCATTCAGGCCATGGAAGAGCTTGGCATTACACAGCCGACAACCGTTCAGGCTGATGTTATTCCTTCCATTCTGGAGGGGAAAGATATCTTTATTATTGCGCCGGGACGTTGCGGCAAAACATGCGCATACGTTTTTCCGCTGATTGACGTTATTTCTCAGAAAAAGGGGCAAAATATTCTGATTATTACTGCCGGTTCTGAACAGTCCGTGACTGTTTCAGATAGGCTTGCGGTGTTTAATAAGTATCATGAAATTAATGAAGAAACACTTCAAGACAGCGCCCAAGAAGTGGATAAGGAAGCCAATGTGATTATTGCCTCGCCTGATTTGCTTTTAGATGTTGCCGCGGAAGGTAAAGTTGACCTCTCTAATATCAATATTTTGGTGGTTGATGATATTAACCTTATTAAAAAGCAACATCAGCTTTCTAACTTGGAAAAAGTTTTGGAAATGTTGCCCGCGGAAAAACAAAATATTGTCTTTACAAACCGTCGCTCTAAAGAAACGCAGGATATTTTGGATAAAATTTTGAAAACACCCGCCGAGGTTAAAGTTGACCGTGCTAAAGAAGATGAAGCCGCAAACTCGGGGCAATCCAAAGCAAAAAATCGGTCGCAAGAAGCGGCGCGTCAGCCCCGTCAGGATAAAGAAGCCTTGGCTCTTGCAGAACAATATCGTACTTTCGGCGATCACACGCCCGCCTTTTTGTTGGTGGAAGGTGAACTTGCCGCTAATGAATTTTAGAGGAGAAAAAAATGTCCGGACATTCGCAATTTAAAAATATTATGTATCGTAAAGGCGCACAAGACGCCAAAAAAGCTCGCGTGTTTGCAAAACTTGCGCGCGATATTACTATTGCCGCTAAGTCAGGCTTGCCCGAGCCAGATAAAAACCCGCGTCTGCGCTTGGCTATTCAGGCGGCACGCGCTGAAAGTATGCCTAAAGATAATATTGAGCGCGCTATTGCTAAGGCCACTCAAACCGCCGGCGGGGCTGATTATGTTTCCGTGCGTTATGAAGGCTTTGGCCCCGGCAAAGTTGCGATTATCGTGGAAGCTTTAACCGATAATAAAAACCGCACCGCGGGCAATGTGCGTACCATTTTCGGCAAACGCGGTGGCGCTATGGGTGAAAGCGGCTCGGTGGCGTTTAACTTTGAGCGTATCGGCTATATTCAGTATCCGGCAGCGGCGGCAGAAGCGGATAAAATGTTTGAAACCGCTTTGGAAGCTGGCGCCAATGATGTTTCGTCTGATGAAGAATATCACGAGATTGAAACATTGCCCGATGATTTGTCAGCGGTAACGGAAGCGCTTGAAAAAACTTTCGGCACGCCTTCCGCTTCTCGGCTTGACTGGAAACCGGTTGTTAAAACCGATGTGACGGATTTGGAAACGGCGCAAAAACTTTTGGACTTTATTGACGCCCTTGATGAAGATGATGATGTCCAAAGAGTGTATCATAACGCTGAAATTGCGCAAGAAATTTTGAATCAGCTTTCAGAGTAAGTTTCAAACGTCTGAAGCTTCAAAGCCCCTTTTCAAAAGGGGCTTTATTATGAAGTTTGAAGAACAAGTAAAAACGCATTCATAGGATCAAAAAGATATGAAAGTTTGTATTGTCGCCATTGGAAAATCCAAGCAAGGCAGTCCTGAGCAAGAGCTGTTTGATATGTATAAAAAGCGCTCAACTTGGGCTGTGGAAGTGCGCGAAAAAAATAACGCCACACAGCAGGAAGAGGCGGAATTTTTGCAAAAATCCGTTCCAAATGGGGCAAAAGTTGTGGTTTTGGATGAAAAAGGCGAAAATCTTTCAAGCTTGGAATTGGCGCGCAAAATTGAGGCTTGGCAGTCCGAGGGGTGTTCGGAAATCTGCTTTTTAATCGGCGGGGCGGACGGACATTTGCCCCAAACGCGCCAAAAGGCTGATCTGCTCTTGTCTTTCGGGCGCTTAACCATGCCGCACATGCTTTTTAGAACCGTACTGATGGAACAAATTTATCGGGTGCAAACCATTTTAAACGGACATCCGTATCATCGGGCGTGAGATAAAAATCTTGACACTTAAAGGTTTTCAAAATATAACCGAAAAAAAGATTTTGGAGAAAATAAATGGCGTATGGCAAAAAAACTTTAGATAACCGTATGAATCTGCCTGAAATTGAAGAACGTTGCAAAACGTATTGGGCGGAAAATAATGTTTATCGGTATGATAATACCCGCTCGAGGGAAGAAACGTTTGTGGTGGATACGCCCCCGCCGACTGTTTCGGGCTCGTTGCACATCGGGCATATTTTCAGCTATACGCAAACGGACGTTGTGGCGCGTTACCAACGTATGAGTGGCAAAACCGTTTTTTACCCGATTGGTTGGGATGATAACGGCTTGCCGACCGAGCGCCGCGTTCAAAACTATTTTAACATTGCGTGCAATCCCGAACTTCCTTATGAGGCGGGTTTTGAGCCTCAGCACATTGAAAATGATAAAGCGCCGCGCCAAGAGGTTTCGCGCAAAAACTTTATTGAGGCTTGCGAAAAATTAACCGCTGCCGATGAGGCTGTTTTTGAAAATGTGTTTAAAAACATCGGGCATTCGTACGATTGGAACATTAAATACACCACCATCAGTCCGGAGGCCATTCAAAAATCGCAGGAATCTTTTATTGATTTATATGAAAAAGGCTTTGTTTCATTAGTTGAATCGCCAACCATGTGGGATGTGACTTTCCAATCTGCCGTGGCGCAGGCTGAAGTTGAAGACCGTGAAACGGCGGGCTTTTTCCATGACATTCATTTTCCGATTGAGGGCAGTGATGAATATGTGACCATTGCCACCACAAGGCCCGAATTTTTGCCGGCGTGTATCGCGATTGTGGCGCACCCTGATGATGAGCGTTATCAAAAGTTTTTCGGCAAAAAAGTTTTAGTGCCTTTGTTTGATACGCCGGTTGAAATTGTACCTTCCGAGCATGCTGAAAAAGATAAAGGCAC
>CANRJO010000035.1 GCA_947630965.1 uncultured Alphaproteobacteria bacterium
ATGGTGCCGGTTAGTAGACTCGAACTACCGACCCACGCATTACGAATGCGTTGCTCTACCAACTGAGCTAAACCGGCATGCCATTTTTTCTGCCACACTTAACCTTAAATTGCAAGCGTTTTTTTTTGAAGAAGTTAAATTTTTATACATAATCTTCAAATTCACGGATTAAGAAGCGCTTCAAAGTGCTTGTTTGTACGTGAAAATATTTCGCTGTTTGATTTAAGGAATAACGTCTCGCAAGGCACAAATAGATTCGTTCTTCGTGCCCGGAGAGCTTGTAATGTTTGTTACGGCTCCCGATTGGACGCCCTAAAGTTTTGCCTTCTGCTTTCAGGCGCCGCATGGCTTCTTTGGTGCGTTGTGAAATCAACGTACGTTCAATTTCTGCCGAAAGCGAAAAGGCGAATGCCAAAATTTTTGATTGCAGATCAGGTGCTAACCGATAGTTATCTTTAATTGTCCATACGGAGATTTCATGCTCCATACAATAAGATAAAATGCTCATCACCTGCAATAAGTTACGCCCGAGTCTTGAGAGCTCAGAGGTGATTAACGTATCGCCGCGATTGAGATTTTTTAACAATTGCCCGAGTTTTCGCTTGTTCACATCCGTGACGCCGCTGATGGTTTCATTGATCCATCTGTCAACGTGCAATTTGTTATATTTAACGAATCGGCTTATTTCAAAAATTTGGTTTTCAGTTGTTTGTTTGTCACTACTGACACGTACGTAACCATATATCATGATATGTGTTCCTTTTAGTTGTGAAGTTCGCTTAAAGAGCATATCATATAAAAATAGGTTTTTTGAAGCTTATATTTTGGGGATTGGTAGGACTCTAAATATAAATCAGAAACATAAAAAAAGGCGGATTTCTCCGCCTTGCATTGTTTTAAAGGGGTTTAGAAACCTTCCATATCCAAACGTTTACGCATTTGTTTGCGTGCACGTCTGACCGCTTCTGCTTGGCGGCGAGCCTTCTTCTCAGAGTTTTTTTCATGACAACGGCGCAGTTTCATTTCACGGAAAATGCCTTCACGTTGCATCTTTTTCTTCAAAACCTTCAAAGATTGGTTCACATCGTTACCAATCACAGTCACTTGTACCACTAAAATCACCCCTTTCTGAAACTTTTTGTTAATATTGTGCCTTATTTAACACGGCATTTTTTAAATTGCAAGCAAAAATTTATGCAATAATGTTGGGCATAATTCGGGCTTCAACCGTTTTAATCTTGCTTTTTAAGCCTGTGCGCATGGCATTAAGCTTCTGTGCCTGATAAAAATCTATCGTGCTATTTTTTCTCACTAAATGCGTAATATCAGCGTGCACGCGCCTTTCTTCAAGCTTCAGCTCGCATAATTGCTGTTGAAGTTTATTAAAATTGTTGTTATTTCCCATTCGGTTTATGCCTTTTTTCATAAAATACAAGTACAACTTTATTTTTTCTCTAGAAATCGAATTCTAAAGCTTGTATGAAAGAATACAACAAAATATTGTGAAAATCAACATGAATCGTTATTGATGGAGAAAAGCTTGATGAAACCGATTAAAAAAATAGGAATTTTAACCAGTGGTGGTGATTGCGCCGGTTTGAATGCTGTGATTGCTTCCGTTGTTAAAGCGGCAACGGCTCATAAGTGGGAAGTTTACGGCATACATGACGGAACAGACGGCTTAACGGAGCGTCCGCTTTCTTACGAGCTTTTAACTATTCAAAATTTTTCAGACACACCGTGGTCGCGGATTTCAGGCTCTTATCTGGGCTCTTTGAACAAGGGCGTTAAAATGGACTCGCAGGTGGAAATGTCCAAACGCTTCGGCGAGGGCGTGAAAGAGCTTGGGCTTGATGCTGTTATCGTGGTGGGCGGTGACGGTAGTATGAATATTGTGAGTAATTATTGCAAAAATGCCGGTGTGAAAATGATTGGTATTCCGAAGACGATTGATAATGACACACCTTTAACACAATATTCCGTTGGGTTTGATACCGCTTGTCAAGTTTGCATGGAAGCCATTGACAGCTTGGAAACAACCGCTCGTTCGCATCACCGTGCACTTATTTTAGAGGTTATGGGGCGTGATGCCGGTCACTTGGCGATGAACGCGGCTTTAGCAGGCTTTGCCGATGTGTGCCTTGTGCCTGAAATTCCTTATACTTTAGAAGGGATTATCCGTAAATTGGAGTCAATTAAGAACACAGGTCGCACACACGCGGTGATTGTGGTTTCCGAAGGTGTTAAAACTTTGTCGGGTGAATCGGTCTCAGGTGCCAAAAATTTGGTGGGCGAAAGCATCCATGGTGGCATCGGTGAATGGCTCAGCCATGCACTTAATGCTCAATACAGCGGTTTTCAGACCCGTGTGACTCGCTTGGGGCATGTTCAACGTTCCGGCACGCCGACAGCTTTTGACCGGATTTTGGCCTCTATCTTTGCCGCCAAAGCCATCGATCTTTTAAGCAAAGGCGAAACAGATCTCATGGTTGGTCTTTCTAACGGACGCTTGGAGGCTTATCCGTTGGAAAATGTTGTCTCCTGCGGTACAACGCTTTTAGATGCCGAAAGCTCCTATGTGAAAGCTGCGCGCGCGTTGGGTATTTATATTGGGGAATAAGTGAGAGCTTAAAAAAACAGCGCTTTTGAAAACGCGCTGTTTTTTTGTGGAAAATTTTAGTGCAAGCTTACAGGCTTCCGGTTTGGAACAATTTGAGATATTTGTAAACCGAGCCGTCGGGAACCTGCCAACCAAAATCCTTTTTCATGGCATTTGCTGTCATATCCCGAAGTGTGCCGGGTGTGGTATAGAAGCAACGAAGTGCTTTTGCCAAAGTGTCCGCGTAAGCATTGACGTTATTTTTGTATTTCTGTGCTTTGAGGTTACTGCCGTAAACTCTGATGCCATCAGCAAAAAAGACCTCTGTCCTGAAGCCGTCAACACCATCTTCAATGGTATCTACCAGACCGCCTGTGGATGTTGCAATCGGCAGGGCGCCTTTTGCCATGGCTTCCATTTGCGTTAAGCCGCAGGGCTCAAAGCGGCACGGCATTAAGTAAAAGTCTGCAGCTAACTGTACGGCATAAGCAAATTCATCTTTATAGCCGCGGAAAACAAAAACTCGGCTGCCGGCTTCCTTGCTGATTTTTTGAACTTCGTTTTTCAAATTTTTCAAAATTTCAAATTGATTGTCATCACCGGCACCGCCCAAAACAATAATCGGGTATTCAAATTTCGGTGATGTTTTGTTTTCTAAAACCTTGACAATGGCTTTAGCGGCAATGTCATAACCTTTTTGCTCCACCAAACGGCTTGTGGCGCAAATAAAAGGTATTTTTTCTGCTTTTGTCGCTAAATTTGAGATATTTTCAAATTTATAAATGTCTATCAAAGGAATGGTTTTCTCTTTATAATTCTTTTCCGCGGCAATTTTGGAAAGCAGGCGAATGCACTCTTTTTTATTGGCAAGCTTCTTTTCCTGCTCGTGTTCATTGTAAACCTGAAATTTGAACCCCTGAAAATAGTTGTTGATGTGCTCAATTTTTTGCTCATTGGGAGAAATCAGGCGCTTATCATAACCGTTGACAATGCCGAAAAATGTGCGGTGATTTTTGCGGATTTTTAAAATGTCGCGGAAGTCAAAGCCTAAGCCTAACTCCGTGGAAACTTCTTCCATATAGTGCTTGGAAACCGTGATAATGCGATCTGCTAGATGAAATGCCGCTGATGCCTGATTGTAGCAATCATAAACAATCAGCGTGTTGTTGGCGCGCGGGTTGCTGTTTTTAATGGGCTTGGCGTTTTTGAAAATATCGTTTGTCAGGTTTTCATACAAGGCGTTTAAGATTTTGGCAGTGTTGGGATAATCCCACCCCTGATAGCCTAAATGGTGTGCAATGTGAATGAGCGGAATGTTCCGGATGGCTTCGGCGATGTTATCGGGAATCGACTGAGCATTAGCTGATGCCAACGAGAAATATTTGCATAAGCCGGAAAGGGCGCCACTGTGCCAATCGTTGGAAATGAGGATATTGGGACACTCAATGTCTTTTAAATGTCCTTTGAGGCACTGAAGCACAAGCATGTAGACTGCTTTGGAGAAAAAGGCAAAACGCTCCACTTCGTTAATGCCGTTTTCATTTAAAACATAGCAGCCGTCTTGCGCGGAGGGGTTATCTTTGCGGGGGTTGATGGAAAAGAACTTTTCGTTGTGTAAAAACAGATAAGTCACGCCGTTCAGGTTTGCTTTATAAACATTGACCTCATGGTTGGTTAAGGTGCCGTGACGGTTTAAAAACGGGACAATGCAAGCTCCAATTTTTTCAACATCGACACTTTTGTTTTCCGCGCCCTGATAAACTTTACCGTCAAAAACGGCTTTCTTTTTGCCTGTATTTCCTAGATACATTGGGGTGAGAATCGAGATTTTGTGATGTTGCTCTTTAAAAGTGGCATTAAAGTTTTCAGGGAGTTCGGAAGCCACCATTCCTAAACCGCCCCATTTCATAAAAGTTGCTGTTTCTGCCGACATCATCCACGCATTAACCGTTAAAATCTGCGGCCACTCTTTTTTGCCGAGACATTGTGTGCGCGCCGTGTTTTGTATGGCGTTAAAACAAGGGTTTCGGGTGGGACGTACGGCAAAAAGGTTTTTCTTTTTATTGAAACCAACAGCTAAAAAGCCTTTCTCCAACTTTATGCTCGCTTTATGATTTGTCATTTTTACACTTTCTACATAAATATATTTTAGCAAACAATATAACAGGTTAATTTTAAAAGAACAACACAAAAAAAATTTAATTTTCTTGACTTGTGAATGTTTAATCACTAACTTGTTATTATATATCAATGTTGCAAATGAATTAAAGGGGAAACAATGAAAAAAGAACATTTCAATCATGGCGCCAAAAATAAGGAAGAATTGAAAGCTGCCACACAAGATGAAGCCATCCGAGAAGACGCTTTGCCCGAGGAAGAAAAACAAGAAAAAGATGCGGATTTGGCTTTGGAAAATGCCAAATTGAAGGAAGATGTGCTGCGCGCCCTTGCAGAAGCGGAAAATGTTAAAAAACGCTGTGCTGCCGAAATTGAAAAAAACAATAAATATGCCGTTTCTCAGTTTGCCAAAGATTTACTGACCGTTGCGGATAATTTGGAGCGTGCCTTAGATGCCGCTGGTAAAAATGCCGAAGGGGAGGGGCTTGTTCAGGGGGTTAAGCTCACGGCAGAAGGCCTTAAGCACGTTTTTGAAAAATACGGCATTATGCCGATGAATGTTAAAGGCGAAATATTTGATCCGAATTTTCATCGTGTGGTGCAGGAAGTGGAAGATGAAACAAAACCTGCCGGTGAGATTGTTTCTGAGCTCCAAAAAGGCTATATGATTCAAGGACGCCTTTTGCGTGAAGCCATGGTTGTGGTTGCCAGAGGTAAAAAATAAGGCTTTTTGAGGGGCTTGTGAAGTAAGTTCAAAAAATACTTTCTTTATGGGAATTATTTGTTATACTTTGTTTTATGAAAAAACTTAATTCATATATTTTCCGCCAAATATGGACGGGCTTTTTTTTGGTGGCATTTTCGCTCTTGTCCATGCTGTGGCTGACACAGTCTTTGCGCTTTGTGGAAATGGTCACCAACAAAGGATTGCCTTTGCATCTTTTTGTGGAGCTGACTTCTTTTTTAATGCCGCGCTTGTTTTCCATTTTGTCGCCGATTGCGCTTTTTGCTGCGGTGATGTTTGTATATAATCGGATGCTTTCCGACCGCGAGCTTGTGATTATGCAGGCAGCGGGTATCAGTCCGCTCAAAAATGCCAAGGCCGCTATCATCAGCGGTGTCATCTTGGCGGTTTTCGGTTTCTATGTTTTAAACAGTCTTATTCCGGCTGCTGAAAATGCTTTTAGAAATTTGGAGTGGGAAATTAAAAATAATGTTTCGCACCTGATGTTTCGGGAAGGCGAGTTTACAAACCTACAAAATGGGATGACTGTTTTTGTTTCCAAGCATGAAAATGATGGTGCCGTTTCAGGTATTTTGCTTCATGATGAGCGTGCGGCAGATAAAAAAGTGACGCTTTCTGCCGAAAAAGGGCGTATTGTTTATACCGACAAAGGGCCGCGGATTATTTTGGTAAACGGCGTGCGGCAGGAAGTGAGTAAAAAGGGGCATGATTTTTCATCGCTTAAGTTTGAGCGCTATTCGGTGGATATGGCGAGTTCAAGCAGTAGCGGCATTAAGAAAGCAAGCGTGCGTGAAAAATCGCTTTTTGAGCTCTTAAATGCCGATAATGACCAGACATTGACGCCCGAAGATAAACGCAAATATATTGTTGAGGGGCATCGGCGGTTGGTCTCGCCTTGGTTTAATTTAGTTTTTGCGCTTTTAGCTTGTACGGGGCTGTTGGTGGGCGCGTTTAACCGCCGTGGACAAACAAAAATTATTTGTTGGTCTGTTTTCTTGATGATTGTGGTTCAAGGGGGGGATTTGTTTTTAACAAACTTGTCCTCGCGTTCGCTTTATTTTCTGCCGCTGTTGTATTTGAACTGTTTGGTGCCGTTTGCCATTTGTTTATTTCTCTTGATTTTTTATCGCCCGTGTCTTTTCAGAAGAAGACGGCAAGGAGAACCTTTTGATGCTTGATAAAACACATTTTACGGTTCTTTTGGCGTTAGTTTTGTTGCTGCCAGTGGAAAGTTTTGCCCAAACACAGGGCGTTGCCGGCGAGGTTATCCGGCAGGAAAAAAAGACAATGCCGATGGCGCAAATTAATCCTGAGAAAAATATTACTGATGTTTTTTCGCCAAAGACGGATTCGAATGCCGAGCCTGATATTTATTTTGATGCCGATGAGCTCATTTCCCGCGATCAGGAAAAGCAAATTGAGGCTTTAGGTAATGTGGAAGTTCGTCGCGAAGGGTTGACCGTTTGGTCGGATCGGCTGATTTATTTTCAAGACCAAGATAAAATTGTGGCGCAAGGGCATGTCCGTATGAAAGATTCAACAGGCAGCATTATTTATGCCGATGAAGCTGAAATGAAAGATAAAATGTCTTATGCGGAAATGAACAAAATTAAGGCGATTATGCGTGATGGGTCGCAAGTTTGGGCAAAACACTTCCATAAAAAAGAAAATAATAATAAAACAATGCGTCATGTGATATATACGCCTTGCGATTTTTGTGAAGAAAAAGAAAACCCCTTGTGGCGTGTGCGTGCCCGCAAAGTTACGCATGATGCCGAAAGTCAAGATGTGAATTATAATGATGCTTTTCTTGATTTTAAGGGTGTGCCGGTTTTGTACACGCCGTTTTTATCACATCCGGATCCGAGTGTTAAGCGTCGGACAGGTTTTTTAATGCCGTCCATCGGGAGCACAAGCTACTTGGGTGAAGCCCTATATTTGCGCTATTTCTGGGATATTGATCCGCATTCTGATTTTTTGTTTACACCTATTGTGACGGCAGATAAAGATGTGGTTTGGGGCGGACAATACCGAAAATATTTTGAAAAAGGGTATGTTAACCTGAACGGAACATATTTCAGGGATGAAAATGAGGATCGGCTTTCGGACAGAGGTAATGTGTTTGCCAAAGGACGCTATGAGATCAATGAAAATTGGGTTGCCGATGCTGATTTGCAGTATGCCTCTGATACGCTCTATCTTAAAGAGTTGGATCTTGATCATCGAGATGATGCCTGGTTGACTTCAATAGCTCGGACACAGTATTTTAACGGGCGAGATTACGCCTCCATTGAGGCCTATTACTATAAGCTCGTTAGCTATGATTTGCGGAAGAACAATCAAAAAGAATATGAACGTCGCCGGAGCAATAAACCTTTTGTGGCACCTCTCTTGGATTATGAAAAAGTCAGCGATGTGAGCCCTATCGGTTCTTATTGGAAAAATAATTTTAACTTTGCTTCCGTTTATCATGAAAGTGATGCGCAGTCGCAAAGAGTCTCCATGATAAACTCATGGATTTTGCCTTGGACAAGTCCTTATGGTGAGCGCTACCGCTTGATGGCTTCGGTGAAGTCAGATGCTTATTATATTGATGATTATTTTAATGATAATAAGCAGGAAATCAGTGGTGATGTGGCACGTATTTTTCCGCAAATGGGTTTGGAATGGCGTTTGCCGTTTGTGAAAGCCACGGAAAATACACGCCAGATTGTGGAGCCGGTGGTGGTGGGTGTGTTAGCTCCGAATGGGAATAATAAGTCTGATCGCATTCCTAATGAGGATAGTGAAAGTGTTTGGTTAGATGATACCAATGTTTTGGATTTAGATCGTTTTGCCGGTTATGACCGCAATGATACAGGCAGTCGGGTAAGCTATGGGCTTAATTGGAGCAGCTACGGCAATATTATGGGGCGGACATCTGCTTTTGTGGCGCAATCTTACCAATTTAACAATAAAACAAGCTTTACAAGCGATATTGAAAATGAAGGGCACCTTACTGATTATGTCGGACGAATTTATGCGGCGCCGACACATTATCTGGATTTGAACTATCGTTTCCGTTTGGATCGTAAAAATTATAAGCTTCAGTATAGCGAGCTTGGCACACGTATCGGGACAAGTTTGTTGAATTTGTATGTTTCGTACATATATTTGCAAAATAATAAGCATATTTCGCAATATTGGGGAGCACGTGAAGAACTTTATACTTCTTTGTCTGCGGCTTTGACAAGAGATTGGTCAATGAGCATTTATAACCGGCAGGATTTAACTAAATCAGGTGGATCTTTGGAACATGGCGGTAATTTAATTTATGAAGATGAATGCTTTACGTTGCTGACAGCCATCAAAAAGTACGACTCGAATAATCCGGAACTTGATGACCGCTATGAATATACAATTACTTTTTATCTTAAAACGCTTGGCGGCATGGGGCGTTAAACAGGAGGTTGAAATGCGCTTTTTAATAACTTTTTTATCTGTTTTGATGTTTGCGGGTCTGCTTTGTGCGCAAGAGCTTGATATAGGGGCGCTTGACAGCGCGGCTCGCAGTGCGCGCGGGCAATCGGTTTTGTTTAAGCGTCCGCTCTCGCAAGAGGAGCAGGATGCGGCTAAAGCCAAGCGTGAAGCTGAAGAAGCCGCGGAAAAAGCACGTCGTGAAGCTTTACGCCCTGTCAATTTGTTTGGTAATGAGCTTAAAATTTTTGCTGAAGTGAATGGTGAGGTTATTACAAGTCGCGATATGCAAAATCGTGTGAATGCTTTTGTTGCTACCACCAAAATTCCGGTGACTGCCCAAACAAAAAGAATGATTATTGAAAAAGTCTTGCAGGCCGCCGTTGATGAAAAATTAAAATTGCAGGAAGCTCAAAAAAACGGCGTTGAAATCAGCGAGGCTGATTTGAATGAAGGGCTTCAAAATTTTGCCAAAGAAAATAAGACAACAGTTCGGCAGGTGCGTCATATGCTCCGTGAAGCCGGTGTTCCAGAAGAGGTGTTTCGTTCGCAAATGAAAGCGGAAATGGCGTGGTCGCGCTTGGTGGGGATTAAGGCGCGTCGCGAAATTAGTATCTCTGAAAGTGAGGTGCGTGCGGCGGTTGATATGATTAATCAGGATAAAAAGAAGCAAAAGTATCTGATTTCCGAAATTGTCATTTCACAAAAAAAAGCGAAAAATATTTATGACTTAGTGGAAAATTTAAGGCACGACCCGCGTTTTGAGCTGTATGCCATGCAGTTTTCGGAAAGTCCGTCTGCCCGCGGGGGTGGCAATCTGGGTTGGGTCGGCAAGGATCAGTTGGCGGAGCCTTTGACCCAAGTTTTGGCAAAAATGAAAACGGGAGATATTTCACAACCTGTTAAGGTCGGGACAGATTATTATATTTTGAAGTTGCAAGGCATTTATCGTCCGGGCATTGATAAAGCTCCCTCAACCAATGAGCAGGAAGTGCGGCAACTTTTGCAATCTCAAAAGACAGAAGCGCTTGCCCAAAAGTATATCCGCGATTTGCGCAATAAGGCTGTCATTGAACGCAGAGTTTGATATGGATTTTGAACTATCATTAAAACAAACTGTTGAAAAATTTGGGCTTGCCGCTGATAAATCTCTTGGGCAAAATTTTTTGTTGGATCAAAATGTGACCGATAAAATTATAGCCTTATCTTTGTTGTGTCAAGGTTTGGAGGATTTTTCGGCATTTTCTGTTTTTGAAGTTGGCCCTGGGCCGGGCGGGTTGACTCGAGCCGTGCTTTCAAAAAATCCGAAGAGTTTGTGCGTTGTGGAAGCCGATGAGCGTTGTGTGAATATTATGCAAGATTTACGCCGGCAGGTTCAAACACCTTTTGAAATTATCTTTGGTGACGCACTTGAAACTGATTTTTCTCAACAGGGAGAAATGCCTCGCCAAGTTGTGAGCAATCTGCCTTATCACATTTCTGTGCCATTACTGACTGGTTGGCTTAAAAATATGGGTGCATATGCCGCGCTCACTCTGATGTTTCAAAAAGAAGTTGCCGAGCGTATTACGGCAAGCATTCAAACAAAAGCCTATGGACGGCTTTCGGTTTTGGCACAGCTCACGGCACAAATTGATAAATTGATGGATCTAAATCCCCAATGTTTTGTGCCGGCACCAAAAGTGTGGTCTAGCGTTTTGTTGTTTCGTCCGCTTGAAACGCGTTTGTCGCTTAAAGATTTGGAAAAGGTTGAAAAATTAACAACTGCGGCTTTTTCTCAGCGCCGGAAAATGATCCGCCAGAGCCTGAAGTTATTTGCGGGCTTGGAAGATGCTTGCGCTGCGGCGGGCGTACCTTTAACGGCGCGTGCGGAAGAGATTACGCCGCTTCAATATTTAAAAATGGCGCGTATTTTGTTTGCAAGTTGATTTTGTCAAAAAAAGTTCTTGATTTATAAAAGTCTGTGTGCTATATTCAACCTACTTTCGAATTATATTGTTAAACTATTTTAAAATTATTATTCTATGAATACAAAACTTATTCAAACGTATGTGGCGTATAAAGCTGCAATTCATGATCCTGTTTTTGCTGAGTTGCGGCGGAAAACGTCAGCTGAGTATTTTTTAGCGCTTGTTATGAAGCGGCCTCTTTTTGAGTTTCCGCGATGTGTGCGTGACAGTGCCGCAAAAAGTATTAGAAATCGGTATCGGTTAGAAGCCTATAAACCTTTGTTTTCCGAAAAAGAAATGACAATCGGTGATTGGGTGTCTTCTGTCTGCGGTCAGTATTCGCTTGATGATGTGATGCTTTTCTTTTGTAAAAGCACGGGGTTATCACGTGCCTATGTCGGAAAAGTGAAGATTGGTGCTAATGTCATTTCGCGTCCGTATCTCATTACCTTGGTGGAACGGCTTGAGTCTGCAACAGGGCGCTCTCTGACAATGCCTGATTTGTATGATCCTCTTTCGTATTTGTCCGGTAATGTGACGCTTTATGAAATTGCGAAGTATTTTTCGGCAAGTTCTGAGATTATTGCTCGGTTCCGGCAACGCTACTGTTTCAAACATCGTGTTGATGACGTGGAAAGACAGCTCAAACTTTTCAAGCAACATGCGTTAGAGATTTATCGTCGAAGTGCTGAAATTGATCCGGATGTTCCCAGTGAGGTTATCCTGTCAAAGCCGCTTTCGGACTTCTACTGGAAAGGTTATGCCCCGGGCGATTGGGATCTGCCGGTGTATTTCGCAGCTGATGAGTTCGGGGTGATTTTACCCGTTCCCAAAAGCGCCATGCCCGCAACTACAACGGTTGCCGAGTTGGTTAATCTGATGGTAAAATCCAAGACCAGAAATCAGAAAGGAGTGCTTTAGCACTCCTTTTTTGCTTTTAAAACAGGTTAAGTTTTATTTTTTGCTTGAATCTTAAAACTTTAATGCTAAATTAGCCTTGATTTAAAGTTTAGATTAACGCTTGTGCGGAGCCAACCGCACCCCTTTAGGGAACATTTAGGAAGGAATATAAAATGGTAGTTCGTGTTGCTATTAACGGTTATGGACGAATCGGTCGTTTAACTCATCGTGCCATGGTGGAATCAGGGCGCACCGATATTGAATTGGTTGCAATTAATGATTTGGGTAAGCCGATTGATAATGCCCGCTTGTTGAAATATGATTCTGTTCATGGTCGTTTTCAAGGCGAAGTGAGCGCTGATGATAACTCTATTACCGTTAACGGTCATAAAATTAAGGTTTTTGCTGAAAAAGATCCCAAAAACCTTCCTTGGGGTGAGCTCGGCATTGATGTTGTGATGGAATGCACCGGTATTTTTGCTGACAAGGAAAAAGCTTCTGTCCATTTGGAGGCCGGTGCTAAGCAGGTTTTGATTTCCGCACCTGCCAAAGGCGCTGATAAAACCATTGTTTTCGGCGTCAACCAAGACACCTTAACAGCATCGGATCGGGTTGTTTCAAACGCTTCATGCACCACAAACTGCTTGGCGCCTGTGTGCAAAGTTTTGGAAAAAGTTTGCGGCATTGAGCGCGGCTATATGACAACCATTCACTCTTATACAGGCGATCAACGCACATTGGATATTGTTCACCCGAAAGATCCGTATCGTGGACGCGCCGCCGCTTTGAACATGATTCCGACTTCTACGGGTGCTGCCAAAGCCATTGGCTTGGTGCTTCCTTCCTTAGATGGCAAGTTGGAAGGTTCTGCGGTGCGTGTGCCGACTCCGGATGTTTCGCTTGTTGACTTAACGTTTAACGCGGGTCGCGATGTGACAGCCGAGGAAATCAACGCTGCCATGAAACAAGCTTCTGAAGGCGAGCTCAAAGGTATTTTGGAATATAATGATGAGCCGCTTGTTTCGCAAGACTTTGTCAGCGATGCACACACCTCTATTTTTGATGCCGGTCAAACCAAAGTTATTCATGGTCGGTTTGTTCGTATCGTTTCATGGTATGACAACGAATGGGGCTTCTCTAACAAGATGTCTGATAC
>CANRJO010000036.1 GCA_947630965.1 uncultured Alphaproteobacteria bacterium
GGCTTTTGGTGATTAATTTCCACCTGATAAACTTTTTCATCTTCCCAAATTTTTTGCCATTTGCTTTCAATGCTTCTGAAATTGTAGCGATCTTCAAGTTGCCAACTTTTTTGCCATTCTTCAAATGTTTCTTTACCGTTAAAGCGCGGATTGCCAGTCATTTTTACAGTCTCCTTTAATATTTCGTTTCAAAATACCACAACCGCCCGAAATTACAAGAAAAAATTTAACAAAAAAACCGCCTTTGCGTAAGGCGGTTTTTCTGTTTTATCAGGCGCTATTTTGCAAGCAAATCTAAAAGCTTTGCATTTGCTTCTTCAATAGTGGTATTATCAAAAACAGCCACTTCGCTTGCCAAACGGTTTAAGGCCTGCTCGTAAATTTGGCGCTCGCTATAAGATTGCTCCGCCAAATTTTCAGACCGATATAAATCGCGCACGACTTCCGCAATAGCAACTGGGTTGCCGGAATTGATTTTATTTTCATATTCCTGCGCGCGGCGTGACCACATCGCCTTTTTGACACGGGCTTTGCCCTTAAGCGTGGCTAAAGCAGAATTGATGGTTGCTGCGCCGGCAATTTTACGTAAGCCGACGTGTTCAACTTTGCCGACAGGAATCCTTAAGGTCATCTTGTCTTTGTCAAAGTTAACAACCAACATTTCAAGCTCTGTGCCGGCAATGGTCTGCTTGGAGATGTCCGCAACCTTACCGACCCCGTGTGTGGGGTAAACAACATATTCTCCGGAGCTGAAAGCCTGATATGGTTTTTTCTTAATGCTCATTTGCTTTTTCCTTATGCATTTATCTGATGAACAAAAGGAATATACCACATTTTTAAGCCAAAAAAAAGCCTAAATTTTAAATTTTTTAATTTTTTTTGTACAAATCTTAATCAATGGGTGGAAATAAGCCTGTTTGACGCAAAGCCTCGCCCACAACCATGGTGGCAGAAACCGCCATATTAATGGAGCGTGCGCCCTTTGCCATGGGGATTAAAAGCCGGGCATCAGCTGTTTGATGCACTTCTTCTGGCACACCGGCGCTTTCTCGGCCTAATAAAATGATGTCATTTTGTTCAAATTTAAAGTTTATGTAAGGCGTTTTGGCATGTGTGGTGAGCAAAACGAGCCTGCCGTGCGTTTCAAGGTTTTTTGCCCGAAAATCAAGAAACGCCTGCCACGACTCGTGACGAATGTATTGCACTTTTTCTAAATAATCCATGCCGGCACGGCGCATTTGTTTATCATTAAAAATGAATCCGCAAGGTTCAATGATGTCTAATGGCAAATTTAAGCACGCCCCTAAACGTAAGAGCGTGCCTGTATTTTGCGGAATGTCCGGCTGAAAAAGCGCGAGCCGCATTTAGTTTTTGCCTTTGCTTTGGCGTGCGGCATAAAGCGCGGCAAAGTCTATGGGGTTAAGTAGAATCGGGGGTAAGCCGCCCTCGTTTAAGCATTGCGAAACCATGTTGCGGGCAAATGGGAACATCAGCCGTGGAATTTCTATGCCCAAAATGGGCTCTGTATGCTCTTTAGGCACGTTTAAGGTAACCACCGCGCCATAAGAAAGCTCCAAAATAAAGAGCTTTTTGTCTTTGACATCGGCATTTAATGAAATGTTGAGCAAAACATTATAAACAGAATCTTCTAAAGGCTTTGACTGAATGTTAATGTCAAGCGCAAGCTTGGGTTGCTCTTTGATTTCCTTAAAAATTTGCGGTGCGTGCGGGATTTCCAAAGATAAATCTTTGATGTATTGATTGTTAAAAATAATCGGGGGTTGTTGTGTTTCTTTGCTTTCCTTAGCCATTTTTTTCTCCTTGCTTAAATGTTTTTGTTTAAGTCTTAACCCAAAAACTTGCATTCGTCAAATATTATGGTTGATAATATCCCAAATTGAGTTATATTTGATGTGGTTTTAAATTGAAAGAGTTAAAAATGTCGGCATATTTGGATATTATCATTTTACTTGTTGTTACTGTTTTTATTTTGATGCGGCTTCGGAGCGTTTTGGGAACACGGCCTGAAAACGAGCATAGAATCTTGGTTATGACAGATGAAGAATGGAAGCGTATGAAAGCCAAGCAAGCCCGTTTGGATGAACATCTTCAGATGACACCTGAAGAGGAACAAAGCCCGCTTGAGCGCACGCTTGATAAAATTCCGGGTTTTTATAAGGCGGATTTTTGCGCCCGCGCGGCTAAAGTTTTTGAAATGGTTTTAACTGCTTTTGCCATGCGTGATGAGGAAACACTTAAAATGTTGACAGGTAAGAAGCTTTTTGCAAAATTTCAAGAAATTATCGCGCAACGCAAACAAGAAGGTATCAGTGCTGAAAGCGACCTGATCCGTATTGAAAAAATGGACATTCAAGATGCCAATCTCTCGCCAAAGGGTATGGCTCAGATTGTGGTGCAGTTTGTGAGCGAGCAGGTTAATCTTTTGAAAAATGCCGCCGGCGAGGTGATTGAAGGCGATGAAAACTTTGTTCAAAAAATTACCGATATCTGGACTTTTGAAAAGGATATTCACGCATCTTCACCCGTTTGGCTCTTGGTTTCTACAAAGAAGAAATGATGAAACGAAGCGGACTATATGTTTTTATTTTGCTTTTATCGGCTTGCGGGCTAAAGCAGGAGTCCTTGCCTTTTTTGAGCGAGGGTGTCAGCCTTCAAAAAGCAAAATTTGCCGATTTAGAGGGGTTTGACGCGGATGATTTATCGGCAGGGCTTCAAAGCTTTGAAAAAAGTTGTGATGTTCTTTTGAAAAACACTTCCAAGATGAAAGGTGCCGCTATTGATGTTTCGGCGGAAAAATATCAGAAAATTTGCCGTGATTTCAAGGCGCAAAAGCCTGCCTCCAATGAAGATGCCGCTCGGTTTTTAGAAAAGCACTTTGTGCCGTATTTGGTTTTATATAATGGTTCGCCGAAAGGGCGGTTTACGTCTTATTACGAGGCGGAGATTAAGGCTTCACGCACACAACACGGGGCGTATCAGGTGCCAGTTTATGGCAAGCCGAATGATTTGATTGAATTTGATCCGGCTGTCTTTAATGATAAACTTCCTTCTCAACGCTTGGTTGGGCGAATCGAGAAAAACAAGCTTGTGCCTTATTATACGCGCGCAGAAATTGAACAGCGAAAACTTGATGCGCCGGTCATTTTATGGGCTGATGATGCGGTTGATGTGTTTTTAATGCAAATTCAGGGCTCGGCGCTTGCCACACTTGATGACGGTTCGCAGGTGCGCGTTCGTTATGCGGATAATAACGGGCAAAAGTTTGTGGGAATCGGCAGTATTATGCTTAAGGAAAAACAACTTCCCAAAGGTGGCGCGTCTATGGATAAAATCCGCGATTGGCTGAAACAAAATCCGGAAAAAGCCAAAAAATTTATGGCAGAGAATCCGCGCTATGTGTTTCATAAATTTTCAGATGTCGAGGGGCCTGTTGGGGCGCTTGGCGCACCTTTGACGGCGGGGCGGAGTTTGGCGGTTGATAAGACTTTTATTCCGCTTGGCAGTTTGTTGTGGCTTGAAACAACCGCGCCTGATCAGACGCCTATCCGTAAGCTTGTTTCGGCGCAGGATATTGGCGGGGCGATTAAGGGCGCTGTGCGGGGCGACTATTTTTGGGGGCATGGCGAAGAAGCTCTTCTTTCCGCCGGAAAAATGCATGCTGAAGGAAAATATTATATTTTCTTGCCTAAAGGGTCGGAGCCTGTTGTTCATGAGTGAGGAAGAAGATCAGTCTTGGGAAGATGTTATCAAAGACGTTACTCCTATGGCGCCAAAAAAGGTTGTTTTAACGCCGCCCAAGCGTTTTAAATACAGTGTTCAAAAAATGCAAACCGTTGCGGCAAAGCCTATGAAACACACGTTGCAGTTAAATGGAACATCTGATATTGACAGGCGCACTTTTGAGCGCTTAAAACGGGGCGAATTGCCGGTTGAGGGCGTTTTAGATCTGCACCACCAAACGGAAGATAAGGCTTATGAAATGGTGCGCCGTTTTGTGACGGAATCTTATCTTGGTGGCAAGCGTTGTGTGATTATCATTACCGGCAAGGGGTTACATCAGCAAGATGAATTTGCGCCCCGCGGTTGCCTGAAAACTCGGGTGCCGCAATGGTTGCAATCCGATGAGTTGAAGTCGCTTATTTTGACGTATGTTCATCCGCGTGAAAATCAGGGCGGTGAGGGCGCTTTAATGCTTTTGCTCCGGCGCCGAAGAGATTAAGCTAAACTTTATAAGGCAAATGTGCGTATATAAAGTTGCTCAGGGCGTTGGGCAATATGGCGCCAAACCACGCTGCCAAGCGCATGGGGAGCGGAAAAGAAATCAGCCCTATATTTTTGGAAACGCCTTTGGCAATAATGCTTGCCGCCTTGTCCGCCTCCATAAAAAACGGCATGGGGCAAGTGTTTTTATCTGTGATGCGCGAGCGGACAAACCCCGGGCAAACAACATTGACTTGAATGCCCTCTTTGGCAAGCCGTGGGCGCAAAGCCTCGCCATAAGCCTTAATGCAAGCTTTTGACGCGCTGTACGAGGGGCAACCTGCCAAGCCGTGATAACCCGCAATCGAAGCCGTGATGACAATGGCGCAAGGGGCTTTTGTTTGGCGTTTTTGATAAATTTCTACGGTTGGTGTAACAGTGTTCAAAACGCCAAAAATGTTTGTTTCAAACGTGTTATAAATGTTTTGTGCCGACTCGACGCCCGTTGAAATGCCCGCATTGGCAAAAACTAAATCTAGCGGGGTTTTGGCGTTGCATTTTTTAATCCATTTTTCGGTTTTTTCTTTGTCGCAGACATCTAAAATTTCGGCTTTTACGTTTGTGCCGTATGTTTGGCATTTTGCCTCAATTTCTTTAAGCCTTTCTTTGTTTCTGCCACATAAAAACAAGTTTTCGGCGCCATTTTTGGCATAATACAAAGCCAAAGCCGCGCCGATGCCTGATGATGCACCTGTGATTAAAATGTTGTGAAAGTTCTTGCACATCTTTCTTTTCCCGATAGATTTTTGATATATTTGCTGTTATGGTAAAAGAAAAAACATTAAAGGAGCGTAAAAGATGCGAGATATTGTTGACGTTTTGAGAAAAACACGAAAAGGCGCCATGTTTATAATTGAGGCGCCGTCGGGCACAGGCAAAAGCACCGTGATTAAAGAGCTTTTGAAACGCGACTCGAACTTAAAGTTTTCCGTTTCTGTTACCACGCGCGCCAAACGCGAGGGCGAACAGGAAGGTGTGGATTATTACTATATTTCTGACGAACAATATGACGAGCACCTTAAAAATGACGATTTTTATGAATATGTTAATTCGCAGTATGGCTCTCGTTATGGTACGCTCCGCTCGGAAGTGGATAGCTTTATCAGTATTGGGCAAGACGTTATTTTTGATATGGACTGGATTGGGGCGCGGCAAATGCGGGAAAAAGCACCTGATGATGTGGTGACAATTTATCTTTTGCCACCTTCCATTGAAGAAGTGCATAAACGTCTTGTCGGGCGCGGAACGGACTCGAAGGAAACGATTGATAAGCGTATGAATTTGGTGGTTGAGAAAATTAAGCATTGGGACGAGTTTGACTATGTGGTGGTCAATGTGAACGTTGATGAAACCGTTGCCAAAATTCAGCGCATTATCTCGGGTGAGCGCATGAAGCGCGTGCGTCAGCCCGGTATGCCTGCTTTTGTGACAGAGCTTATGGATGAAGCGCAAAAAATGTTGGAGAAATAAATGGGAAAGATTTATCAGTCAGTTACGGAACTTGTTGGGCAAACGCCGCTTGTGGCACTTTCGCGGCTTGCGGCAAAACATAAGTTAAAGCACAACCTTTTGGGAAAATGCGAATGTTATAATCCGGCGTTTTCGGTTAAAGATCGTATTGCCTTGAAAATGCTTGAAAAAATCCCTGAGGATAAAATCAGTGAAGACACGGTGTTTTTAGAGGCAACTTCGGGCAATACGGGCGTTGGGCTTGCCGCCATGTGCGCCGCCAAAGGGTATAAGCTTGTGATTGTGATGCCGGAAAATATGTCGGTGGAGCGCATTAAACTGATGCGTCATTTTGGTGCGGATGTTATTTTGACGCCCGCCGCCGAGGGTATGGACGGTGCTGTTAAAAAGGCGGAAATGCTTGCCCAAAAGAACAAAAACGTCATTATGCTCAAGCAGTTTGAAAATGAGGCCAACCCCGAGGCGCACACGCTTGGCACGGCTATGGAGCTGATGGAAGATACAAATGGCGATATTGACGTACTTGTTTGTGGCGTGGGTACAAGTGGCACGTTAACAGGCGTTGCCACCGCGCTTAAAACCTGTAACCCTGATTTGTATGTTGTGGCGGCGGAACCCAAAGAAAGCCCGCTTCTTTCTGAAGGGCAGGCGGGGCCGCATAAAATTCCGGGGATTGGGGCAAATTTTGTGCCGCCGTTTTATAAGAGAGAGCTTGTTGATGAGATTGTGCAGGTGCCTAGCGAATCGGCTTTCAAAATGGCGCAGGAATGTGCAACCTTGGAAGGCTTGGCGGTTGGAATTTCCGCCGGCGCGGCGCTTTGGGCGGCTCTTCAAATTGCGCCAAAACTTCAGGGAAAAAACAAAAATATTGTGGTTATTTTGCCTGATGCCATTGAGCGCTATCTTTCTTTGGACTATTTTAAAACCGAACAAAAATAAAGGACCAAGATGAACCCAAACATTATTCTCGGACGTTATCTCTCAAAGCAGATTGTGCTTACTTTTTTGTTGGTGCTTGTTGCAATTATGGGCATTATTATGATGTTTGATGCCGTTGAGGCTTTGCGGCGTATTTCTGGGCGAGAAGATATGGGTATCAGCTATGTTGTGGAATATGCCTTAACGCACCTTTTGGATATGGTTGACAAGGTTTTGCCCTTTATTATGATGGTTGCCGCC
The DNA here is from genome assembly GCA_947630965.1 of uncultured Alphaproteobacteria bacterium. Lineage (GTDB taxonomy): Bacteria > Pseudomonadota > Alphaproteobacteria > RF32 > CAG-239 > CANPYS01. Next base: position 6,931 of record CANRJO010000036.1, read on the forward strand.
ATGATTACATTTTGGCGGGTCAGTAAAAGTAATGAATATGTTATTATCCGCTCGGCGGGCGTTTCTGTTTGGGGCTTTTTGACGCCTGTATTGCTTGCTGTCTTTTTGGTGGGGGTTGTTCATGTGGCTTTTGTTAATCCGATTGCCTCTAAATTGTATGAGTGGCACGAAACCATTAAATATCGGTTTGATACGCGCAATCCGAAAGCTGTTTTGTTCTCAAGCAAGGGCTTATGGATTCGGGAAGCCATAGATGATGATAATATTTTGGTTATTCAGGCAAAAGCTTTGCATCAAGAAGAGGATGAGGCTTTGTCCATGCGCGATGTCAGCATTTTGGAAATGGATCGAAATTCCCAAATTTTGCGCCGTGTGGAGGCTTTGGTTGGCGAACTTAAAGATGAAAGGTTTTATCTGCGCGGTGTGCGTGTTTTTGAAGCCGGTAAAGAAACCAAAGTTTTGCCTGAAACGAGTTATCGGACAAGTATTAATCTGCAACGCATTAAGGAAAATTTTATTGATCCGGAGGCCATTTCGTTTTGGAGCTTACCTGATACAATCCATTTTTATGAATCTTCGGGCTTTTCGGCGCAAAGGCACAGAATGCGCTTTTTATCGCTTATTGCATCGCCCTTTTTGTTGGTTGCTATGGTTTTGATTGCCGCGCTTTTTTCCTTACGCGCCAATGTTCGGCAAGGTGGTGTTTTATTTATGGTTGTGGCGGGCGTTTTGAGCGGCTTTGTTATTTATTTCAGCTCACAACTGATTTATGCTTTTGGCGTGAATGGTTATATTCCCGTTTGGCTTGCGGTATGGAGCCCGGTGATGATTGTGTTTTTACTCGGTACAACCGTTTTGCTTCATACGGAAGAGGGATAATAAAAAAAGGGTAATAAAAAAAGCTCCGATAACTCGGAGCTTTTGTTTTGTTGTGTTTTTGTTAGAAGATGTACCTGACACCTGCATAAAATTCTTGTGCGGTGAGGTCAGCATTTTTCAGGCTACCCATATCATAGTAACGGTAACCTAGATCAACATTCCAACGGTTTGTCAGTTTAACGGTGAAACCGCCACCTGCTGCCATGGTGAACTTGGTTGTATCAAAGTGACCACGGTTTCTACCGCTAGCAACATCTTCCGAATTATATTTGATTTTTGTTAAGCCGATACCAACGTTAACATAAGGGGAGAGCCAATGATAAGGCAAAATATCCCAATAGAAATTCCACATATAGGAATATGTTTTTAATTTTGTTGTGTAACGTGGATCGCCGTTGTCTTTGTAAGTGGTGTTTTTGATATAATCACGCCACACAAATTCAAGCTCTGTACGGAACCACTCATAACGATAACCCAAAGCACCGCTTAACATGAGCTTTTCTTTGTCTAAACCGTCAGAACGGCCACTAAAAATACCGGTAGAATCGATATCATGGGAAACCATGCCGCCTCTTAAGCCAATGTACATACCATCGCACTCTGCCTGAGCCGGCTTGGTAAGAGAAAGTGCCACAAGCAAAGCGGCAGCAATAGACATTAATTTTTTCATAGTTATCTCCTTAAATTTTTTGATGGCTTTATTAAACAACACTATACCTTAAAAATTTCTTAAACGCAAGAAAAAAATCAAACGTAAAAAAGTATTAAAAAACGTTGCTTTTTAGATTATTTAAGTATAATGTCTGTTTAAGGCGGTCGGACAGCTGCGCAACAAAAGGTAAAATTTGCTTGTGAGGAAAGTCCGGGCTTCATGGAAACACGACACCGGATAACGTCCGGCCGGAGAAATCCGAGGGAAAGCGCCACAGAAAATTACCGCCATGGTGTGCCGTGGTAAGGTTGAAAAGGCGAGGTAAGAGCTCACCGCCGTGGCAGAAATGTTGCGGGCAAGGCAAGCCCTGTCGGATGTAAGACCAAGTTAGGAATTATCAGAGAGTTCTCTGACGGAGCGTTTCCACTCTGTTCCAGAGGTAGGTCGCAGGAGTGAGTTGGTAACGGCTTGCCAAAGATGAATAGCTGTCGCGTCTAACTTTGCTTTTGCAAAGCAATGGACGGCACAAAACCCGGCTTACAGACCGCCTAAATTTTTTGCGGGGGATTATGCAACAACAAACGCTTAAAAAACAAATTGTTATTGAAGGGGTCGGCTTACATTCGGGGGCGGCATCGGTCTTAACGTTGAAGCCTGCGCCAACGGATTTCGGCGTGATATTTACGCGCCAAGGTCAAAATATTGGAGCAAAGTATTTTAATGTGGTTGATACGCGTAATTGTACCGCTATTGGCGCAAACGGCGTGACGGTGAGCACCATTGAGCATCTGATGGCGGCGCTTTATGCCGCAGGCGTTGATAATGTGGAAATTGAGTGTTCGGCTTTAGAGCTGCCGATTTTAAATGGTGGCGCACGCGAATTTTTGGATTCGCTTTTAGATGTGGGTGTTGCCACACAAGAAAAAAAACGCCATTATCTCAAGGTTTTAAAACCAGTCTGTTTTGAAGATGAAAAAGGCGCCAAGGTTCAGCTTTTGCCTAATGGTGGCAAAGATCTTCATATTCATTTTGAAATAGAATTTCCATCCAAGATTGTCGGGCATCAGACATTTGAGGGGGATATCACGCCTGAGGTCTTTTCAACCCAAATTGCTCCATGCCGAACATTTTGCGAAAAACAGCAGATAGATTATCTGCGTTCCATCGGGCTGATTAAGGGCGGTAGTTTGGATAATGCCGTTGTTTTGGATGGTGATCACATCTTGAACCCTGGTGGCTTTAAGGTTGAAAATGAATGCGTTAATCATAAGGTGTTGGACGCCGTTGGCGATTTATATACGTCGGGCTTTCGTATTTTGGCAGATAGTGTCTGTTCTAAAAGCGGGCATTATCATAATAATGAACTTTTGAAAAAACTTTTTGCAGATGAAACCAATTTTGAAATTGTGTGAGGGAAAAATGAAAAAACTTTTGATTATCGGTCTTGCTTTTGCGCTTTTATCCGGTTGTGCTTCCACAAAGGATGAGGAAACAAAATCAGCAGAGGAGCTTTATAAAGAAGGTTATCAATATATGCTCAAAACCTCGTGGGATAGAGCAGCGGAAAGCTTTGAAAAGGTTGAAATTGAGCACCCTTATTCCCGTTGGGCGGTTAAGGCAAAATTGATGAGCGCTTATGCCCATTATAAAGACAAAAGCTATGACGATGCCGTGATGAGCTTGGATCGGTTTATTAAATATCACCCCGGCAATCAGGATGCGCCGTATGCTTATTATTTGAAAGGCTTGTGCTATTATGACCAAATCAGCCCCGCGGATAAAGATCAGAGCAATACGGCAAAAGCGCAAGACGCTTTCCAACAGCTTATTTTGCTTTATCCGCAAACACCTTATGCGATTGACGCCTCGCATAAAATGAACCTGATTTTAGATCATCTTGCCGGGCAAGAAATGGAAATTGGGCGGTATTATCTCAAAAACAAAAATTATTTGTCAGCGTTAAACCGCTTTAATACCGTGGTAAAAGAATATCCGAATACACCGCAGGTGGAAGAAGCGCTTTACAGAACAGTTGAACTTTATGTGGTTTTGGGTATGAAGAACGAGGCTCAAACATCGCTTCAATCCATGCAAGCGAATTATCCGCAAAGCAACTGGACGAAAAAGGCGGAAAAAGTATTGCAATAAGGCTTCAGCATGCTTAAAGCACTCTCCATTCGCAATGTTGTCTTGATAGATAAGCTGGATTTGGAATTTTCCGGTGGTTTGGGCGTTTTGAGCGGTGAAACCGGCGCCGGAAAATCTATTTTGCTTGATTCTTTAGGGCTTTTGCTTGGAAATAGGGCGGATACGGGGCTTATTTCTCAAGGGGCAGATAAGCTTGTGGTGAGCGGCGTTTTTGAGCTCAAAGATAAGGAAAATCCGTTTTTTAAATTGTGCTTGGAAAATGAGCTTGATGTTGAAGATGATATTATCCTTAAGCGTACGCTTGATCGGAACGGAAAAGGCAAAATTTTGTTAAACGATCAGCCTGTTAGTCTGCGTTTTTTGAAAGAAATCGGGCCATATTTGGTGGAGATTCACGGTCAATTTGATAATCAGGGGCTGTTAAACCCCGCCACGCACTTGGATGTTTTGGATTCTTTTGGTGGGTATAAAGCTGAACTTGAGCAAACGCGTGAAACATATCGGGCTTATAAAGAAATTCAGAAAAAGCTTGAGGCGGCGCAAAATGCTTATGCCGCCGCCGTGACGGAAGAAGATAATCTGCGCCATTGGGCAGATGAGCTTGAAAAAGCTAAAATCCGCCCCGATGAGGAAGAGGAGCTTAACCGCCGCCGCACGGAAATGATGCATGCTGAAAAGTTGATTGAAAACCTTAATCTTGCCTATTCTTCCTTGCAGGGGCGGGATATTGGCGCGCTTATCCAAAAGGCACAAGCGGCAATTTCTCGCGTGAACGCCCTTACGGAAAATCGGTTTGAAGATATTGAAACCGCCCTGGATACAGCGCTTGTTCAGCTTGATGAAGCGGTGTCGCGAATCGAGCAAACGCAAGCAGAAATCAGCCTGAACGCGAACGAGGCGGACGCCGTGGAAGAACGCCTTTTTGCCCTTAAAGCTCTTGCGCGCAAACATCAGACAAGCATTGCCGAACTTCCTACCAAACTTGTTGAATTTAGGCAAAAATTAGAGGCTTTGGATAAGGGCGGTGCGGATATTGCGGATTTGGAGCGTGCTAGTGCCAAAGCGTATCAGGCGTTTTTAGCCGCGGCTAAAAATTTAAGTGCCAAGCGCCAAGCCGCCGCGCAAACTTTAAGCGAATCTGTCATGCGCGAACTTCCGCCCCTTAAAATGGAACGTGCCGTTTTTGAAGCCACCGTTACGCCTTTGGAAGAAACCAATTTTTCCGAAAAAGGCATTGACCGCGTTATTTTTACGGTTTCCACGAACCCTAATTCGCCCCAAGGTCCTTTAAATAAAATTGCCTCGGGTGGTGAGCTTGCGCGTTTTATGCTTGCTCTTAAAGTGAATCTAGCGCAAAAATCAAGCGTTGAAACCCTCGTTTTTGATGAGGTAGACTCCGGCATTGGCGGTGCCACCGCCCAAGCTGTTGGCGAGCGTCTTTCGCGCCTTTCACGCACCGTTCAAGTTTTGGTTGTGACGCATTCCCCGCAAGTTGCCTCTTTCAGTCAAGAGCACTTCAAAGTAACCAAAATTCAAACTGAAAATCAAAGCCACACCCAAGTTTCCAAGCTCACGCCCGCCCAAAAGCAGGAAGAGATTGCGCGAATGCTTTCTGGTAAGGATATAACAGATGAGGCACGGCTTGCGGCATCGGTTCTGGTCAAAGGGGCGGGGAAAGGCGTATAGCGGCACATCTAAAGCCGTTTTTACGGGTCTCGCAAAATTCATGTACCTCTTTTGTACACTAGAATTTTGCTCGCCCTTAAAACGACTTTATCTGTACCACTCTTCGCCTTTCTCATGAATTAGGTATAAAAATAAGGATTCATTTTTTGCTTCCATTCGCCTCATTTCTTGCTCGTAAGCTCTGCTCTATGAGCAATCGCTAACTCGCTTCGGTCACCGCTCTGTAACGCTTGCCGTGGCGCCTGTCGGCACCTCGCAAGCTAACAATCGCGTGATGTCGCCTAAAAAACAACAATTACTTTTGTTGTTTTTTATGGCTCCACCGCATTCCTTCAGCTTGGGTGCAAAATAATAAGGATTATTTTTTTCACTCTCCGCCTTTCCAACTTCTCCGTACGTCATCAACCCAGAAGAAAGAGTTATGCACAAGGCTTAAGGGAAGAGTTAGCAAAGAGGATAAGTTTGCGCAT
>CANRJO010000037.1 GCA_947630965.1 uncultured Alphaproteobacteria bacterium
GGCGGAAAATTTTGTAATTTTTCCAAGTTTGTTATAATACAATATGTTTGGCGTTCAAAACCAAATGTTTTGACGTGCTGATGTATTAAAGGATAAACAATGAAAAAGAAAAATATAACGCCAGCCGCATCGCGTCACAAACCTGTTGTTTTGCAGGTTTTGCCCGAGCTGAACCAAGGTGGCGTGGAACTTGGAACAATTGAAATTGCCGCTGATTTACAGCGCAACGGCATCACAAACTTTGTGGCATCACAAGGTGGTCGCATGGCGCATCAGTTGGCGCGTTTGAAAGTGCCGCATTTTACCTTGCCGCTCAAAACAAAAAACCCAATTAAATTGTGGCTGAATTATCGGCGCTTGGTTAAAATTATTGAAGAAAACGGCATTAACATTGTTCACGCTCGCTCGCGTGCGCCGGCATGGAGCGCTTATTGGGCGGCCAAAAAGACAGGCGTTAAGTTCTTGACAACCTTTCACGGCACTTATGGTTTAGGCCCCAAAGGCATTAAAAAATACTATAACCGCGTCATGACATACGGCGATTTGGTGATTGCTATTTCCAACCACATTAAAAAGCACATCATTGAAAATTATGGTGTGAAACCTGAAAAAATCAGGCTTATTCATCGTTGCGTTAATATGGAAAATTTTGATGTTTCCAAAATGACTGCCGAACGGATGATTAAACTTATGGAAGAATATAACATCCCCGAAGATAAGCCGATTGTTCTTTTGGTCGGACGTTTAACGCGTTGGAAAGGGCAGTGGCTCTTGATTGAGGCGCTTGAAAAAATTAAGGATAAAGACTTTTTCTGCGTTTTTGTGGGCGATGACCAAGGCCGCACCTATTATACCGACGAGCTTAAAGGCATGATTGCCGCACGTGGCATGACCGGGCGTTTTGCCTTTATCCGCCATATCACAGACATTCCGGCGATGATGGCTGTTTCGGATGTGGTGGTCTCAGCCTCCACTGATCCCGAGGCGTTTGGGCGCATTGCCGCCGAAGGGCAGGCGATGGGGCGGTTGGTTGTGGCTTCAAACATCGGTGGTTCGCTTGAAAATCTGGTGGACGGCAAAACGGGCAAACTCTTTGAAAGCGGTAATGCGCAGTCGCTCGCGGACGCTTTGAAATGGGCGCTTGATCTGCCGCATGCGGAGCGTGATAAAATCGGGCGCGCGGCGGTAGAGCACATCAAACAGAACTTTACAAAACAAATTATGTGTGAAAAAACACTTGCAGTTTATAAAGAATTGGTTAAAATGAACTGATTTTTGAACAAAATTTGAATAGAGGTTACAATGGTAAAAATTAAATTGCCGGATGGCAGTGAATTAAATTTGGCTGACGGCGCCAATGGTTTTGATGCGGCGTCTGCAATCAGCGCGGGCTTGGCAAAAGCCGCGTTGGCGGTGAAAGTTAATGGTGTGTTGCAAGATCTTTCCACGCCGCTTACAACCGATGCCGAATTGACCGTTATAACCGCCAAAGATAAAGACGGACTTCACATTTTGCGCCACTCTGCCTCGCACATTATGGCAGAGGCGGTCAAAGAACTTTGGCCTGATGTCCAAGTGACGATTGGCCCCGCCATTGAAAACGGCTTTTATTATGACTTTGCGCGCAAAGAGCCTTTCACGACGGAAGATTTTGAAAAAATTGAAGCCAAAATGCATGAGATTGTCAAGCGCGATGAAAAAGTGGAGCGTTTTGTTTTGCCGCGCGCGGAAGCAATCAAGTTTTTTGAGAATTTGGGCGAGCATTACAAGGCGGAGATTATCCGCGATCTGCCTGAAGATGAGGTCATTTCGCTTTATAAGCAAGGTGCTTTTACGGATTTGTGCCGCGGGCCGCATGTGCCCTCAACTTCCAAAGTGGGCGATGCTTTCAAGTTAATGAAAGTGGCGGGCGCTTATTGGCGTGGAAACTCTGAAAATGAGATGTTGCAACGCATTTATGCCACGGCTTGGGCAGATAAAAAAGACCTGAAAGCTTATCTTGATATGCTGGAAGAAGCCGCCAAGCGCGATCACCGCAAACTCGGCCGCGAGATGGATTTGTTCCATTTTGAGCCGGAATATGCCCCCGGTGCTGTTTTTTGGCATGACAAAGGTTATAAGATTTATCGCAAGCTGATTGAATATATGCGTCATCGGCAAGAACAAAACGGTTATATTGAAATTTCAACGCCGCGCGTGATGGATCGGTGCCTTTGGGAAACTTCCGGTCACTGGGATAAATACGGCGCGCACAACTATTCCGGTCAAACGGAAGATAAAAAATGGTTCTGCATTAAGCCGATGAATTGCCCCGGTGGTTTGTTGGTTTATAAGCAGGGCATTAAGTCGTACCGCGATTTGCCTTTGCGCATTGCGGAGTTTGGTAAAGTCAACCGTTATGAGGCGTCGGGCGCTTTAATGGGCTTGATGCGCGTGCGTGAATTTACCCAAGATGATGCGCATATTTTCTGCACGCCGGAACAGATGGAAGAAGAGTGCATTAACACCTTAAAGCTGATTTTGGATATTTATCATGATTTTGGCTTTGATGAGGTTAAAATTTATCTTTCCACGCGTCCGGACAGCATTTATCGTATCGGCTCCGATGAAATTTGGGATTTGTGCGAAAATTCGCTCGCCAACGCGCTGAACTCGCATGGTTATAAGTTTGAAATCAACCCGGGCGAGGGCGCTTTTTACGGCCCGAAGCTTGAGTTTATCTTAAAAGACGCGATTGGGCGCGAGTGGCAATGTGGCACCATTCAGGTGGATATGAACCTGCCGGAGCGCTTTGATATTTCGTACATTGGCGAAGACGGCGAAAAACACCGTCCTGTGATGTTGCACCGCGCGTTGTTTGGTTCCATTGAGCGCTTTTTGGGCATTTTGATTGAAAACTATGCCGGCCGTTTGCCGCTTTGGCTTTCGCCGGAACAAGTTGTCGTGGCGCCGATTGTGAGCGAATTTAATGATTATGCCGAAGAAGTGGCGCAAGCTTTGCGCGCGGCAGGGCTCACCGCTAAAACGGATTTGCGCAATGAAAAAATCAATTACAAAATCCGCGAGCATTCGCTTGCAAAAATCCCTGTCATTGCCATTGTCGGTGCCAAGGAAAGAGAGAACAAGACGGTGACTGTACGTCGCCTAGGGGTAGAGAAGCAAGAAGTTGTCGGCCTAGGAGACCTAGTTCAAGCGCTTTCCAAGGAAAGCACAAGGAAAGGCGTATAGCTGGCACCTAGAGCAATTTTAAGCCCGAAAGTTTCCTCACGTACTTCTTATGTACGCTCCGGTACTTTCGGGCTTAAAATCACTCTATCTGCACACGCTATCCGCCTTTCCGAAACTTGGGTGTTAAAATAAGGATTTCATTTTTACTTCTATCCGCATTTCCGCGGACTATGAGAAAAATGAGGATTTTAATTGATTTCTGAACGAGCGTCTGCCACTGTCCGTCACTCTGAGCGGAGCGAAGAGTCCAGGATAATAAATTAATCCTTGTTGTCATTCCACCACACAAACGTCATCCCGAACTTGTTTCGGGATCTGATAAGAGAGATGCTGAAATAAATTCAGCATGACAATTTGATTTGTTCGTCCTGGACTCTTCCACCCTGCGGGTGTCAGAGTGACGTTGTGTGTTTGTCAGCGTCTTGCAAGCGAACATTGGCGTGATGTCGTCCAAAAGTGATATGTAATATGTTTTTCAACCAAAAATTTTATCTTAGCTCAATTTTCCGTCTGAAAAGTGTCATAAATATATCAATTTTCCATCCGAAAAGTGTGAAAACATACTTGATTTTCGATCCAAAAAGTGTTATTTTATACCTATTAAAATGAGGAGATCACATGAAAAGATATGCTTTACAAAATTTAATGACTTGGAAAAAGGGTAAAAAACGTAAGCCCTTGCTCGTATACGGCGCACGTCAGGTCGGTAAAACCTGGCTCATGGAAGAGTTTGGCAAAACCAATTTTCCTGATTATGTTATTATGAATATTGAAAAAAATGAGCGAATTGCCAATGTTTTTAACAGCACATTAAATCCGCAAGAAATTGTAACGGCGCTTGAAATGGAAACGCGCAAAAAAATCACAAAGGATACGCTGATTATTTTGGATGAAATTCAAGCATGTCCGCGTGCAATTACCTCTTTGAAGTATTTTTGTGAAGACTTACCGGAATATCCTGTTATTGCGGCAGGTAGTTTACTTGGGGTTTCCATACATCAAGGTCTTTCTTTTCCGGTCGGCAAAGTTGAATCCATGTATATGTATCCCATGACGTTTTGCGAATTTTTGGACGCTTTGGGTGAGAAAAAACTCTGTGAACTCATCAATAGTCATGATTTTAAAATGATAAACATCTTCAAAGACAAAATCATAACTTATTTAAAGACATATTTTTATGTTGGCGGAATGCCGGAGGTTGTTAAAAACTATGTTGAAAATAAAGATTTTCAAGAAGTCAGAAAAATTCAAAATCGGATCTTGAGCGACTATAAGCAAGACTTTTCTAACCATATTCCTAAGGATATTCGTCCACAAGTGACCAAACTTTGGGATTCTATTCCTCGCCAATTGGCAAAGGAAAATAAAAAATTTATTTATAGTGAAATTGAAAATACAAAAGCGAGAACAAAAGAATACGAGCCTGCGTTGGAGTGGTTAAAAGATAGTGGGTTGATATATCAGATCATGCGTTTAAGTAAACCGGCATTGCCAATAAAGGCTTATCAAGAATATAATAATTTCAAGCTGTTTATGTCGGATATCGGGCTGCTGTCTGCAAAATCTGATCTCGATATACGAACACTCTTGGAAGGCTCAAAAGTTTTTACCGAATTTAAAGGGGCTATAACCGAACAGTTTGTTTTGCAGGAATTAATTTCAGCGCAAAATATTGATATTGCATATTGGGCAAATGAGGCAGGTCGGGCTGAAGTAGATTTTGTTATACAAGTTAATTCTCAGGTTATACCTCTTGAGGTCAAAGCAGGCATAAATTTGAAAGCAAAAAGCCTAAATGTGTATAAAGAAAAATTCAATCCCGATACTCTTATCCGGACATCGTTGGCAGATTATAAAAAATCTGACAATTTGATTGATATTCCGTTATACATGGTTGAGCAAATAAGTAAAATTTATGATTTTTAGGCGAAATCATGCGAATGTTCTACGAGCGAAGCCGAAGAGTCCAGGACAATAAATTAATCCTTGTCGTCATCCCGTTAATCCTTGTTGTCATCCCGACCACACAAACGTCATCCCGAACTTGTTTCGGGATCTGATAAGAGAGATGCTGAAACAAGTCCAGCATGACAATTTGATTTGTTCGTCCTGGACTCTTCCACCCTGCGGGTGTCAGAGTGACGTTGTGTGCTTGTCAGCGTCTTGCAAGCGAACATTGGTGTGATGACGCGGGATATTGGTTCAGAAAGCAGCAATTGCTTTTTGTCATATTAAATTTATTTCATTATCTTTTTTATGGTTTTATTTGTTCATAAGTTTTGCTCTGTAAGCAAGCGTAATCATTAGTAAAAAAACACTATAAGGTTCTTTTTTTGTTGCTTAACTATAGCAAAAAAAAGGTACCTTTAAATGCAACACCTTTTAAAATTTTAGGACCTTGATTCTGCTTGATTTTTTCTTATTGACATTGGCTCTTTTTTAAGGTACTCTTTTTTTGATGCGATTCGAGAAAATGCGTCCACCTACGGACGTCATTCTGAAACCCCGGAGGGGTTGAAGAATCCAGGTGAAAAAATATAGCTAATTTATTGTCCTAGACTCTTCGCTAAAGCTCAGAGTGACCGACAGAGTAAAAGAAAGGGGAAAAAGAAATGCGATACTGGATGTTTTTGTTAGGTTTGTTGATGTATGCGAATGTGGCAGAGGCGATAGATTGCAAGACGCCGCCGGATTGTGCGAGTTTGGGATATTCGAAAGACAATGATCCGAATTGTGCCGATGATGGTTACATGTATTGCCCCTTTAATCACGATTATAAAAAATGCGTCAACTATGATTGTGCTGCGCTCGGGTTTACCACATCTGACAAAACATCGTGGTGTGACGAAATTATAAAATGTCAGGGCAATGAAGATTATACTCTTTGCAATGAGAAGATTATTCCTCTCAATTGTGAAATCGGTGATGTTTATTATGCGGATGGCTCTTGCGGCAAGGCTAGTGAGTATGTCAAAGATTCTTCGCCGAAACCTGTCGGCGTGGTTTACTACGTTTTCGATGGTGGTGCGCATGGTAAAGTGATTAACTTGCATGACTTAGGTAGAAGTTCGTCAAGCGCAGTCTTTGATCCGGCAAAACCGTATGATACCTATAAATACTTCAGATGGGGTTCTACTGTAGATATTCCTGATTTGAAGGATTGGGATTGTGATTATCGCACAGTCGCGGCAACAGGAAAGCATGAAGATCCATTCTGGTCAGCAGGTAAGAGTTACACTGATATTATTGTGAAAGCTCAAAGCGATAATTTACAATATGCGGCGCCGGCGGCACATGCATTTTATCCGCCAGATGTTGAACAAAACGACTCAAAAGTTGGTCAAGGGAAGTGGTATTTGCCGACACTTGGGGAGTTAATGGATCTGTATGGGTATAACTACACATCAAGCCTCGGCAACTGCGAATCGGATACAGGTGCCAATGGCAATACCAAGACAGCAGTCAACGCCACGCTTACTACCTTGGCGATCAAAGGTGTAACGGCTGAAGCGTTAACAAATGATTACTATTGGTCCTCGTCGGAGTACAATAGTTACAACTCGTGGCTACTCACCATGCTCAATGGTGACCGGTACTACTTCGATAAGGGCAACATCAACTATGTTCGGGCGAGCCTGGCTTTTTAGTCCATTTAACCATTTCCCCATGTCATCGCCCATGTATAAGGGCGATGACAGCGCCCGAAAGGGCGCACAAAGGGGAAGAGGCGTTTTGTGCATGAGATGGCGGCATGTACACTTCTTTCCGAACGCGCGCCGGCGCGCGTTCGGAAAGGCGCCAAACCCTCCGCCGGAGGGGCTTGCCCCCTCCAGGCGGAGGGCGCCAAAATTATGATGTGTGTGTATTATGATGAGAATTACGCCGGAGTTCGTAGGGGTCCTTAAAAAACACTTACGGAGTGAGCAGATTTAAATTAAAAAAGGGCTGTCCACAGTAAAAAATGTGTCGAGGCTTCAAAAGCCAAAAACATGCTTTTTGCCGTTGAATCTAAAAGCGACAGCTATATTCTCTTCGATGGTCCTCGTCGGAGTACAATAGTAACAACTCATGGAAACTCAACATGAACAATGGTAACCGGAACTACAACAATAAGAACAACAACAACTATGTTCGGGCGAGCCTGGAGTTTTAAGATTCTTTGACGGCGGAGGTGGTGTTTTTGATGGTTACGCGTAGGCGTTTAATACGCATACGGCTTGCGGCAATGACTTCAAAACGGCAGTTTTCATCTTCCACCTTGTCACCTACTTTTGGGGCGCGCGCTAAAAGCGTGAAGACATAACCGCCAATGGTGCTTTCATCTCGCTCGGGGCAGGGCAGGTTCATACACTCGTAAGCGTCCTCAATCAAGACTTTGCCGTCAAACTCGCAGACTGTTTCATCCACGCGGTGGATTTCTTCCGCCTCTGGTTCGTCATGTTCGTCTTTAATGTCGCCAACAAGCTCCTCTAAAATGTCTTCCATGGAAAGCATGCCCGCCGTGCCGCCATATTCGTCCACCACAATGGCAACATGCGTGTGCTTTTTCATCATCAGGTGCAAAACATCGGAAATAGATTCATTTTCCGGCACAAATAAAATCTGCCGTGCAATTTTATTTAATTGCCTTTTGCCGAGCTTTTCCTCGCAATGTTCTAGCAAATCACGAATGTGAATCATGCCGACAACGTTATCACGATCATGATCGCAAAGCGGATAACGTGTGTGCTTGGTGTGTTTTACAAAGCTCATCACTTCCTCAAAGCTGTCATCTAAAAACAGACAGTTCATGTCTTGCCTTGGGATCATCACTTCATGGGCGTAAATTTCTGAAAAGTCAATGGCGTTTTCAATGATGTCACGCTCGGTATCATCAATCACGCCGCCCTTTTGCGAAGCGTTGACAATAAGCTTGATTTCTTCTTCCGAGTGTGCCGCCTCGGCTTCAGAAGTGGGCGTGATGCCCATGAGGTGCAAAATTTTGAGTGTGAGTGTGTCTAAAACCCAAATGAATGGATAAAAGGCACGCTTGAATAAATAAAGCGGATAAGCAATCAGCAGTACAAACTTCTCCGTGTTTTGAATCGCTAAAGATTTTGGAATTAACTCGCCTAAAACCACATGCAACAGCGTGATTAAACCAAAGGCTAACCCAAAACTGATCGAATGAAGCAAAATTCTGTTCTCGGCAAAAAAGGTGCCAAAAAGTTTTTCTAACAGCGAGGCAACCGCGGGTTCACCGATCCAACCTAAGCCAAGGGAGGCCAAGGTAATGCCTAATTGAATGGCGCTTAAATAAGTATCTAAATGTGCCGTAATCCTGAGTGCAATGCCCGCGCGTTTGTTGCCATTTTGCGCCATTTCCTCAAGTTTTGTATGGCGGATTTTCACAATCGCAAATTCGGAAACCACAAAGAATGCGTTAAATAAAATTAAAATAAAAACCAGAACTAAATAAAAAATGTTTAAATATACAGAACTCATAAATTTGCTTCACCTTGTTTATTTATAATGAGCTATCATAATATGTCGGTATATCTCTGTCAACAGCTTATTTTTTTATGGGGACATTGGGGATTTCAAAGCCTTTTTGCGGGAAAATTTCCAAGATTTTTTCATAAATATTGTTTGTGACGGCTTGTTTTTCAAACACGTTTGCAACATAGCATTTGAGCGAAAATTGCATGACGTTTTCTGCCATATTTTCAAAGGCGGCGCTCGGGGCAGGCGCGGTCAAAACACCTGGTGTTTCGTTGGCAATGTCTAAAAGCGTTTGCCGAACGGCGGCGGCATCGGCACCGTATTTGACGTTTGTTTTGATTTCCACTTGTCCGGTGCGGCTGTTATACGTTAAGTTCGTTAAGCTCGAGGATAAAATGGCGGAGTTCGGAATGATGATGGCGGACTTGTTAAACGCTTCCAACAAGGTGGCGCGCATGCTGATGGTTTTGACAATGCCCTCTTGCCCGTTAATGACCACCCAATCGCCAATTTTAATGGGGCGTTCAAAAATAATGATGATTCCCGAAACAAAGTTTGAAACAATGTTTTGCATGCCCAACCCGACACCGAAGGAAAGTGCGCCCGCCACAATGGCAATGCTCTTTAAGCTCCCGCCCATTACGGCAAAAGCCACCACCACCGCCACAATAAAGCCAATCAGACTGATGCCTGCTGCCAAAGAGGCGCGCGTGTCTTCCTGCATTTCTATTTTGCTTAAATTGCCGCGTAAAAGGCTCTGTTTGAGGCGTTTGCTTAAGAAAAGCGCCACAAAAAACGCCGCAATGCCTAACAGAAGCGAAACGATTGAAACGTGCATGCCGCCAATGTCAAAACCGAGTAAAAAGTTTTTGACATCATGAAGCATGATGTCGGTTGAAAATCCCCAAAGGCTTAAAATGGCGATGAGCGCGGCAAAACAGATAAACGGCGTGAGTAAAAGCCCGAACCAAAATTCGGTTTTCACTAAAAATCGGGCGCCGATGTGTAAATTCTCGCGCCAAAATTTGAAGAGCAACAACCGATGAACGGCAAAACGTAAAAACTTGTCCAAAAGCCAAAAACCACCTATGGTTAAAAGCGATAATATCACGCGGTTTAATAAAAACTCTGCCAAAGGCACAAAACCTGCCAAGGAAAGCAAAATGACCACGCCGAGGAAAGCCGTGGTTAAGAGGTTGATTTTGGCTTCTAATGCCAAAGAATCTTCCGCTGTTTCCTTTTCCTGCAGGGGTTCTCTTAAAAGTGCGCGCGTAGTGATCAAAAGCCCGAAAGCCTTGGCGGCAATGCCCAAAATTTGAAGCGCGTAAATGCTTTCCGGTTCGCTTGCGGTCAGACGCGCAAAGTGGAGCAGGCATTCCATGCTCAAAATGAGTGCCGCGGAAAGGATAAAAGCGCGTGAAACCGCACGGGCTTTGGCATCATCAACATTGATTATCCGCCAATTGCCGCAACGGGGCACATAACAAACACGCACGGCGGCGCGGATGAGGCAAAAAATCAGGAAATAAAGCGCTGCAAGCTTTAAAAGGATGCCTAAATTGCCGTTTTCAAAAATGGTTGCTGTGTGGAGCCAAAATAAAAACGCGCCAATGACCGCCGCTGGCACCACGCCCAAGGCAAAACTCATGGCGGCGGCGGAGCGGAGTTTTTGCCGATAGGATGGACCAAGAGCGCAATCGCGGTATCCGAAGCGGCGCCGAATGGCAAAACTTAAGCCGAAAGAAAAAGCTCCAATTAAGAAAATGATGAATAACGCCTTATAGATGTTATCTTTAACGCTTTGGCGGTGCGCGGCGTCAAGCGCTTCATACCACGCGGGCGGGGCTTTGAGCAAACCGCCGATAAAGCTCCCAAAACGCGCCAAAGCGCTCCCAAAAGCCTTGAATTGAAAAATTGAAATTTGGCGCTCCGAAAGGCGGTCTAGGAGCGATTTATTCCTGATTTTGAGCGTGAGGGCGCTGATTTCCTCAATTTTGGCATTCAGCAAGTCAATTTCCGCCACTTGGCTTTTCAAAACTTCTGCCTGCGCCGTAAATTCTTTGCGTTTTTCCTTAATTTCTGCCGATTCGATGTCTGTTGGCTCGCCGAGGGCGTCAAGTTTTTTTTGGGTGTTTTCAAGCTGTTCCGCGCGTTGTTGCTTTTCTTCATTGATCTCGGCTTGCAATTTGTTAACGGTTTTGAGGTTTTCCGAGAGGTTTTGCGCGGTGGCATTACCTTTTTGCAGCGTCTGTTCAATCTTATCTAAGAGGGCGCTTGTTTCTTTTATGTCCGGCGCTTGAAAATCAGCGGCAAAGCCAATTTTCGCCAAGCTTAAAAAATATAAAACAAGAAAAATAAACCGCATGTTGCCCTCATTGAAAATGTGGCGTTTATTTATGTTTTCGGCTTTTTCTTTCAAGGGCTAAAGCCTTAAAAAAACCGACTTTTCAGTCGGTTTTTGGGGCTTAAACATGGTCAAAGTGGTCATCATCGTGCTTTTTGAGGTGGATTTCGTGCTCATGCTCATCGCTTGAAAACTTATCGCCAACCTTGTCTGCCGCCTCTTTGGTGGCATCCCATGCATCCGAGCTCAGCTCTTTGGTTTTATCCCATGCTTTGGCGGAAACTTCCTTGGTGGTGTCCCATGCGTCAGCGCTGAATTCCTTGGTTTTTTCCCATGCGGATTTTAGTTTTGAATGATCTGTCATCTTGTGTCCTCCTTAAATTGACTGCGTTTGAGAATATAGTTGGTGCTAGCGGCTTTTAAATCTAGCCACAAGAACAAGGTTTGGCTTGTTTTTTCCTGCATTTTGCCGAAAATGACAAAAAAATCGCTTTCTGTGCATTTTTTGCTTGCAGAGCGGGGGAAAATGTGGTACATTAAATTTGTAAACATCTTATTATGACATTATTTGAACTATTATTAAAATCGCGAAAAGATTTTTCATAAAGATGTTTGTTTTTTATTTGATAATAACTTAAAAATATAAACATTATGGCACGTAAAAATTTTGCTCTTGTAGCATTGTTCATGCTGACATTTTTCGTTGCATCCTGCAGCGAAGAGTCTTCTTTTCTGGGTGGTATCGAAGAGGAATATATTTCTAACCCTTCCAAAGGAGATAAAGGTAATGGTAACACTACTTTTGTTGTTTCGGAAAATGGCTATGTAGCCTCTTTTGGAACACGTTTGGCTGAACTTTATACGAAAGAGCAAGTTTTGACTCTTTCGCTTAAAGAAATTGATGATCTGGACGAAGTTGTGAAAGCAACGACGCTCAAGCATGATCTTGATCTGAATGCCCTGTTTACTGTACCTGCAACGGTATATGTTGACAGTGTGGAGGCTTTGGCAAATGTCGAGCTTCTGGAAGAGGGGGAAGTTTCGAGCAACGTAGAGCGTTCAACGGAAGATGGCATTGCTAGAATGACTGTCAACCGCGGCTTTTCTTTCACCTTCAATGAGGGTGAAGTGGTAGAGGCTCATACCCTTTATCAAAAAGAAAGCACCGATACAATAGAGTTTGCCTTTACGGCACTTCGCTCTGTTGAATTTGAAAGCTTTGAAGCTCGGAAAGCAATAGCTAATGCAGACAGCATTGTTTATGATGTGACTCTGCAGTTCATTGTTTCTCTTTATCGCAATGGCGAGGAAGAGAAAGTTGATGAGTATGCTGTTGAAGTTCCTTATCAGCGTGTCTATCACGTTGAAAAGACTGATGAGCCCACCGTAGAGGAACCGAAAGATGAGCCCAAGGACGAGCCCACCATAGAGGAACCGAAAGATGAGCCCAAGGACGAGCCCACCGTAGAGGAACCGAAAGATGAGCCCAAGGACGAGCCCACC
>CANRJO010000038.1 GCA_947630965.1 uncultured Alphaproteobacteria bacterium
GGAGTAATGCGCCCTTTTGCCCGCCCAACAGGGTGGCGTCCTGCACCGTATTTGTTTACAACTTCTTGCTCGTCGCCATAATTTATGGCGGTGATGCCGGTAATGGGTACACCACCGATAACTACAACTACGTCAGCCCACGAATAAAGCATACCATTTACGAGAGGTATGCCGTTGTTGATTACACTTGCCATTATTATACTGTTTTTGCGAATCCGATTTTTACTTTGATTTTACGCATCACACCGACAGCGACTTGTCTGATGACGATTTCGACCATACTGGTACTTAGCACATCTTGTTCTGGGTCGATTTCCACTTTATAACCGGAAAGTTCGCCAGCCTTTTCCATATCTTCGAGAGCCTTATTTGCCGTTGTTTCCAAATGGCTGATACTGTAAGACTGCATTTTGCCAGTTTCGGCATCGATATAAATATTACCGCCAAGTTCGGGTATAAGATAGGTGCGAATACCGCGAACGGCTTTGTCCATCGTACGGACATTCTCTATCATGGCGTAGTCGCTGGTGGCACTGTCCATTGTATGGCTGTCGTTCACATAACTCCCAGCCTGACCTATGTGCGTAACGAAGAAGATGTAACGGTCATTGTCGAGTTGTTCAACCAAAGCCTTGTCGAGGTTGCGATACAGCGTACCGTCGCCGAAAGCCGGGACGTTTACTCCCGTCGGGAAGTTTTTTACCCACCCAATTGATTGATGCACGGCTGCTGCTGACAGAAGACCCAGCACAACGCCGATAGCTGATACGGAGCTTTTTGCCTCTACGTTGGCTTCGTCTGCATAAAGGTCTGCACCTGTACCGCTACCAGCCTGTGCGATGATGACGCTGACTCGGCATTGATTCGCGCCCGCCACATCGGGCAGGGCGGAAATAGACTCGACTTTCGGAGCATATAATACGGAAAGAGGGGCATTTTCAGTGTCCAGCGCATCAGCTACGCCTTGAATGGTAGTAACATCGTCGGCGGTAAATTTTTTATCGCCGCACCAAACAGCCATCTGTCTGATACGACCACCGGAGTAATTCTGCACTGTCTTGATTTCCGTAAACTTGTAACTATCCGTTTTCGTAAAGACGCCCACATACAGCGAAATGCCCGGATTGACCCGAAACGCTTCGGTCAGCTGGTAATGCAATACTTTCACGCCCCAACTATCTGCCTTGTCGGTAATGCCTAATTTTTCGGCAGCATCAATGGTGGACACAGGTTGTACGTGTTCGGTTTTGAAGCCGGTCGGTATTTCTGCTTCGGGCAGATAGGCAATCAATCCCGACACGTGGTCTTCTCCCGCCACGCTTTTGGGTATATTGCCGTTTTGTCTTTCAATGGTCAATGTATTCATTTTCCTGCTACTTTAAGTATTTCCTTATTCGTCAGGTCTACAGCATGGTTGCTGGCATCAGAGTGCGATGGAAAAACCTGACCGTCAGAGGTTACGTAAACCTCTTTGAATCCATGTCGTTTGATTGCGGCTTTTCCGACTTTTTCCAGTACACTATCGGTCGGCTTTTTGGTTTGGTTTGTTCCCGCTTTAACGGGAGATTCTTTGGTTTGATTTGTTGTTCCCATGTTTCAGAATTTTATTCGTTTGTAAATTATCCATATTGCAAAGGCAACCATTGCCAACAAAAGCGAGCCGATGCCAATTCGCATAATGCCCATGCCTGTACGCGTTTTTTTTTCTTCTGTACTGATAACAGAGGTTTGCGCTTCGATTTCTTTGTAAGCATCGTCCACAATCTGCTTTTCGCTCAGAATGTCAGCCTGTACCGTTTCATCGCTTCGCCATTTTTGGCGATGCTCTTGATGTAGTACGGCTTGTATCGGAAAGCGTCCCGTGCTGTCGATAATGGGTTTGTTGGTGTCGTACACTACCAAATCCACAACCGTTTCACCTTCGCTGACAGCCTGTCGGGTCAATGCTGCAATTACTTGCAGTTGCATAAGGCTGTCCAAACGGGATTGTTCGATTTTACGAGTCTGGTTTGTCTCGTTCATCGTCTGTTTCTGCACTGCGCAATTCGTGAGAAACAGGACAGCTGCCAGCCATAGGGCAAGAAGGTATTTTTTCGACTGCGCGACGAAATTTGCCAACATCTTTTCGCAATGATTTTATTTCTTTTTCGAGCGGAGCCACAACGTTTGCCATTATAACTTCCAACGCCTTACGGACATTATCGACCTCTTTGCCTTTTGCTTCCGCCAATTTGTTTTCATTGTCTGCACGCAACGAGTCTAACTCTATCTGGTATTTTCGGCGCAGTATGATACTGCTTACCCACGCCCCAAGTGGCGCAGCTATGGCGGCAGCAAGAGTCGAAACGATAATGGTTGTAATATCTCCGCTCATTCGTTTTATTGTCTAATGCCTATTTCAGACAGCCAAATCGGAACGTCAAACGACGGACAGGCTTTCGCTGCAAGTTGATTGTGTCCGACTATTTTTACGGTTGGGTGCTTGGCGTGAAAGTCGTGAACATACTTCGCCATTGCGGCAATTTGCGCCTCTGTACGGGTATCCTTTGGCTTCATTTTTCTGTCGCAGCCTCCTACATAAACGATGTGTCGGCTCATGGCGTTATAACCGGTTGCACCGTTGGTAATTTCCCATGTATCGACATTTGCGTCTTCATTGTTCGCTACAAGGCGCTCAACACGACCGTCGAGATGAAACATATCGGTGTATCCGACTTGTTTCCACCCGCGCCCGACTGGAACGGGCAAAGTGTGCCAGCGACGGATGTCGGCGGCACTTACTTCGCTCCCCTCCGGAGTCGCGGTACAGTGAATAACCAGATATTGCAGCCGTGCCATCGTACAGTTTTTTTAGTCTCCGACTTTTGCGCTGATGATGGCAGCGGTACAATTCTTTTCCGAGAGCGGCATACAGATACCCCACTTACGGAAATTGACGAGGTTGCGATGATAAAGCGTGTCGCTTGACGCCTCGCTGTGGTAGAACTGTACTGACCCGTTAGCTTTCATCATGCGTCCGGCATAGAATGCCACCGATGCCTGCATATCCGTATCGCCAATCACAGCACCCCACGCAAGTTTGGTTTTCGTAGTGGCATTGTACGCCGGCGTGCCATTGTATTCGTAAATATCGAAGCCGTACAGGCGGGCTATTTTGCCCTCTGTTTGGTTGATGTTGTAGTGGTCTTTGAACTTGGGTTCCGCCTCTAACAAATCGTTCACGTGGTCGTTACACAACACGAGAATGCGGTCTTTTGACGGAATCTTCATGCCGTCGTCGAAAGCACGCTTCAACGCCAGTAGGTCGGACGGTGTGAATATCTTTCGCTTTCCATCAGCCGATTCAGCACCCGTTGTGAGCAGCACGGGGGAGGTCGTTTTGTTTTCAGCCGGAGCAATTGCGTGAATGGCTTTTTGGGCGTATTTTTCACGTAGTGCCTCACGATGGCGTTCCAACACGCTCGCCATCTTGTCATAGCTGCAAGCGTGCAGTTCGTCATCGGTTACGGGAGTCGCTTCCGTGTCGTAATAATCGAGTGATATAGGTTTGTCGGCATCATCGAGAGTTTTGATGTTCAAGGGATAAGTTTTATTATTCACTAAAACCTCAGGGTCGCCACCTAATTCCGTAAAATGGATGACGTCATTTTCCACGTGTTGGTCATAACTTTTGATACGGTCAAACCACCCAAGGCTTTCGGCTGCCGTGCGGAATGCCTTGATCATTTCACCCGTCCAAATCTCCTTAAAAACGGTTGCACACGCTACACCGTGCGGTAGTATCGCACCGGTGAATAATCCGATGAGGTTGCCAGCTACAACGCCAGCCACAGGAGAAAATCCTGATACATACGCGATGGTTGCGCCCATTGCACTGTTGAGTGTTACGGACGTTACCAATGCCAAAATGGCTGTAAAAAGATACTTGATAAGTTTCATTGTTTTCTGTTTTTTGTTATTTCTTCGGGATTTCAATGCCGTATTCGGCTTTGTAAAGTCGCTCGTACTCTTGCGGTTTTTCCATACGTAGCGCTTCTATCTGTTCTGTTGGCACCTCAGACAATTTGGTGTATGTCCGAGGTTCACTTGTGGCGTGGTCGTCGTGCAAATGGATAGCCTCCGTAGGCTTGCGAGACGGTGGTAGCAACGAAAGCGTTTCGCGCAAACTGTCGATACCGGCAGTCTTTCCAATGTTTACGAAATGCTCCTTTTTGTCCGCCGTGATACGTTTTTCGGCAATTGCGGCGTCCACAACAGCCGTAATGCCGGCAAGGCGAAGTGTTTCCCCTTTCTCGGCTTTTTCTCTCAGTAGGCGAAGTGCGCCTACCGCATCCTGTTCGGTAGCCGTTTCCGACAGTCCGAGCAGCGTCAAAAATTCTTTGTTCATCATTTTTAGATTTTGATTATTTTGATTTTCCACGTTATGAGAGTTTATCCCCTCAGAATCCTTTTCGAGCGAAAGAAGAGGCAATACATTGTTGTCCTCTCCAGCGGCGAGCTTCAACATCTTACCGCTGTGGTCATACAATTGCAAGGCGTCGTCATTACCGCCTATATCGACGATGCTGACCTCTTCCAATCGACTGCGTATGATTGTCGCACGTGTTTGCCCTTGTAAAAGGTATTCAGGTGCATGGCTTATTTCCACGATGGAGAGTCCCGCCGAAGCCATACGCAGGAAACCGTTTTCCCATTTGTCTTTTATCTTTTGGGCGAATTCGTCGTTAGGGTCAAAGACTGGCGTTCCAATGAGACGGTCGCCGTCGATACGCAAGTTCTCGATACGCCCGATAGGCATTGCATCACGCTCGAAGCTGCGTCGATGCATCCACAATAGTACGGGGTTCCGTTTGAATTGTGTTATGTCTATACCTGTTGTCAGAACACGACCACCATAACAGTTCAAACCGCTTGTGCTAATGATTACATCTTTTGCCATTCGTCAATTTGTTTGTAGCGGGGGACGGACTCGAACCGCCGACTTCAAGGGAATGAACCTTGCGAGCTGCCATCTGCTCTACCCCGCGATTACGATGCAAATATCCCTATTGCCACCCATGACGGCAAAAAGAGTGTAAAACTTTGCATATCTTTTTTTTATAATAAGATACCGGTCGCAATTTTGCACATCGAAAAACCTGTAATGGGGAAGAAAACACAAACAATATGAATGGCAACAAAAAAAGAACTCGAAGAAAAACGGGAATATGCACGCCTGCTGTTTATGCAGGGTGAAACTCAGAAGATAATCGCCGGAAAAGTAGGGGTGTCAGCGGCAACAATTACCAAGTGGGTAGCCGATAACGGTTGGCAGGAACAACGTGCCGCTGCAAACATCACCCGCCCTGAATTGGTAAACAAATTGCTGCATACCATTGACCGGCTGATAGAACAGGTGAACGACAGCGATGATCCAGAGGTAATGGCTGGGTTGGGCGACAAACTGGCAAAACTTTCATCGACCATTGAACGGCTTGACAAGAAAGCCTCCATCGTAGACGTGATAGAAGTGTTTATGGCATTCAGCAAATGGATGCAATATCGTATGTCTTTCGATGACGAAATTACGCCGGAGTTATTGAAAACCATAAACAGGTATCACGACCTCTATATCAACGAACTGTTGCAAAACAAATTTCAATAAACGAGGGCAAAGCCAAATACATTTGGACTTTGCCGAGTGCAGCAGAAATTCAATGACATTAAATTCAATCAATAAATCTCCATGATAACAAAAGCTACATTGAGAGACGCCATTGAAAGGTGGCAGAAACATTGCGAAACCGTACAAGCCGCAACTGTCGTAAATGCGGCGGAAACTTTGCAAGACAAATACTTGCGCATTAAACGTGTACGTGCAGATTATGCAGCTTTTGTCGAATATTATTTCCCCCACTACACACTCAACCCTGAAACAGGAAAGCGGACGCCCTGCGCGCCGTTCCATATCAATGCAGCAAACAAAATACTCCAAAATCGAAACCTTAAAGCCGTATTCAAATGGCACAGGGGTGCTGCAAAGTCTACACACATGGACATATTCATTCCGCTATGGCTCAAATGTCAGCAGAATAAGCAACTTAACGTAATGGTATTGGTAGGCAAAAGTGAGGACAATGCCGATATGCTGCTTGCCGATATTCAGGCGGAACTTCAATATAACCAGCGTTATATAAACGATTTCGGCATACAATACAATAATGGCTCGTGGGAAATTGGCGAATTTGTTACCAAAGACGGCACCGCCTTTTTTTCGCGTGGACGAGGACAGTCGCCGCGCGGTCTGCGCTATCGCTCGCACCGCCCCGACTACATTGTCATTGATGACCTCGACGATGACGAATTATGCGAAAGCCCTGCCCGTGTTACCCGCTTGACAAACTGGGTTAAAGAGGCGCTTTTCGGTTCGCTCGACGGCGGACGCGGACGTTTCATCATGGTCGGCAATCTGATAGCCAAAAACAGCGTACTGACAAATATTGCAGCCATAAACGGTGTACACGTTTCACAAGTCAATGTTTGGGATAAAAACGGCAATGTGTCGTGGGCTGCCAAATGGACGCCCGAAGAGGTAAAAGCCATTGAACAGTTTCAAGGCTATCGCTCATTTCAAAAGGAGTATATGAACAATCCAATAACAGAGGGAGCTGTATTCCGTAACGATTGGATAAAGTGGGGTAAAATGCCTGACCTGAAAAAGTTTGACGAAATAGTATTGTATATCGACCCGTCTTTCAAGGGCACGACGAAAAACGACTATAAGGCTGCCAAATTGTGGGGCAAGGTCGGGTCAAAGTTGTGGCATATAAAAGCCTTTGTACGACAGTGCAGCGTCGCCGAAATGGTACGATGGCTTTACGATTTGTACGAATGGAGCCAGTCGCAAGGTATTGCCATTAAATGGTATATGGAAGCCAACTTTATGCAGGATACTATTTTGGACGAGTTTCGGCGTGAAGGAGATTTGCGGGGTTATCAACTGCCAATTAGTGCGGATAAACGCAAAAAACCGGACAAATTCCAAAGAATCGAGGCGATAAGTCCCCTTTGGGAACGTGGGTTCATTATTTACAACGAAACAGAAAAAGACGACCCCGATATGCTGGCAGGCATTGACCAAACTCTCGCTTTTGAGAAAGGTATGCGAGGACACGATGATGCCCCCGATGCCGACGAGGGTGCGATATGGTACCTACAACGCGATACCCGTATTAGCAGTTTTACACCGTCATTTGGCAGACGGAACAGTGCAAAAAACATATTATGGTAGCAATAAAAAACAGATAAAACCATGTTTTTGACAGAAGAAGACTATAAAAGTGTATGCGATGAGTTCGAGATGGAGCAATTATGTGCAAATACTTCCGAGCGTCTCACTGCAGAACAGGCGGCAATAGAACAGATATGCAGCTATACCCGCCATCGATACGATATGCAGGCGGCTTTTGCAGCACAAGGCGAGAAACGGAATCCATTCCTCGTACAATGTGCGGTGAACATCACTCTTTGGCTGATGATTCATCGCTTACCTCAGAGTATGGGGCACGAGCGGCGCGAATGTCTGTACAAGGATTCTATTCAGTGGCTGCGCGACGTGCAAAGCTCCAAGGCGTCACCCGACCTGCCTACCTATACGGGTACGGGCGGGGAAACAGATGCACATAACCCCGTCCGTTACGGCTCGATGCCGCCCAACAAATACGATTATTAATGCCGTATAAGAGTAAGTAAACGAAACGATTCTTTGGTTTACCGATGCAGTCAGCATTCAATACAAAGTTAAACGCTATTTAACCAGTAATTAAATGGACTTTATAAGCAGTATAAAACAGCTTTTCGACCGCCGTACTCCGGCGGCAGATATGGATAGGCTTATGCGTTTTGCCAAAAGCCGGCAGGGTATAAAGCTGACAGCGCAACTTTTGCAACAAACCGACAGTCTTACCAAAAAGGATATTGCAACGTGGCGGCAGGCTCATCAAGCCGCCATCAGTGTGGACACCCCGAATCGAGGACGTTTGTACGATATATATACAGACTGTCTGATTGATTTGCATCTTACAGGATGTATCGGTCAGCGCAAAGGGAAAGTGATGCAAAAAGATTTTCGGCTTGTAGGTAAGGACGGAAAAGAAAATCCCGAAGCCACGAAACTCTTGCAAAAAGAGTGGTTCGGCGATTTCTGCGACCTTGCCCTTGACAGCCGTTATTGGGGACACAGCTTGATTCAATTGGGCGATGTCGTGTCGGACGAAAATGGTATGCGGTTTAACGAAGTCGAGCTTGTCCCGCGCAAACACGTATGTCCGGATTATGGCGTCATTACCCCTGAACCGGCTGCCGACTGGCGGACAGGAATCCCTTATCGGGAAGGCGATTTTGCATTATGGTGTGTCGAAGTGGGTAAGCCGAAAGATTTGGGCTTGCTCCTGAAATGCGCGCCTGCCTGCATAAGCAAAAAGAATATGCTCGCTTTTTGGGATATGTTCGGTGAAATATTCGGGGCGCCGATGCGGGTTGCCCGTACCAATACGACCGACGAAAACGAGCGCAGACGCATCGAAACCGCGCTCGATAAAATGGGTGCTGCTTTCTGGGCTTTGTTCCCCGAAGGAACGGACATCGAAATAAAGGAAAGCAGTCGAGGCGATGCCTACAACGTGTACGACAAACGCGTGGATAGATGCAATAGCGAACTCTCGAAAGGCATTCTGATGCAGACAATGACGATAGACAGCGGTTCGTCGCTCTCACAGTCGGAAACGCACCTTGAAATTTTCGATGATGTCATCAAGGCTGATGCCAAAATGTTGGCAACCGTCATCAATGGCAAACTCCTGCCGTTGATGATGCGACACGGTTTTCCTGTACGGGGTCTCACGTTCCAATGGGACGATGCCGCCTCGTTCACCCCTGCCGAACTTCGAGAGGAGGAACGTCTTTTGCTCGAATATTTCGAGATCGACCCGCAGTATTTCGTCGACCGGTACAACATTCCCATCACCGGTACGCGACAGGCGAAAACACAACCCGACTCTTTTTTCGATTAAGCCCCTCCGACTGCGAGGGGCTGCACGACAAATACGTAGCGTTTAACGCATCTGTTGAGTTGTTATACGACAAAAAGCTGCTTTTGTCGGCGGAAAATGGCCACCCGTTTGAGTTCGACGATACCCTGTTCGAGACGGCGGCACAGACTGTTTACGATAGTCATGGCTTTATCCCAGACCAACTGTCCAATCCGGAAACACGAGCTGTTATTGGGGAGACATTAAGGATATTGCAAACCGCCATAAACAGCAAACTGCCGACAGAAGTCCCCGACACGATTCGCTACGCGCTCGAAAATAACGCTTTTATTTTTTCTGGCTTCAAAATGTACCACGCACTGCGTGAAGTGGGCTTGTCGCTGCTGACCGATAAAGGAGATATCAAACCGTTTAACGATTTCTTGACTGACGTGCAGAAGATAAATGCCAAGTACAACCATAACTATCTGTATGCAGAATACAATCATGCTGTCGGTGCGGCGCAAATGGCAGCCAAATGGCACGATTTCGAGCAGGACGGAAACAAATACGATTTACAATATCGGACTGCTGGCGACGACAAGGTGCGCGAAGAACACGCCGTTTTGAATGGCATAACCTTGCCGCCTGACGACCCGTTTTGGTCGATGTTTCTCCCGCCAAACGGGTGGAATTGCCGCTGTACGACCGTACAGGTGCGCAAAAATAAATATCCATATTCTGATCCAGAAACTGCCATGAGACTCGGCGAAAACTGTACAGGCGGGAAAAAAGGGTCTATTTTTCGCTATAATGCCGGAAAGTCGCTACAACTTTTTCCGCCAAAGCACCCGTACTACAAATGCCCGGACCCCGAACAGGTGAAACAAGCTATTAATGGCTATACCCCTGCGGAATGGACGCCAAAAACAATCGAGGAAGCCGAACAATTCTTTTGCGATAAATTGGGTGTCAAATGCTCTTTGACCGGATTTAATAAAAGTAACATGAACCAAATAGAAAGCATTTTCAGGAGTGTGGAAAGGCATTTCCAATGTTTCCCCGAATTAAAAAAAGAGACACTATTCGTTGGCACTATACTTGGGCGCATTAAACTACTTTCCGAGCGCAAATTTGCAGAACTGAAGGCAGACCCATATTATGCAAAATATGGGGACGAAGCGTTGAAAAAAGAAGTAAGCCGGTGGATTACCCGCATGAAAGTAAGGGCAGGCAAAAACGTTTATGCCTATTCTCATGGCGCATTTAAGGATTGGGGGTTATCTGGCATTTGCTTCAATACATCATGGAAAGGTGAAAAAATAGACAAGTCGCTTGAAGAGGATGTGCAGGCAAAAGGGCATCCACTTGGAACCGGTACATTGAAAGCCGTTTTTGACCACGAACTCGGACACGAAATTGACCGACTTATCGGACTTCGTACTCACAAGGATTTCCTCAAAATATATAATGAGGAAATGTCAAAAGGCAAAGCGCATATTACGGAAAACTTGTCCCACTACGGACATAAAAACGCAGCTGAATTTATTGCTGAGGCTTGGTCTGAGTATCTAAATAATGAAAAACCGCGACCTATTGCGGTTGCGGTTGGAACTATAATTAAAAAACTATATGCAGAAAAGTATCAATATTCCGGTTCTTCGGCACCGTCCACATAAACACGCATGGTATCACGGGGCTTTGCCGGCTCAAAGACATAAGCGCCTTTTTGTTCAGGCAATACCGTTGTATGGCTTTCTGCATCAAGCAAAATGCTTAATGGTATGTTGTCAAAAGCCAAACAAGTATGTCCTTGCTTAAAGTGCTTGCAGTGCTCACACATATAAGGGCATTCTTCTATTTTATCTATAATTTTTGCCATATTGCAAAATTACAACTATTTTTTTGAATTACCAACAATTAAACGATAATTAAATGATAGACGGGGAACAACTTAAAAGAAACATCCTTTCTGATATGCGCGTGGAACTCTCTGACGAGTTCGACCGCAATTTCGAGCGTAAAGCCTTTTTTACAGAAAAGTGGAAACCCCGAGCATATAAATATCCCAAAGGGTCGTTATTGATGGTTACGGGAACATTGCGCCGTAGTATCAAAGCGGAGATTCGGGATAATGGCGTGAGATTTACCTCTGCTGTGCCATACGCTGCTATTCATAATGAAGGTGGCAGCGGGACAAAGTCTGTGCGCCAACATACCCGAACCAGCAAAAAGGGAAAACCGTACACGGTAAAAGCACACACAAGAAAGTTTACTATGCCGAAGCGTCAGTTCGTGGGCGACGGTAAACGTACTCAAGAGATAATAAAGGGCATTATTACGGATAACGTCGCGAAATTCAACATACAATTATCCCAATTTATACGAAAATGAGAAAACAAATTTTTCAAGCCATCTGCACACGAATAAATGAACGTGTTTCGGACATTAAATTTATAGACTTGTGGAACGAGAATATCCAGACGATTAACGGTGGTGCAGTTTTCCCTTTACCTGCCATATTCGTAGAGTTCGAAACAATAGAATGGCGACAGCAAAACAACGGCGCACGTCGAGGAGATATAGCCGTAAGGTTGCATTTGGTAACACGCCAGCCGGCAACGCACGGACACAAAGACTCTAAAATGCCAGAGGCATTGGCATTTCTCGACCTTATCGACAAAATCAATGCAGCCATACAGGGATTGCGGGGCGATAATTTTTCTGGCTTCCAACTTACCACATCGGCTACTAATCACGACCATGCCGAACTGATGGAGAGCGTCGAGCGATATATAACCAGCGCGCAAGACACGACTGCCATGCCTCCAAGCATGAAGTCCGACAGTATTAAATTGTCATTAAACCATTAGCAACCGAGTACCTCAAAAACGGCGGAATTTCCAACCGGTCGATGATTTCCGAATACTGTAACGGACTTTATAAGGAGAATCGGGCACATCTGTATTGGCTCCGTATCGAACAGCGCTTTCTGCGGTTGTTTCCGGAGCTACAATCTGGTATATAGGTAACACGTCCAGATATTCGCCGACGATAGAATTTATTTTATATACCGGTGTTCCTGTTATATTCATATCAGGATTTGCGTCTTTCATAAAGAAATTGACTTCGACGAACAGTTTTACGCTATCGGGAAAATCGGCATTGGCTCCGAGATAAATATAATCTATGATATGATCGCTGTCTGCATTACGCTTGCGAATTTCTTTGAGATTATACTGGCGTGTGCCTCTGGATAATAAACTATCAATCATTCCCTGAACGTCGTTCTTGTCCGCGCATTCAAAATACCGTGCATAATCGTCGGCATAAGAAAACGACGCAGCAAATAGCATTAATGACAAAACAATAATGGATTTCATAATCGTACAATTT
>CANRJO010000039.1 GCA_947630965.1 uncultured Alphaproteobacteria bacterium
AAAAAATTATCCCGAAAATTGCTAGCGCAATCTTCGGGACCTTCTTTTTACTGTCCAACTTTCCGGGTACAGTTCAGTGATGGGCTTTTTTTTTGAAATTAACGCGGCGCTTTTTCCAAAATTTTCATCAGCTTGGCGTGATCTTTCATAATTTGCTTGTGCTCTTTCATCAAATCTTTATGATCCTGCACAATTTTATCCATTTGCTTTTGCAAACGATCATAGTTTTCCATTTTAACCTCCATTGTCTTTTGAAAAACAAGGGATATATAAACACGCAAGCGTTTTTTACAAGAACAAAAGCTGAAAAATACATTCATAAATTAAAAAAAATATCTTGACTTCAAGGAGCCGATAAAGGTTAAATAAGACGTTGTTCAATCATGAAAGGAGAGAATAATGAAAAAATTACTTGCTTTAGCGCTGTCATTTTTTGCAGCGACCAATGCAAATGCTCAAAACGCCCAAGAATCTGCTGCTCCTGAGGCAGCGGCACCCAAAATTTTGGTTGCTTATTATTCTTGGAGTGGCAACACAAAAGAAGTTGCGGAAGCGATTCACAAAAATATCGGTGGCGATTTATTTGCCATTGAAACAGTTCAGGCTTATCCTGAAGAATATCGTGAAACGACCGAGCAAGCCAAAAAAGAGATTAACGCCGGTTATCATCCGGAGTTAGCAAACAAAGTGGCAGATATCGCACAATACGATGTTATCTTTTTGGGTTCACCGAACTGGTGGGGCACCATTGCGCCGGCCGTCAGCAGCTTTTTGGCAAGCTATGATCTTAACGGCAAAACCGTTATTCCGTTCATCACGCACGGCAGCGGTGGTGTGCAAAACACGGTCAGCACCATTAAGGAGCAATGCAAAGGCTGCAACGTCAGCGATAATCCTTGGGTCGGCTTCAGAAACCGTACATTCGGTTTAAAGGGCTGGCTTAAAGATTTGGGATATATAGCTAAATAGCCTATCAAAATATATCATGCCGTATATTGTATGAAGACGTCCGCTTTGCGGACGTTTTTTATTTTCTAACACATCAATTTAAAGGTACCCTGTAGCAATATTTATTGTCCTGGACTCTTCACTGTGCTCAGAGTGACGTACCGAGGCGGACGCATACGCTCTCCGTCATCCTATAGAGCCCAAAAACACCGAAAGTAATTGTTGTTTTTGGGGCAACATCACGCGTATGTTCGCTTATTTTGGCGTCTTTTTTATTATTTTATCGTGTCATCTTTCATTTTGAAAGAACAAACAAAATGAATATAAGGCTTATCGTCTTGAGGCGATAATTTTGCAACTTGACCCACTGTTTCTCCCTCATCATCCACTAAGTCATAAACGTTCTTAGAATTACTGTCGTTAAATTTTACTTTATAGACATGCGGATATTTTATGGGTAAACCGTTAGAGTTTTTTAATATCTCTTCCGTATCATCACGCATTTTTCCACTCCAATTTATTGCAAATTGGGGTTTTTCGTTTCCCATATTTTCAATAACGCCAACATCATAGTGCATATTTGGATTTAAGTTATCAAACTCAATTTGTTTGCCGTCGCATTTTACAAAGTCTTTAACTTGTGTACCTGTAACAGTATCAAAAAGACCATAAGCTCGTACAGGTAGTGTGCAGATTATTTCAATTCTTCTCGGCTTTGGAACTAATAAAACTTCAGGCATTTTATCACTAAATTTATCTTCTACCATAACATCCCCCTTTTGTTTAACTATAGCAAAAAAAAGGTACCTTAAAAAAGTATCCTTGTCAATAATAAAAAATCAAGCAGAATCAAGGTTCTAAAATTTTAAAAAGTGTTGCATTTTAAGGTACCTTTAAATTGCTCGATTCGAGGAAATGCGTTCGCCCTCGAACGTCATCTGAACGTAATGAAAGATCCAAGAAAAAAGTAGCTTATTTGTTTTCACCTGGATTCATCGGCTTCGCCTCAGAATGACATACCGAGGCAAACGCAAGTTAAGAAAAGGAGATTAAAATGCGCTATATTTTGTTTTTGTTTAGCTTATTATTGGCAAATACGGCAAGTGCGATTGATTGTGACACAGCGCCAACGTGTGCGGAATTAGGCTATTCTACGGAAGATGATCCTTATTGCGCAGACAACGGTTATATATATTGTCCGTTAGATTATTCTTATAAAAAATGCGTTAATATGGATTGTGCTAAATTGGGCTTTAGTGAATCGGACAAAACCTCGTGGTGCGGTAAGCTCATCAAATGTAAAGGCAATCCTGCCATGACGCTTTGTCAAAATTTGTGCGAAATCGGCGATGTGTATTATGCCGACAGAACGTGTGGTTATGCCAAAGATTATGACTCAAATGGTTCTAAAATACCTGTCGGCGTGGTGGTAACCGTAAACACCGAGGGAACGCACGGCAAAATCCTTGCCCTAAAAGATTTAACGCTCCAAGCCGATTATACCTTTGATGAACATCATCCCTTTGGCGGAAGTGTCACACTAATCCCTTTCGGTGGTTACCATTATAACAGAACAGGAACGCACGTGTACCAGTGGGACAATATTTTATCAGCCTTTGAAGACCATGATCCGTGGCTTTGGGACGGCTTGAGTGCTACAAAAGCCGCTGCAGCTATTACAACAATTTCAATTCAAGATACTTGCCAACCAAAGGAAGAAGCCGGCAAAATTTATCGTGATAAATTTTGTAATGAAACCCCTGGGCCAACGGCCGCCCTGGCTTTTTACCCCGAAGGCGTTTCGGCGGATAATGCCCATTTAGGTAAAGGCAAATGGTATGTGCCTTCCTTGGGCGAATGGATAGATGCTGTCGGCACAGGTTCCACGCTTACAGAAAAAAGTAACGCAACTCATTATGCTCATTACAAACAAATTTACTTTGAAAAAATCAAGACCACCTTATCCGCGCTCCAAGAAAAAAATAAAGCGATCCCACTTGCGGATGATGACTATTATTCTTCTACTTTTTTTGATAGCAGAACATTTTGGACATTTAATCTTGAAAGCTATAAAACAATGATAAAATGGACAGATTGGAGCTATAGAATCCGCCCGATGACAACATTTTAAAAATCTTAAGAAAAAAAATCCCTGCCTTAACGCAGGGATTTTTTTATTACAAGCTATTCAACCAAGCCGCAACTTTATTCCGAACAGCCTCATCATATTCTTGAGGCAAATTATTAAACTCTTTCATAGAAACAAGTTTTGAACCTTGAACGTTGTTAGCAAAATCAAAGAAAAAGCGCCCCGGATTACTCCCTTGTGTGGAGAACAAAGCCACTTTTGTTGTGCCAAAATCAGCCTGTTTCAAGAACGAATACGCCGGCGTTGCCATGGTATACCACCAAACCGGAAAACCAACAAACACAATATCATAAGACGAAACATCAGGTGCCATGGTTGAAAGTTCCGGATATTGCTTGTTATAAAGTTGTTTCAAGACATCTAAATAAAAGCCAAAATTAGTCTCAAATTTTTCCTCTGTCTGAATAGCATAAATATCACCGTTTGTAAGGCTTTGGATTTTTTCAGCAATATCGCGCGTATGTCCATTTAAACTGTAATAAATAACCAAAACGCGCCCCAAATCTTTTTCAAGCATAACGGGCTCGCCCATATATTGTGCCATCTCTTTTTTATTTTGGTCTTCTACCTTATATTTATGAAAAGCAAAAGCACCCAAAATAACAACAATTAACAAAATTAAAATGTATAAAAAATATTTCAGCATTTTTCATCCTTTCATCTGGTTATAGATAGATTAAAATATCAAACTTACTTTTTTTCAAGCGTTTTTTTTCATTAAGCGCACTAAAATCTATTTTTCGTGGCTTTCTCTATATTTTTTAAGCTTTTTTAAGAGCATATCTCGTTTAAGACGGCTCAAATGATCAATATATAAAATGCCGTCTAAATGGTCAATTTCATGCTGAAGCACAACGGCCTCATAATCAGAGGCCTCAATTTCCTGCGAGTTGCCGTCATAATCCAAATATTTCACCCGAACACTTTGAAAGCGCTCCACATCGGCATTTTGCCCCGGCACGGAAAGACAACCCTCGCAAAAAAGAATTGTTTCTTCCGAATGCCAAACAATTTCAGGGTTGACAAGATACATTGGTTGCCCCGGACGAAAATCGCCGCTTTCATCTTCTTCATGTTGATGCGCGTCAATCACAATCACACGCTTTGAAACACCGACTTGCGGCGCCGCCAACCCGACGCCCTTATCCGCATACATTGTTTCAAGCATATCATCTAAAAACCGACGCAATTCTTCATCTACAGTTTCAACCGGCTTAGCTTTTTGGCGCAAAATCGGGTGCGGATATTCAAATAACGGCAGCAAACTCATTTTTCATCCCTAACAGCATGAGCAATCTGATCCAAAAGGGCGTTGACCATTTTAGGCTCATTTTTGCTAAAGAAAGCGTATGCCAAATCAACATATTCCTGAATAAGCACTTTTGTATCAATATCCAAAGTATTGGTCAGCTCATAAACCGCACAAAGCAAAAGTGCCTGAAGCGTGCCGTCCATTTGTTCAAATTTAAGCTGATTATGAAGATACTGCGCCAATGATTTTTCTAAATCTTGTTTTTTGCGATGCACACCCTTCACAAGCGTTTCAAAATATTCGGCATCTATAGGCGCAACCTCAAGCATTTCCTCTGTTTCCGCAGGACCTGTTTCTTCAATCACATAGCGTCCGACACGCCCTTCCACAAAGTCTTTAATCACGGTTTCAACGGGAAGTTGACCATAAGCAATCATATACGTTGCCTGTACGGCGGCCAAACGCGCGCCCGACTTCCGTCTGATTTTTTTTGAAACAAATTTAGTCATTGTCTTCATCCTTTTCTAAAACAGGCTTTGCCAAATTATCAATAGTTTCCACAAAGTCCTCAAAATCCTTCACTTCCTTAAAGTCTTTATAAACCGAGGCAAAGCGAATATAAGCGATATGATCAAGCCTTGAAAGCGCCTCCATCACCGCCTCGCCAATATCCACAGTTGTAATTTCATTTTCACCCGAACTTTCAAAACGGCGCTGAATGGAATTAACCACCTTATCCACGCGCTCTGGCGAAATCGGGCGTTTACGCACAGCAAGCTCTATAGAGCGATAAAGCTTGTCGCGGTCAAAAAAAGTGCGCTCGCCATTTTTTTTCACCACAATCAGCTCGCGGAGCTGGACGCGCTCAAACGTGGTAAAACGCGAACCGCACTCCGGACACTCGCGCCGACGACGAACAGCCGCATTGTCATCAGTATTGCGCGAATCCTTCACAATGGTGTCATCACAACCGCAAAACGGACACTTCATTTTATTTTCCCTTCTTTAATCAGCGTTTCGGCAACTTCAAAAAGCTTTGAGGAATAATGCGCGCCTTTGATTAACACAACATCACCATCTTGCAAAAGTTTACCTGTCAAAAACGCCGCCAAGCCGTCTTTATTTTCAAAATAATATTGCTTTGTTTCAGCGGGTAGTGCGGCAAGCATAACTTTCATTTCAGGACAAACGCCAATGACAACATCCAAATTTGCCGCAGCCGCCACCTGCCCGATTTCTTGATGCGCCGTTTCAGAATGCGCGCCGAGCTCAGCCATTTTGCCCAAAACGGCAATTTTGCGCCCCTTCACTTTCATCGCGGCAAGCCCTTGTATCGCCAACTTCATAGATTCCGGTTGCCCCGAATAACTATCATCAATCAACGTATAAAAGCCACCTTTGAGCAAAGCCAAGCGATGTTGTTTACCACGCCCGTCCAAAGCCCCAAAGTCTTGAATATACGGCGCCGCTTGAGAAACGTCAAGCCCTAAGGCTTCAACCGTTTTTAAAACGCAACGCGCATTCATTTCAAACTGCGCGCCCTTTTCGGCAGTTTGGAAATCCGCGCCAACAGGCTCATTTTGCCCGAATTTATAAATCCGATTCGTTTGCGCCCGCGCTAAATTTTCCAAGACATCAGCATAAGACGTATCGGCATTAATGACCGCCGCACCGCCTTTTTGAAGCCCGCAAAAAATTTCAGCTTTGGCACGCGCAATGCCCTCTAGGTTTTCAAAAAACTCAATATGCATCGGGTAAACATTCGTCACAATCGCCACATCAGGCCGCACATACGAAACAAGACGCGCAATTTCCCCTTTCGCGCTCATGCCCATTTCAATAATAGCATAATCAGCGCTCATATCAAGGTTACAAAGACTTTCCGGCACACCAACAAAATTGTTATGATTACCTTTAGTGGCATAAACCTTGCCGAATTTGGAAAGAATAAACTTCAACTCCTCCTTCGTGGTGGTCTTGCCGGCACTGCCCGTAAGCCCAATCACAACACCTTTGAAAAGCGTGCGATTGTAAGCCCCGAGTTTCCCATAAGCTTCCAATGTGTCTGCCACAACAATTTGCTTGTTCGGATCGGCATTTTCAACCACATGCGACACAATCGCCAACAGACAGCCCTTTGCTAAAACCTCTTGAACAAAAGCGTGTCCGTCAAATTTTTCACCGCTTAAAGCAATAAAAACATCTTCCGCTCCGCAAACACGGCTATCGGTTGAAACACCTTGAACCACAACATCGGCAGGCTTGGAGGCCGAACCGACAATACGGGCAATGTCAAGAGCGGATAACGGTTGCATGTCACTTTCCTTGCAAATCTTTCAAATCAGGACTGGTTTTGACATAAGCATCCACCATCACGGCCGATTTCTTGGGCAACACCACACACCCCGGACCGCCGACACAACCGCTTTCACAACACATCACCTCAACCATATTAAACGCACCGGCGCTCTTTTTGGCGGCATACATTTTGAGCTTGCGAATACTTTCCTTATTCAGACCGTTAATAGCCTCCGGACGATAATCCGCCTGATCGCCCACCATGTGCGCCACCGCACCGGCCACACCGCCAGAAACAGGGAAAATTCGCCCCTGCGCGGACGAAACTTTGGCAAACGGCACAGGCTCGCAAGTGTTGACATCAATTTGAGAACCAGCCAAAATAGCTTGCAATTCTTCAAACACCAAAACATAATCCACATTCGGATTCTTCTCGGCTTCCAAACGCTTGGCCAAGCACGGCCCCACAAATACGGAAATACAATCCGGACGCTCTTTTTTAACAATTTCTGCCATATAATACATCGGGCTTCCGGTGCTTGAAATAAAGGGTTTGATCTCAGGCAACGCCGTTTCGGCGGCTTTCATCCACGCCGGACAACACGAGGTGGTCATAAAGGGCGCACCCTCATGCATACGCTCCACAAACTCCGCCGCCTCATTGGTGGTAGTCACGTCAGCGCCTTCGGCAACTTCCGTCACATCAGCAAAACCAATCTTTTTAAGCGCGCCGATAACTTTGTTAATATCATTACCGAACTGCCCGATGACGGCGGGCGCCAACATCGCCACAACCGGACGCTTGCCGTTTTGAACCGCATTCAAAACATCAATCATCTGCGAATTATGGAAAATTGCACCGAAGGGGCAAGAAAGTGTGCATTTACCGCACGAAATACACTTGTTCGGATCAATATGCTCATGCCCGTTTTCATCTTTACTCAAAGCGCCCACCGGACAAGCGTCTTCACAAGGCACAACCGCTTTGTTAATAGCCCCGTACGGACAAACCGTGGCGCACAAACCGCATTTAATGCAGTTTTCTTGATGAATAAAGGCTTTTCCGTCAACAGTAATTGTTTTTTTCGGGCAATTCACGGCGCAAGGTCTCGCGAAACAACCGCGGCACATTTCGGTAACAGTCAGCCGCGTTTCCATACAAGCCGCGCAAGCCGAGGGCAAAACTGAAACTGTCGCAACAGGCGCAGACGTGCGCTTTAACGCTTCCGCCGAAAAATGACTCAAAGGCTTGGAAACATCTTCATTTTCAGGCACAAAACCCAAAAGCGCCATAATTTGTTCTTTAACAACTTGCCGATCTCTTTCAAGTGAGCCGCGCATGGGCGATGCCCCATCGGGCACAATGACCTCGGGCAGAGCGTCCAGATCCGAAAATTGGCGCTGTAAAAAGCTTTCAGCAACTTTGGCATAAACATTTTGGCGCATTAAAGCAACATTATTTTTGGGCGTAAGCATTTTTTATTTTTCCTTATTTATTT
Organism: uncultured Alphaproteobacteria bacterium; assembly: GCA_947630965.1. GTDB lineage: Bacteria > Pseudomonadota > Alphaproteobacteria > RF32 > CAG-239 > CANPYS01. Next base: position 8,147 of record CANRJO010000039.1, read on the forward strand.
TAAAACTCAAGTCAGTATAACCGCTCATATCTTAAAACGCAAGCCCTATTTGAGTTTATAGTCAAAAAGACGTTTAAAAATTTAAGATTTCACCGTCCGAAGGTATCAAAAGATTTTTCAAGTTCAAACGTTGAAGATCTTGGCGCGTCACAGTCAAATGACTAACAGTATCCATGTGACTGGCCACAAAAGAAACTTCCGGAAAATCGGTAGCCAGAGCCAAAACATCAGCTGCGTCCATAATCAATTTTTCACCGCACGAGAGCATCGCCCCACAAGAATTTAAGACCATAACTTCCGGTTTGAACGTTTGAATCGCCTGCCTCACTTCGGGACAATCAATCGTATCGCCCGCCAAATATAAAGTTTTTTCATCATTTGCTTGAAAAACCACGCCCATTGCATCATAGGGCATCCCCATAGAATCACAAATCGGTTTAACGGTATCGCGCTTGCCATGTTGACCGCGCGTTTTGGTAAGCATAAGACCGTTAAAGGACACGCCTTCTGTTGAAACAAGCCGAACATCTTGAAAACCAAAGGCTTTAATTTGAGCAAAATCCGCCTCATCTTGAACAAAAAACGGCAGTTTTTTATCTAAAAGCTTTACCGCCAATTCATCAAAATGATCCGGATGAAAATGGGTTAAAATAACAGCATCCAACCCCTTCACAATTTCCTCAACCGAAAGCGGCAATTCAGTCCGCGGTTGCCGGACATCTGCATGCACGGCACCTTCAAAGCCGGGCATAGATTCCTTTTGGACAAGCCAAGGATCAATCAAAAAACGTTGATGATGAAATTGAACGACAAGGGTGGCGTTCCTGATTTGTTGAATTTGCATATTATTTTTCTCCCGATAAAACACAAAACGGCAAGCGACAGCCTTTTTCAGAGTTCTAAACGCTTGCCGTAAAGTTCAAAATTAATTTTTTAACGGCAAGTTCTGCTTTCCGTAGTCACTTCCGCGCTGAAAGTCAGCGTTTCAGAACCATTTGCCGGTACATTCACACGCCATTGATATAAGTTGGCATTCACCGCCTCACCCTTCAAATTTTCGGCTATAATCTGAATATTTTTGTTAATGTTTTGCTTAAAAAGAACCTCATAATCCGTTGTTCCGCCGTTAGAAAATTCAACAGACGCGTCGTAAGTCCAAACCTCGTTCAAAACCTCACAACCGTTTTTCTCGGCCTTTTTATTTTCCGATTTCTTAGTTGCTTTCAAGATTTTACCATTCGCATAAACATCAAAAATGGAGCCAAGCTTCAATTCAATTTTTTCGCCTTGTGCCGTGTGTGGCAAATTATCTTCGCCAATAAACTGCATTTGCCCGTCTTTATCATTTTCATAAAAACGAACCACACCGGCAGGCATCGGCAAACCTAATCCATTTTCAGCGGTATTTTGGCTTAAATAATACAAGGCCGGATGAACTTTTTCAAAGCTTGACAAGTTTTCACGCCCGAAATAAAGGCTGGAAGTAAGACGTCCCTCTTTTGTATAAGAAACACCGTTTCTCTCCAAAAAGCTGATTTGCTTTGTCTGCTGATCCTTCAAATCAGTGGTAAGAGGTAACGTATAAAGATAATACCCGCTTAATTCCTGCGGGGCAACGGCATCTGTGGCAACTTCTGCTGTATCCATCATCGCCCCGCGCGCCATTTTAAGCATCGGACGCGCATAATTTTGCATCACGGTCACCTCGTTAACATTGCCGGCAATCAGTTGGATTTGTGCATTTTGATAGTCTGCGCCCGATTCATTTTTAAGCGAAACCCAAGCCGTCAAATCTAATTTATCAGACGGTAAGACACGCGCGACATAATTGGTTGTCCAAGAAAGTCCCGTTGTAAGATAAGCAAGGGTTAAGTCTTTTAAAGCCGCCGATGTGGAGTAAATTTTAGCCGCTAGTGTGGGTTTAACATACAAACCTTGAGGCAATTTTTCAAAAACGATACGTCCTTGAAAAGCCGTTTCCACGCCATAAGGCATAGAAAGCACAGCTTGGCCGTTAACCGCGCTGATTAGCGTCGCTTCTTGAAAAATATCTTCGCCGTTTTCCGGATTTTGCACCGCGGTTTTAACTTTTTGCCCAACAGATTTTTCCAAAATATTATAAGGCGTTAAAAGATTATAATCATAATTTTGTTCCAAAACCTTAATACCTTCGCCATAAATCATCACGCTTTCAGGTTTAATTCCTGACGCGACGCCCTCAAAAGCCGTCAGATTCTCGCCTTGTTTCAAATCCATACGGCGCGTATCTTTCACGAGCGCTAAATCATTATTATAAATGCTCAATCCCAAAAAAGATGCATTTTCTTCTGCGGCATAAGAAATCGTTGAAAACAAAAAAGCTGAAAAAGAAAGGAAAAAGGCTAAAGAACGCATAAAAATTCTCCTTAAAATGAAAGTTTTATTCAAGATAAAGCATATTTCTCTAAAGTCAAAAAAAGAATCGCGGTTATAAACCGCGATTCTTTTCAAATGATTCTTCTTAAAGTTAGAAATAATATCTAACACCTAAAGAAAACTCGTTCATGCAGTCAAGAACGCTTTTATCGACCCATACGTGACGATACATTGCGCGGACTGCCCAGTCATTCGCAAAGTTATATTGCAAGCCTGCGCCTAAACGATAACCCCAACCGGCATCATTGTCTTTATTGTATTTAGCATCATACCAACCGGCACCGGCAGCACCGATCAATTCCCATTCGCCATAGCAGCCCATCGGGAGGTAACCCATCACATCAGCACCATAGGCCTGAATTTGGGAGCGGTTATCTCTTTTGTGCTCTTTGTTAGAAAGCTGATAAAAAGCTTCAACACCGGTATATTGACCAAGAGCAGTACCCAAAACAACACTACCAGAATTGGCATGACCTGGCATCCAACCATTCATGGAATCATCGTGATGAGTCAAAGAATAGTTATAATCCACACCGGCATAAGGGGTGAAATCAAAAGCGTTAGCGCTCATAGCGACAACACTAGCGACACCCGCAAGCAATAAAATTTTCTTCATAGAGAACGTCCTTCTAAAATTAAAATTCTAAGCATATTGTTCACACACATAAACAATATGTTCTATACAATAGTTGATTATTTTTCAAAAAGCAAGAATTTTTTTAAACTTTTAAGGTCTTATTAAATCATTCGATCTAAAGTGAAGAAAATTTGTAATAACGCAAACAATACAAGGAGAAAAACATGAAAGCACTCGTTTACTTAGCAGGTTTGATTGCCATTGGCATTTTAGTAGCTTGGCTTGGTTTCGGCATACGTCCGGAAGATCAATGGAACAGCATAAAAGGCTATGTCGTCAACACGGCAGATAGCATTTCAGAGCACGCTTCTGATACGGAAAAATCCGCCGGCAAACTAAAAAATGTTTTAGAAGAACGTTTCAATGAAGCTGCCGATGTTTACCATGGCAAAGAGAAGGAAGATCCTTTCAAATACAATCAGCCCATCGAGTAAAAACTTAAAAGCCCCGACAAGTGAACTGTACCCTAAAATTTGGACAATAAAAAAAGGTCCCAGGGGCAACTCAAAGAGTGCTAGTTAAATGACATCG
>CANRJO010000040.1 GCA_947630965.1 uncultured Alphaproteobacteria bacterium
TTTTCTTTATGTTTTTCTTGACGGATTTCATCTTTTCCTCAATTTTATCATACGCGATTATTTACCTTTGTCAATATTTAAACTGCATCACAACACTTAATTGTGCTATGATGCAGTTTTAGAATAATTTTATTTTTGATATGGATATTTTTTACTAATATATGGTTTTAGTAAATCATCACAATTTTGATTAGGATTATTTTTACCTAAATACCGTCCTATTAAATTCGCAGCCATATCTTGTGCGCTTTCCTCTGGAGTATTTTTGTGAAAAGTTACATCATATAATTCTTTTAAAGTTGAAAAGGTGTCCGCTGTATTTTCCCCATATTTACCATTCTGTGCTAATAAACAATTTAGGTATGCATGTTTGTATTTATCATGCAATCTTTCCTTTGCTATTTTATTATAATTGTCCATTAAATATCCAATGTTTGCCGCATAATTTGCAATATCATATGAAAACGGATGTAAAAAATTGGTATATACATTTGATGGTGCTACCTTCTTAACTGTTGACGGATTTTCATTAATGACTCTTTTTCTTACTTCTTCAAAATTAATCTGACCATTTGGAAAAAATTCATTTGGTAGATATTGAGGATAATCAGAAGTATTAGGATATGCTCTAAAACGAGAAGTATTGTTTTTTGTTATCCTAAGAGGATTATTATATGATAAGCTTCCAGACATACCTGTCTGTCCTTTTGCCCAAGGGGTTGGGGTTTGCATTTGTGGCATTGGCGTCATTTGCGGCATCGGGGTCATTTGCGGTACTTTCGGTTCTGGGGCGGGTTTGGGCATTTTCATGGGTGTGAAACTGTCAAAACTATCCGCTTTTGTGCCACCTAAACTTTCCCATGTGTTTTGTTTGAGCGATTTGCCGCTTGAGGTTGTGAACATGTTGTTCTTGTTCGGTGTGCCGAAGTTGCCCCAACTTGCCGCGGTGTTCGCATTCGCGCTCACATTGGCAGTTGCGCTCATTGGTTTCGGTGTTGCCGGCATTGGGTTAAAATATTCTTTCTCCCAACGAGGCATTTGACTTTTAAAATATAGAAAATTTTAAAAAGAAGTTGTGACGGTGTTGTTCTTCACATGCAAAAAGAGCGCATCATTTTTCAAAACATCAAAAATGGTCGGTTCGGTGGAAGTTATCCACGCTTGCAAGCCCAAATTTTTGATTTTCATTAAAAGCGCATCACGCTTGATGTCATCAAGATGCGTTGTGACCTCGTCCAAAAGCAAAACGGGCGCGAAGCCTTTATATAAAATCTGGCATTTTGTTTCTGCCAAAATAATGCTCACCAACAAAGATTTTTGCTCGCCCGTGGAGCAAAGTTCGGCAGGCATATGCTTCTTTTTATAATAAACCTTAAAATCAGTGCGGTTCACGCCGTCCACATAATCATTGTTGATTACGCTGTGACGTTGCCGACAAAGATTTTCCCGATAAAAATCTTCCACATCAACGGCGGGTTTATCATCAAGCATTTTTTCAATGGTGCCGTCAAGCTGAAGTTCAATATCCGGAAAAACATCATCCGGTTCATGCTCAATAAAAGTGTTGAGCTTGGCAACCAATTCACGCCGTGCCGCGGCAATAGCCACACCCAAGGCTGACATCTCTTCCTCTAAAGATAAAAGCCAACGTGCGTCCGCTTGTCCAGTTTTCAAAAGCTGATACCATTGTTTGTAAAGGTGCTCAAAGTTTGCCGTCCGTTTGGCATGTTCTAAATCAAATGCGTAAACCATACGGTCCAAAAAACTTCGCCGCGGTTGCGTGCCGCCCAAAAAGAGTCTGTCCATCTGCGGAGTCACCCAAATGGCGGAAAGATATTTACCAAGTTCTGCCTGAGAGCTTATTTTTTGTCCCTCAATTTGCACAATGCGGCGTTCAAAGGTACGAAAATCATCTTCATTCTCGCGGCAATTTTTTTGCACCGCCGTGCCTAAATTAAACGTTTCGCCGTTTTTAAGAATTTGCGCTGAAACAGCCCAACTGAAACTTTCATTGGCAGGCTCAAAATCTGGCGTCACGAGCGAAGGTGTCAGGCGCTTGATGTCCGCCAACCGTGCGCCACGCAAGCCACGCCCCGGCGTTAAAAAGGAGATAGCTTCCAAAACGTTTGTTTTGCCGCTGCCGTTTTCACCGGTCAAAATAATGGGGCATAAATCTGTTTCCAAGCGCAAGCCGGCATAATTTCTAAAGTTCGTTAAAGTCAGGCGTGAAACACCTGACTTTTCTTTAACGACTTCCGAAAGTTTTTCCGCTAACGCATTCAACGCTTATCCCCTTTGTTTGATTATGAATGAGCGTATCCTAAAATTTCGTAAACGCAATAAGACTTTTGTTTTAAACGCGCATAGGCATCAAAACATAAATCGCGCTTGCATCAGAGGTATCATGAATAACAGAAGGCGAGGAGCCGTCTGCAAAGCTGATTTTAACCGTTTCACCTTTCATGACTGTCAAAATATCCAACAGATAGCGGAAGTTAAAACCAATCTCAAGCGCATCGTTTTCATAAGAGGCTTCCATTTCTTCTAAAGCACTGCCTAAATCAGGGCTTGAGGTTGTGAGCACCACATGATTTTTGCTTGTAATCATCTTAATAGCGCGGGTACGTTCTGCCACCACGGAAACGCGATCAACCGCCGTTGCCAAATCTTTCACGCTTAATTCCAAAACTTTATTATTATCGGTTGGAATCACTCGCTCATAATCAGGGTATGTGCCGTCAATGAGCTTAGATGTTAAAGTAATGTCCTGCAACCCGAAACAAATTTTGTTTTCTGAAAGCGAAACCGCCACATTTTCCGATTCGGTATCGTCCAAAAGCTTGCGAATTTCCGCCACGGTTTTCCGCGGGATAATCACACCAGCGAGCTTTTCAGCGCCCTCGGGCAGAGGTGTTTCAACACATGCCAAGCGGTGTCCATCCGTTGCCACCACGCGCAAAACTTTTGTTTCACCTTCGGTTTTGGCATGGATATACAGACCGTTCAGAAAATAACGTGTTTCTTCCGTAGAGGCGGCAAATTGCGTGCGGTCAATAACATCTTTTAAATTTTCTTTGGTCATAACAAAGTTTATAGGGAGATTATCGCCCGAAATAACCGGGAAATCTTCCACCGCAATGGTAGAAAGCGAAAACTTAGACCTTCCAGAAGCAACGCTTAATTGCCCTTTATCATCAGGGAAAGTTAATTCCACTTCCGAGCCCTCGTTGAGCTTGCGCACAATATCATAAAGCATACGCGCCGGCGCGGTAATGGCGCCTTGTTCACTCACTTTAGCGTCTGTAATTTCGCTAATTTCCGTATCCATATCGGTTGCTTTAAAGCTGATTCCGTCAGCCAAAGCCTCCACGCGCACATTAGAAAGCACGGGAATGGTATTTCTTCTTTCAACAATACTCTGCACATGGCTGAGTGTTTTTAATAAAACGGATCTCTCAATCGTAAATTTCATTGTTTTCTGCCATATAAAAGTTAAAACTAAAACTGCTTACAGTTTAGCACAATCCGCCATCAAACAAAGTCAAAACAAAAGTCTTCAACAACTTTTTGCGTGCATAAAAAAACGGAAGCTTTTCAAGGACTTCCGCTTTTGTATCTTTAGAAAGCCAAGCGCATAGTGTCTTTAGCAATCATCAGTTCTTCATCGGTCGGAATAACAAAAACTTTAACCCTCGATTCGGGTGTTGAAATCTCAAGCGTTTGCCCGCGTTTGTTATTGTTTTCCTCATTGAGCTTAATACCCAAATAGCCCAAGCGTTCCACAACAAGCTTGCGAATAATGGAGCCATTTTCGCCCACACCGGCGGTAAAGACAATGGCGTCCACTCCGCCCAACACAGCAATATACCCGCCAATAAAGCGCAAAAGCGTGTGCACATAAGCGTTCATGGCATCAATAGAATCTTGCTCACCGTTAAGGTAGCGCGTTTCCACATCGCGGTTATCAGAATAGCCGCAAATGCCGAACATGCCACTTTGCTTGTTTAAAAGTGTGGTCACTTCGTCAACCGTTTTGTTTTGACTCTTCATAATATGGAGCGGAATATAGGGGTCAATATCGCCTGAGCGCGTACCCATAATCACACCGGCCAAAGGCGTAAAGCCCATAGATGTATCCACGCACTTGCCATTGTTAATGGCGGAAATTGAAGCGCCATTGCCCAAATGACAAGTAATAATTTTGCCTTGCTTACCAATGAGGTTGGCGGCTTCGGCGGCAACATAAGCGTGCGATGTGCCGTGGAACCCGTAACGGCGAATTTTGAACTTTTCATATTGTTCTTTGGGAAGCGCATATAAAAACGCCTCTTTTTTCATGCTCTGATGAAATGCCGTATCAAAAACAACCACTTGCGGAATGTTCGGCAACAAGGCTTCCACAGCGCGAATCCCCAAAACATTCGCAGGGTTGTGCAAAGGTGCCAACTCGGAAAGGTCTTCAATTTTTTGAATGACGTCCGGCGTGACCAAAGCGGAATCTTTAAAAACTTCACCGCCATGAACAACGCGGTGCCCAACGGCTGAAAGCTCGTCCATACTTTTTAACGGACCACTTAATAAAAAGTTGATCACCTCTTTAATAGCTTCCGTATGCGTTGGCAACGCCACCATTTTGGTTTGTTTATTATCGCCGATTTTTAAGGTCACATTAGAGCCTTCAATGCCGATACGGTCAGCAACGCCTTTTGCGACAGGCTCATAAGATTCGTTTTCGACATTAAAAAGCTGATATTTTAAAGAGGAAGAACCCGAGTTCAAAACAAGAATTTTTTTCATAGACAGTTCCTTTATGTAAAATTATGAGTGATGTGCTTGCAAGCATGTCATGGCGATCATACCGGCAATATCTTCGGCAAAAGCACCGCGCGATAAGTCGTTCACAGGCGCATTCAAGCCTTGGAGCATCGGACCGTAAGCCTCAAAGCCTGCCAAGCGTTGCAAAAGTTTATAACCGATATTTCCTGCCTCAATGTTTGGAAAAATCAAAACACGCGCTTTGCCGGCAATCATGCTGTCAGGCGCTTTTTTGCGCGCCACAACCGCGTCAAGCGCCGCATCAGCCTGCATTTCGCCGTCAATTTCAATGCCCAAGCCCTGATATTCGGGCGCTTTCAACATTTCTTTTGCTAATGCGGTGGCATTGCGCACTTTCTCAACGCCGTCTCCTTTGCCTGAGCCGCGTGTGGAATAAGATAACATGGCAATCTTAGGTTCAATCCCGAATTGAATGGCTGTTTCAGCGGCGGAAACGGCAATATCGGCAAGCTCTTTGGCATCCGGATTAATGGCAACACCGCAATCTGAAAATAAATATGAAACACCGTTGGCAACCAAAATCAGCGCAGAAGAAACAGCGCGATTTTTGTGCGCTGACTTGATAATCTGCAAAGCAGGGCGCACTGTATCAGCGGTGGTATGATCAGCGCCTGAGACCATGCCGTCGGCATCGCCGGCTTTGACCATCAGTGTACCAAAATAAGTGTAGTTGCGCGCGGTTTTAGCAGCATCTTCTTCCGTCATGCCTTTTTCTTTGCGCAAGTTGTACAAAAGCTCGGTATAAGAAGGAAGGCGCGGATCATTTTCAGGCTTTAAAATTTCAATATTGTTCAAATCCCAACCGTTTTTATCAAAATAAGCCTTAATTTCAGCCTGATCCCCAAAAATAATCAGCCTTGCAGCACCTTCCGAAGCCACAATATGCGCGGCTTTCAAAACGCGCTCGTCATTGCCTTCGGGCAAAACAATAGTCTTAATGTCTTGAGAGGCTTGATGAAGAAGCCCTTGTAAATATTCTGACAGCATGTTTCATTCCTTTCAAATTTATTTGGCTCAAAATAAACCACGTTCTTCGCAAAATGTCCATAAAAAAGTTTTGCTTTTTGCAACAATTTGTTTTAGGATACTTTTTAAAAGAGGTATAAAGGAAACGACCATGAAAAAATTTTGTGTTTTTTTGATACTTTTACTCATATTCGCGGCGCCCTTACGCGCTGAAATTTCGTTTGAAACAACGGTTAATGTTGAAACCGAGGCTGAAAATCAAGCTTTAGCGAAAGATATGGCGTTAAAGCAAGCTTATCGAAAAGCCTTTTTGGAAATTGGGCAAAAAATAGCAACATCCAAACAATATGCATTGCTTGAAAGCTTAAACGATGATCAACTGGCGCACTTTATCCGCGAAACATCGGTCATCTCCGAGGGTGGTAGCGGAAAATCGTACCATGCTGAGTTAAATGTTGCCATCAATGGCGCATTGCTTAAAGCCTTTTTGGCAGAAAATGACGCCACCGATATTGCCACAGATAATCGTGTGTTGGTTATTCCCGCGCTTGACGGTCTAGACGCCGTTAAAACACAAGCCGAAAATCCGTGGCTTCAAGCTTGGTTAGAAAAAGGGCCGATTGCCGAGGGGCAAATTGTCTTTGAAGTATGGCCGAAAGACTTAACGGAAGATGATACGTATGACTTCTTAAAACAAGAAAGCGGCATTCCAAACATTTACGCAGCTTATGCCACCATTTTAAGCCCGAATGAACTGATCATCAGACTGGTTGAATTAAGATCCGGTATAACCGAGCGTTTTCAGGCAAGCGTCCAGGAAGGTGATGTCTTTAACCCCACCATTGCTGAAGTTGTGCGGCGCATCAGCCTAAAACGTCCGGCACCAAAGGCGCAACATCAGGTTGAAGATGGTACACTAACGGTGGTTTATCATTATAATCGCCTGAAAGATTGGCTTGATACAAAAGAAAAGCTGAAGGCTGTTGAGAGCATTAAAAAGGTAGAAACCGGCGGGCTTGGTGGCGGCAAAGTGCAGATGAAGCTTGAGTATAAGGGCACGCTTGAGGCTTTAAAATCAGCTTTGGCGCAAAAGCAATTAAGCCTTGAAGAGCAAGAAAATTTTTATATTTTAAGATAAGGAAAAATCATGAAAAAGATCATTAAACAGCAACAAAGCAAACAAACTTTATCTTGTGAAGTCAAGCCGTTTAAGTTGCCTGAAAGTCGTTCGTGGCTTATTTGGCTGACTGTTTTTGCGTTGTTTTGCGCTGCTGTTTATGTTTTGCGTTCGGTTATTTTACCTTTTGCCGTCGGCATTGTTTTGGGTTATTTATTCAACCCCTTGGCGCGTCGGTTTGAAAAATGGGGCTTATCGCGCACTTTAGCCACGTTGTTGGTTTTTGCGGTTGTTATCTTGATTGCCGTGCCGGCGCTTGTTTTGCTTTTTGGCGTGGTGGATGCTCAACTCACGGTTTTTGTTGAAGCGGTTCCACGTTACATTGCAGCCATCACCGAACATTTGGAGCCGATACTTCAAAATCTGCAAGATCGCTTCCCGAGTTTACAGACGGAAAACATCAAAAATGTTCTGCGCGAGCATATGACGGGCGGGCTTCAGTTTGGTGGCAAAGTTTTGAAAGGAATCATCAGCAACGGCTTTGCCCTTGTCAACCTGATTTCGTTGTTACTCATTACGCCGGTGGTGGCGTTTTACATGCTGCGCGATTGGGGCGTTTTTGTCGCCAAAGTGGATAATTTGTTACCGCGCAAATCTAAAGCCGAGCTTCGCGAGCAGTTTCAAAAAATTGACCGCGCGCTTTCAGGTTTCATCCGCGGGCAATTATGCGTATGCGTCATTTTGGGCATTTATTATTCGTTAGGCCTCAGGCTTGTTGGGTTAGAGTTAGGCTTATTGGTCGGCTTTTTGGCGGGGCTGATTTCCTTTATTCCTTACGTTGGCTCCATCTCGGGTTTTGTCTTGAGCATTCTCTTAGCCTTAGCCCAATTCGGTGATGTCACAAAAGTCATTGAAGTGGTGGTTGTTTTCGGTATCGGGCAATTTGTGGAAGGCAACTTTTTAACCCCGAAGCTTGTTGGTGAAAACGTTGGTTTGCATCCTGTTTGGGTAATGTTTGCCTTGCTTGCAGGCGGAGCGCTTTTGGGCTTTTTGGGTTTGATGATTGCCGTACCTGCTGCGGCAGTGATTGGTGTTTTGGCGCGTTATGCCTTATCTAATTATCAAAAAAGTTCGCTTTATCTCGGAAAATAAAACTTTTTGCTGATTAAAACACAGCACCTGGATGCTTATATCAGAAACAGGTTTTATTTTTTAAAGGCGATAAATGTATAAAATTCATCCCAAATTTTTAGATGACGCACATTTGCGTGCACTTTGGTGCGAGGGGCTTTCTGCACAGAAAAAAGTGAACGCGGGCATCCCTTGGCATAGCTTTGAAACATCAAAAAATCCGCGGCAATGCATGGGCGCATATTTAAGTTTTATTGCTTCTGTTGGTTTAGGGCGCGGCATAAAGTTTAATCATGAGCGCATTGATGAGCCGAATTTTGAGCAAAATCTTTTACCTTTAACGCCTGAAGAATTGGAGCAGGAACGCCAAAAATTAAAGCTCCCGAAGGAGCTTTCGCTTGAATGCCACCCGATTTATTCTCTTTCCCCGCGATGAAGCTTATACGCATATTTTTTGCGCGTAGCCTCGTCAGCATTAGCTTTCGCTTTTTTAAATTTATCTCGTTTAACTTCTGCTTTGAGGGCTTGCTCAATCATGCCTTCTGCGCGATAAAGTGTGCTTAAATGGTTATAAATAGTTTTCTTCTCGGCAAATTTCCGTCTGCGTCCCCAAGGTTGTTTATTCACAAGCGGCAGAAGTTCATTATAAAACACAATTTGTGTTTTGTTATCGGGTTGTTTTTTAAGTTGCGCTCTGATTTCATCATATCTTTCAAGATCAGCCTCGAGCTGAAGATATTTTTGTTCCAGTTTCAAAGCTTCATATTCTTTGGAAAGTTTTTTAATTTGCTCATCATAGTTATAAGAGTTGCCGTCTTTTGTTTTGCGCTTAATTTCCAAAACAAGCTTATAACGTTCATCGGCGGGGATATTTTTCATAAAATAATTTATACGCCGGGCAGCAATATTTAACGGATCCAAATCAAACGAGCCGTCATTACTCTTCACATTTTTAACCATACGTTTCAAAACGTCAAACCGCGAACGCTTATCATCAAAATTCATACACTCATAAACATCATACATATAATCGAGCAATTTGTTCCGAAGTGTCATTTCTTTTTTATTGTTAGCGTCATAAAGGGCAATAACATCATTAAGCTTATCAATCGTTTTTTGCATAAATGCGTCATCTTCACAATCTCTGTCAATGGCGTAAACATTTTTGATAACGTCATCAAGCGCCTGTTCTTTGAAACCTGGATTTTGACGCAGCGTTGGCATTCTCTTTCTCCTAGAGCTTTTTGACCATTTTAGCAAAAGTAATGCCTTGCTCGGCAAAAAGGCTGCCTTCTTGCTTATAGCCAAGCTTTTCATAAAAGCCCACAACGGAAAGCATAGCGTGCATCACTATGGTTTTATACCCTGCTTCTTTGGCGCGTTTTTCGGCATAACCCACAAGCTGACGTCCAATGCCTTCGCCTTGGTGGACAGGGTCAACCGCCACTTGCATCATTCTGATTTCTTTATCATTAACGGGCGCCAAAACCAACCCGCCCACAAGCTTGTCATCAAGGTTTTCAACAGAGCCAATGTGCAGATAAGAAGCCTCTTTGTTCCGAAAAGAATCCAAAAATTTCAAGCCCAACGGTTCAAGCAAAACTTTGTAGCGCAGTTCAACAAGTTCATCATAGCGGCGCGAGCCGAACTCAACATCAATAATTTTGATCATATCGTCCTCCTGACGGTTTATAGATTTATTAAAACATATTTTTCAGTTTTTTTCAATAAATTATTGCTTCAAACAAAAAAATAATTTATGGATAGTATAAATTTGATTAAAAAGGAAAATAAATGACCGCGCAGGAAAACATCAGAAACTTTGCCATTATTGCCCATATTGACCACGGTAAATCCACACTTGCCGACCGCTTAATTGAATATTGCGGCGGTTTAACGGCGCGCGAAATGACCGAGCAAGTCCTTGATTCTATGGATATTGAAAAAGAACGAGGCATTACCATTAAGGCGCAGACCGTGCGCTTAAACTACACCGCTAAAGACGGCAAAACTTATCAGCTTAACCTCATGGACACGCCGGGGCATGTTGACTTTTCGTACGAGGTTTCGCGCTCCATGGCAGCATGCGAAGGCTCGGTTTTGGTGGTGGATGCCACCCAAGGTGTTGAGGCGCAAACGCTTGCCAACGTTTATTTAGCGCTTGACAACAACCATGAAATTGTGCCGGTTTTAAATAAAATTGACCTCCCTTCTGCCGATTCGACACGCGTGAAACAACAGATTGAGGATGTGATAGGGCTTGACGCTTCTGACGCGGTGGAAACATCCGGCAAAACGGGTTTGGGCGTGCCGGAACTTTTGGAAGCGATTGTGCATCGCCTGCCTGCTCCTCAAGGCGATGAATCCGCCCCGCTTCAAGCGCTCTTGATTGACAGCTGGTACGATTCTTACTTGGGCGTGATTATTTTGGTGCGCATAAAAGAAGGCGTCTTAAAAAAGAAAATGCAAATCCGTATGATGTCAAACAATGCGGTTTATAACGTTGAAAAGTTAGGTTATTTTTCGCCCAAAATGCAAGATACCGAGGCTTTATTCCCTGGCGAAATTGGGTTTTTAACGGCAAGCATCAAGAGCGTTGGTGATTGTAGCATTGGCGATACCATTACCGACAACAAGCGCCCGTGCTTAAACGCCCTGCCCGGGTTTAAGCCTTCCGTACCGGTGGTGTTTTGCTCCATTTTTCCGGTGGATTCCTCACAATACGAGGCGTTAAAAGACGCGCTTGCCAAGCTCAAGCTTAATGACGCAAGCATCAATTATCAAAACGAAAATTCGCAAGCTTTGGGGTTGGGTTTTCGGTGCGGTTTTTTGGGCTTGTTGCATATGGAAATCATCCAAGAGCGCATTGGGCGCGAGTTTGATTTAGACATCATCACAACCGCCCCGAGCGTGGCTTATAAAATTCATTTAACGGACGGCAAAGAGTTGATGTTGCACAACCCCGCCGACATGCCTGATTTAAGCACCGTTCGCAGTATTGAAGAACCCATGGTTCGCGCCACAATTTTGGTACCAGACACTTATTTAGGCGCTGTTCTCAAGCTTTGCACCGAGCGCCGCGGAACGCAGGCGGAACTCACTTATGTCGGGAGCCGCGCGATGGTGGTTTATGATATTCCTTTAAATGAAATTGTGTTTGACTTTTATGATCGGCTCAAGTCTATCACAAGCGGTTACGCGAGTTTTGACTATCAGCTCACGGGTTATCAGGAGTCTGATTTAGTTAAAGTCCAGATTTTATTAAATGAAGAACC
>CANRJO010000041.1 GCA_947630965.1 uncultured Alphaproteobacteria bacterium
CAAGAATATCCGGCTTTTGCCTCGTTCTCACAATGTGTCGGAATGCTACAATCACCCGTGTCATAACGGCCTGTACAGGAAGAACAGTTGATGTTTGAGGTTAAAATCTCAGAAGCATAAGAAGCACATCCGCAGGAAGTATAATAGGTGTTCCCCTCATCATCCGTGCAGGATTCCCCTGCACCACTCAAGCTTGAGCAGCTGCAAGAGTATTTATAAACATTTCTGTCACAAACACATTTTTTATATTTCTTTTTAGAATCTGTAGTTTGATCATCTTCACAAATATCGCCAACACCCATGGAATTATTTTCACAGAAATGCCAATTACCGCCATGGTTTTTATCACGGCAACGATGCTTGCCCTCAGGACAACAGTTCAAATCTGTTCGCGGTGCATTACCGGAACAGGGCATATCCTCTAAACAATAGTGATTTTTATCTAAATTGGGATATCCAGGGGCGCAACTCAAAATCTCGTACCAATTACCGAGGTCATCATTGCAAACAGGGGAGCTAGAATAGGTGTAACAGATAAGACGCTTCCAATCGTGCGTTAAAAGGGAGTCTGAGCAATTATCTCGGGTTGCATTTACCCCCCCCCTGGCACTCTACGTCAGAAAGGAAGCACACGTTACTCCACGCCTTAACGGAAAAGATGCCCAACACGGCCGCAATTCCAAGGATAACAAACTTTCTCATATCTTCCTCCGTTAAGAATCTCTACAAAACAATTACATAAATTTTACCTCAAAATTTTTAAAATGTCAAGTTAATTATGCATCCTTTTTTATAAGATGCTGAAACAAGTTCGGGATGACGTCCCTAAGCAGCCACATCCTCCTCACGTCACTCTGAACGTAGTGAAGAGTCCAGGACAATAAATTAGCTATATTTTCCCTGGATCCTTCGCGAATGCCCTGCGGGCAAAGCTCAGGATGACGTCAGCAGGCGGTCGCACTCCCTTTCTCATAGTCCGCGGGAACGCGGAGAATGAGGCGAATGGAGTGATTTTAAGCCCGAAAGTACCGCAGCGTACGAATAAAAGAACAAATCCTTATTTTTTCATAATCCTCGGAAAGGCGGAGAACCGTTTAGATAGAGTGAAAAACAAAGCGGTCAAAATTCTAGTGTACACAAATAGTACATGAATTTTGACCGTTCTGCAGTTTTTCGCTCTAGATGAGCGGTTATACGCCTTTCCCTATTTTAGCTGCAAAAAGTACTTGCCTTCGCCTACATTTCTTGCTACAACATCCCCAGATTTAAACATCTTTCAAAGGTAAAAAAATGGCTGTTGATGATCAAACGGTTCGGGAAATTGCAGAGTTGGCTCATTTAAAGATTGACGAGGGCAAGCTTTCTGAAACCAAAGAAGAATTTAATAAAATTTTGGCTTGGGTGGAGCAATTAAATGAGGTGAATACCGAAAATATTGAGCCTCTTTCATCTGTTCATGAAACGGCGCTTATCTGCCGGCCTGACGAAGTAACGGACGGCAACCTCAAAGAGGCTGTTTTACAAAACGCACCGGCAACAGAGTTTGGCTATTTTACCGTCCCGAAAGTTGTGGAGTAAACGCATGACAGATTTGACTAACTTAACCTTAACCGAGGCGCTTGACGGCCTTTCGCAAAAAAAGTTTAGCGCGGTGGAGCTCACAAAGGCTTACATTGCCAAAATGGAAGCCAACCGCAAACTGAACGCTTATGTTTTAGAAACACCTGAAAAAGCGCTTGAGATTGCCCAAACCGCCGATAAAAACTATCAAAACGGTACAAACCGCGCGCTTGAGGGCATTCCGCTTGGCATCAAAGATTTGTTCTGCACCAAAGGCATACGCACCACAGCTTGCTCGCGCATTATTGATAACTTTGTTCCGCCTTATGAATCAACCGTCACGCAAAAATTACTTGATGCCGGCGCAAGCTTTTTGGGCAAACTAAACCTAGACGAGTTTGCGATGGGCGGAAGCAATGAAACAAGCCATTTTGGCGCCGTCATTAATCCGTGGAGCAAACAAACACCGCTTGTTGCCGGCGGATCATCAGGTGGCTCGGCAGCGGCCGTTGCCGCCAAAATGTGCGCCGCGGCAACCGGTACCGACACGGGCGGTTCAATCCGTCAACCGGCGGCATTTTGTGGCATAACAGGCATAAAGCCGACTTACGGCCGTTGCTCACGCTACGGCATTGTGGCGTTTGCATCATCTTTAGATCAGGCAGGCCCGATGGGCAAAAACGTGCGCGATTGCGCCAAGCTTTTAACCGTTATGTCCGGCTTTGATAAAAAAGATTCAACCTCTGCCAACCGCGCCGTGCCTGATTTTGAAAAAGTCTTGGGCTTGGGCGTGAAAGGCTTAAAGATAGGCATACCGGCAGAATATCGCCCCGACGGCTTAAATCAAGAAATCTCAAAGGCTTGGGATAATGCCGCGCAAATTTTAAAAGAAAACGGCGCTGAAATTGTGCCGATAAGCTTGCCACACACCAAATATGCCCTGCCTGTTTATTATATTATCGCACCGGCAGAGGCCTCGTCAAACCTTGCGCGTTATGACGGCGTGCGTTACGGCGAACGCGTTGAGGGCGAACACTTAAACGACCTTTATGTCAACACGCGCACGGCAGGCTTTGGCAAAGAAGTCAAACGCCGGATTATGATTGGCACTTATGTGTTATCCGCCGGCTATTATGACGCTTATTACCTCAAGGCGCAAAAAGTCCGCCGCCTGATTAAGCAAGATTTTGAAGAATCTTTCAAAAAGTGCGACCTTATTTTAACGCCCACCTCGCCTGTTGAGGCTTTCCCGATTGGCGACAAAACCATGCAAGAAAACCCGATTAATATGTACTTAAATGATGTCTTTACCGTCTCGGTCAATCTGGCAGGTTTGCCGGCGTTAAGCTTGCCGGCGGGGTTGTCGGCAAATGAGTTGCCTTTGGGCATGCAGTTGATTGGCCGCGCTTTTGATGAAGAAACAATTTTCAAAGCCGCCCAAACTTTGGAAGAAAACATCGGCTTTAAGGGGATATAAACATGGCACAATATTTGATTGAAACACCTCAAGGCAAATGGGAAATTGTTTGTGGCTTGGAAATTCACTGCCAAATCATTTCAAAGTCCAAAATTTTTAGTGGCGCGTCCGCCTCTTTTGGCGATGACGCTAATGAAGACGTTTCGTTTATTGACGCCGGCATGCCGGGCATGCTCCCCAGCTTAAACGAACAATGCGTTCATCAGGCTGTCAAGACGGCTTTGGGCTTAAATGCCACAGTCAACAAGCGCTCCGTTTTTTCACGCAAAAACTATTTTTACGCCGACTTGCCACAAGGTTATCAAATCACGCAATACGAATACCCAATTATGGGCAAAGGCAAAATCAGCATTGATCTTGAGGACGGCACAGAAAAAGAAATCGGCATCACGCGAATGCATATTGAGCAAGACGCCGGCAAATCCATTCACGACCTGAACCCTAAAAAGAGCTATATTGACCTTAATCGTTCAGGTGTCGGCTTAATGGAAATTGTGAGTGAGCCTGACTTTCGCTCGCCCGCCGAGGCAGGCGCATATTTGCGCAAACTCCGCTCTATCGTACGTTATTTAGGCACATGCAACGGCAACATGGACGAAGGCTCCATGCGTTGCGACGCAAGTGTTTCGGTGCGTCCTTACGGGAGTTCGGAACTCCGCCCGCGCGCTGAGATTAAAAACGTCAACTCTGTTAAGTTTGTGATGCAGGCAATTGAATCTGAGGCCAAACGTCAGGTGGAAATTTATGAATCAGGCGGCACGGTACGCCAACAAACTTGCCGTTTTGATCCCATAACAGGCAAAACAAAATTTTTGCGCTCTAAGGAAAATGCCAACGAATACCGCTATTTCCCTGAGCCGGATTTACCGCCTTTGATTTTAACGGACGAATATATTGAATCCATCCGCGCTGAAATGGTGGAACTGCCCGACGCTAAAAAGAAGCGTTATATTGAGCAATTGGGCTTAACGGCTTATGACGCCGCCGTTTTGTGCGAAAATAAAGAAACAGCCGAGTTTTTTGAAAAAGCGGCACGCGGACAAGACGCCAAAAAGGTTGCAAACTGGCTAATGGGCGACTTTTTCGCGATGTTAAACGCTAAGCACTTAACCATTGAACAAAGCCCCATTTCGCCTGAACAACTCGGCAAATTGGTTGGGCTTATCACATCTAACGCCATAAGTGGCAAAACCGCCAAAGATGTCTTTGCAATTATGTCTGAAAAAGGCGGCGATCCTGAACAAATTGTGGAACAAAACGGTTGGAAGCAAGTAACTGATTCATCTGCCATTGAGGCGGTTGTTGACGCTGTTTTGACCTCAGCGCCCGATAATGTTGCGGCGTATAAAGCCGGCAAAACAAACCTCTTAGGTTGGTTTGTCGGGCAGGTGATGAAGCAATCCAAAGGCACCGCGAATCCTGTGATTGTCAACGAACTTTTGAAGAAAAAGCTGGGGTAAAAATGAACAAGAAAAAAGCGCCAAAACTACCGCAAGTTTTGCTTTTTACCGACATCAACATTTACCCTGATGATTTGGCTTCTCTTGTGGTATTAAGCTGGTTGCACAAAAACAAGCTGATAAATTTAAGAGGCGTGATAACCGAAATGGGCGATTTTATCACGCGCCGCCGCCGTGCACTTTATGCCAAAGGGGCGCTTAGCGCGCTTAATATGCCCTTTATCCGCGTTGTGCCAGGGGGCGATTATGAACCTGTTGAACCCGAACATAGCATTTACCGGCAAACCTTAAACTCCGATTTTTTTGAACGCAACGGCTCGGCGATTTTGCGCAGTGGCAATCTTTTTATTCAGGAATTTTTTAAATCCGTCAAAGATAAAGAAATTGTCGTTTTGTTAAATGCGCCTTTTCCAGACTTTGCACATTTTATGAAAATGACGCCTGATGTGGTTAAGAAAAAGGTCAAGAAAATTGTGGCTTTCGGTTCTGCTTTACCGCATAAAAAAGGCGAGCCTTACCAACCTGACACAAACTGTTTTAATTTCAAAAACTGCCCTGAGGCGGCAGAAATTCTTTTTAACTGTTGCCAAGAAAAAAACATCAAACTGGTGCTGTCTTGCAAAGAAAGTTTAAAAGAAATCGCCACAGAAACAAGCTTTTTAGATGTTGTAAAAAATAGCAAAAACCATGTTTTGCAGGAGCTTCTAAGCTTGCGTGAATCGGAAAAAGAGAGCCTGCTCTATGATATGTTTTCGGCGCTTGCCGTTGCTGACAAAACTTTTTGGTCATCGGGCGGCGCTTTTGAAAAGGACGAAAACGCTGAAACGCCTATCACTTTTGCAAAAGTGCAAGATAAAGAACTTTTGAAAAACAAGCTTATAGAAATTTTTAAGGAAATGTTTGAAGTCAAAAAAATTTCGCTAGAACACTTAAAGCGTCCTCAAGAGGTAAAAGATGTTAACCCTGTGGCATAGTTCGGCATTTTTAGAGGGCTTTTTGGCGGCTTTGGTGGCTGGTTTGTTTACCGGCTTAGGCGGCTTTGCCGTTTATTTCAAAAAGCATTATTCTCAAAAAGACATCAATATGCTTTTAAATATTGCGGCAGGCGTGATGTTGGCGGCGGCTTTTTTTGCGCTTTTAACACCCGCGATGCACGAGATTATTCAAGCAAGCCCAAGCCTTTATTTAGCCGCGCTCAAGTTTTGCTCTGCCGTGACGTTGGGGTTGGCTTTGGTTTGGTTTTTAAACGAGGTTTTGCCTCATGAACATCATCACGCGCATCACGGCCCGATGCTTAGCCTTCGCAAGGCGTGGTTATTCATTATAGCGATTTCATTACACAAACTCCCCGAGGGCTTAGCGGTCGGCGTGGCATACAGCGCACAGGATGTTTTAAACCCCGCAAGCCTAGTCATTGGCATTGCGGTGCACAACATTCCTGAAGGGCTGATTATGGCTGTTTCCTTAATTGGCGCCGGGCAAAGCAAATTTAAGGCGGCATTAACGGCGCTAGGCATTGGGTTTGTGCAACCTTTAGGCGCGCTTTTGGGCTTGCTCTTTATCGGTGGCGCAACGCTCATTCCGTTTGCAATGGCTTTGGCGGGCGGCACGCTTTTGTTTGTGGTTATAAACGAGATTTTGCCCGAAACCTACGGCATTAAACAATCTGAAAAATCAGCCTTTGCCGTGTTTTTAGGCTTCATTTTAATGACTTATGTGTTCATAATTTTAGAATAACGCCGCTCACGAGCCAAATCTGCCAGCTTTAGAAAGGGTATTATTATACCACAATACAAATTATTGAATTTTCTTTCATTTTTTTATTGACAAGCGCATTTATTTCGGTATATTGACTCCGAATTTAATAACGATTCTTTTTTAAGGAAAAAAACATGAACACTTATGCAACCAAACCCTCAGATATTGAGAGAAAATGGTATGTGGTTGACGCCGACGGGGTGGTTTTAGGTCGTTTAGCGGCTGAAATCTCCAAGATTTTGCGCGGCAAGCACAAGCCTTATTATGTCCCTAACTTGGACTGTGGCGATTATGTGATTGTGATTAACGCTGACAAAGTGAAATTAACCGGTAAAAAATTGACTGATAAAAAATATTTCAAGCACACCGGTTGGATTGGCGGCATCAAGGAAACAACACCTGCCAAAATTATGGCCGGCCGTTTTCCTGAGCGCGTCATTGAAAAAGCTGTTGAGCGCATGATCACACGTAACCCGATGGGTCGCCAACAGATGACCAAACTTAAAGTTTATGCCGGTGCGGAACATCCGCATGCCGCGCAAAACCCAGAAGTTTTGGACATTGCCGCCCGTAACCCGAAGAATAAGAGGAGTGCATTATAATGGCTAAGAAAGTAGAATCTTTGCAAGAAATCAAGCAAGCTGCGGCTCAACAATCCACAAAGTCGGAAGAAAAAGTTGTTCGCAAAGCAAACAAAGACAAGCTTGGTCGCTCTTATGCCACCGGCAAGCGTAAAGACGCTGTCGCGCGTGTTTGGGTAAAACCCGGCAAAGGCGTTGTGACCATCAACGGCAAAGACATGGAGCAATATTTTGCACGCCCTGTCTTGAAGATGATTATTAATCAGCCGTTTGAAGTAACCAACCGCGTAAATGAATTTGACGTTGTCTGCACCGTAAAAGGTGGTGGCTTATCCGGTCAAGCCGGTGCCATCAAGCACGGCATTGCCAAGGCTTTGAATGAATATGAGCCGGAACTCCGCGCTGCCTTAAAGCAGGCCGGTTTCTTAACGCGTGATGACCGTACGGTTGAACGTAAGAAATATGGTCGCGCGAAAGCTCGTCGTTCGTACCAATTCTCCAAGCGTTAATCAACTTTTGGGAATAAAATATTTTCTAAGGCGGCAAGAAATTGCCGCTTTTTTATTGTTGACTTTTTGAATATTAACAGCATACTTAAAAAAATTGAGGATGTAATAAAATGGACGAGATAAAAGATTTATTATCTGAAAAGCGATTAGCAAAGTATAAAGGGAATTCTACGGAAGATGCCTTAAAACATCATCTGTATAATTCTGAATTGGCAGAGAGTTTTTATCAGTCATTAAGTTATTTTGAAATCATTTTAAGAAATAAAATTGACTTTGTGTTTTCTAAATATTTGGGAAAAGATTGGATTTTTGATAACCAATATTATGTCGGAAAAAATAAAAAGCATTATGAAGATGCCTTCAAAAGGATTGAAAGAGAGAAAGGTGTGACAGCCTTGTCTAAGAAAGATACTTTCATATCAGAATTTCCGTTTGGATTTTGGAGTTTTTTGTTTTCTGATGAATATAATGATGTGATTTGGAAAAAGCATCCTCAAATATTGAAAGAAATTTTTGAATATGAAAAAAGTAAATTGCCTCTATCAAAATATTATAGAGATATAAATAAGATTAGAATTTTTAGGAACAAAGTATTTCATTATGGTTCTTTGATTGCTTTTCATTATAATGATACACATCTTGGGGTTTTACATAATTTTATGTACAATATTATGAAAAATATGGGAGCAAACAAGATTCTCAAGTCCATCAAAAATATTGATAATTTCAATGCAACATATAAAAAGGGGAAAGAGCTTCAAATTTTAAAATAAAGAAAGAAGGCCTCACCTATAATCAGACTTTTGTCCTGCATCAAAATGCTTAATATAGGATATATCCTTCCCTTCTGCTTATCAATATAACAATAAAAATTTTAAAAGTCAATATAAACTTATGAATCTTTTACAAAAAAAGAGGGGGGGTGCACCCCTCTTTTTTAAGAAACAAAACTTTTGCGTACTCATTCAAATTCTTCTTGAGGTAAAACGCCCGTTTGCACAGGTTCTTCATTAACCTCTTCTAAAAAATCGTGACAAGACGCATATTCCTGAACAAGCTCCTCATCGCCAAGTTTTATAAGCTCACGCTCAGCCTCAGCGCACAAAGTGTTTACCTGAAGATACTCTTTCAAGAGCTTTTTATCGCCAAGCTTTAATAGCTTAACTTGTGCCTCGCAATCCAAAAGAGTATGCCACTCAATGTAGCTCTGAATAAGCTTTTCGTTGCCAAGGTCCATAAGCTTATTTTCGTTTTCCGGCGAAAGATCATCAAACCGTCTCAAATAAAAATCCAGAAACTTTTCATTGCCTGAATCCATAAGTTCAGAGATCGTTTCATCACAAAGGCGACCAAAGTGTTTCAGATAAACTTTAATCAATTCTTTATTGTTCCTTGCGATAAGCTTAAGTTCTGCAGCCGGAGAAAAAGGCTCATGAGCGGTATCGATATAATGTTTGATAAGTTCTCTATCTCTTAAATCCAGAAATTTGAGCAAAACACTATCAAAAAAGATATAATTTCCGCTATAAAACCAAAGAATATCACGCTCGCCGCGTTCCAGAAGCATCAATTCGGCGGCTTCAGAAAGGACGTGCGTACGGCAATAATCTTCCAAATCTTCTTTTGGTGCGGTTTGAACGAATTTTAATTCTTCTTCGCCATAAAGTTTTTGTGCCATAATGATAAATATTAAAGATTAAACATCATAATTTTTCTTAGAATTTTATTGTATCAAAAGCCCATAATTTGTCAAGAAAAACTTTTTTTGGCAAAAAAGAAACGCCCCTCGTGAAACCGGAGGGGCATTCTTTCCTTGATAATACTTCTCTTATTATAGCCTAACGCCATAAGATAGTGCTACATTCCAACGCCATAAGATAGTGTGACATTGCAGGTTATGGGATCTGTATGCACATTCTTTCCAGTGAAAGAATAAGTCCCTCCCTCAGGTGCTAGCTGACAACCTTGTATACAAGTAGTTTCAACATCAGGCGCATAAGTAGGTGTGTCATCTGTGTTTATCGATACACCAAGAGATATTATTGAACTAGGCGGCGACATACCCATATCACAACTCAACACTCTAAACAAGACATTAATACTTTGACCTGAATCTGGATTGACGTTTGTATTACATGTCATGTAAGCTCTCGCTTGGCATGGGCAATAAGCACAAGACTGTACAGTCTGTTGATCAAGTCTTAGCGTGCATTCGCATGCATCCGGAACACAGACGCCCTTAGAATCTTCGTGATAGTCATTAATGCAGCCTGTTTTCTTATAACGCCCACCACACTGTACGCAGGCAGCTCTTTCCGGACATTGTGTAAGATCATAGCCCTCGCAATCATCTTTACACTTACCGTCTTTAAGGGTGTAACCTTTATTACAGGTACATTTATAGTGGTCGCCGGAAGAGTTGGTACATTTATCACAATCAGCGTTATCAAGCTCAGATGTCCGATCATAACCCGAACAATTCTTATCGCACTTTCCGTCTTTAAGGGTGTAACCACTGTTGCAGGTACATTTATAGTGGTTGCCGGAAGAGTTGGTACAAGTATCACAGTTGGCATTATCAAGCTTAGATGTCAGATTATAACCCGTACAATCCTTATCGCACTTGCCGTCTTTAAGGTTGTAACCACTGTTGCAGGTGCATTTATACGTTGTTTTACCTGAGCTCGTGCAGCTCTCACACTTAGCATTAGCAAGCTCTGACGAAAGGGTATAAGCCGAGCAATCAGGCTCTTCCTCATCTTCCACGCATTGACCGCCTTCATCATGATAACCGATCTTGCACGTACATTTATACGTTGTTTTACCTGAGCTCGTGCAGCTCTCACAATCAGCATTAGCAAGCTGTGACGAGAGGGTGTAATCGGAGCAATCAGGCTCTTGTTCATCTTCCACACAGGAGCCGTTTTCATCATGATACCCGCTCTTGCAGGTACATTTATAAGTAGTCGTCCCTGAACTGGTGCAGCTCTCACAGTTAGCATTAGCAAGCTGTGACGAGAGGGTGTAATCTGAGCAATCAGGATCTTGTTCATCTTCCACACAGGAGCCGTTTTCATCATGATACCCGCTCTTGCACGTACATTTATAAGTTGTTGTACCTGAACTGGTGCAGCTATCACAATCAGCATTAGCAAGCTGTGACGAAAGGGTATAATCTGAGCAATCAGGCTCTTGTTCATCTTCCACACAGGATCCATTCTCCCAATGGTAACCGCTATCGCAAGATGAGCAATTATAATGCGTGCCGTCCTCATCTAAACATGAGGAGCAATTCGCATTTTCAACTTCTTCAGAAAGATCATATGAAGCATCACATCCCGAGCATTCGGCATAATAACCCGAGGAACAATATGTGCTATAACAACCATAACCGCACTTCTTACCTACACCCTTGGAAACACCAGTTGAGCAGGTTTTATTATACCCCGACGGGCATTGATCACACGAAATGCTGCCTGACATACAAGAATATCCGGCTTTTGCCTCGTTCTCACAATGTGTCGGAATGCTGCAATCACCCGTGTCATAACGGCCTGTACAGGAAGAACAGTTGATGTTTGAGGTTAAAATCTCTGAAGCATAAGAAGCACATCCGCAGGAAGTATAATAAGTGTTCCCCTCATCATCCGTGCAGGATTC
>CANRJO010000042.1 GCA_947630965.1 uncultured Alphaproteobacteria bacterium
GTGGCGCCTTGTGCCAATGGTACGGCAACGGAAGCGAGCAAATGCGGGAATGGAACCGGTGCTGCAAATGGTTGGGAGACGAGCACTGACACAGGTCATTTAAGCGGTGAGAAGAAGTGTTATCAATGCACCATGAAAGATTGTCCGACAGGTGAAAGCACCGATTATCAAGATGTCAGCAAGTGTGGCACAGGTGCTTCTAAGGGAGCCGGGTGGACGAATCAGGGCACATCAAACTATCATGGCGACACAAGATGTTACAGTTGCAGTAAGAAAGCATGCACGGGTGGTTACGATACAAAATATAAAGATGTCAACAGCTGCGGCAAAGCGGGCGACAGTGGTTGGGACTGGAGCACAAACGGTTGGAGCGGTGACGAAGTGTGTGGTAAATGCACGCCTAAAACATGCCCGAATGGATACAGCACCGAAAAGAAGAGTATTGATAATTGCGGCACCACAAAAGATAAAGGTTGGACATTTGAAAAATCTTCCACCAATTCAGGAGAGAATGTTTGCGGTAAATGCACGGCAAGGGATTGCGAGAGTGGTTATAACACCAACAGTAGTGTCAATGATTGCAGTTATCCGGGGACGGAATTTGCCAAAAAAGTGGCAAGTACAACACGATTTAACGGCGATGCCACATGTTATAAATGTGAATGTACCGCGACAAATGACAACTGCCCCTGGACGGATGATAACAAAGGCACAGGCTCGTTGAGCATGAAATGTTGCAATGGTCGTTATAAGAGTTGTAAGAGCGATTGTGCCGAGAGCAACCCTCCGGCGCATGGAGAATGCAAAAAGCGTTGTACGGGTTGTGGAAAAGAAGTGTGCATAGAGTGGGATTGCGTTGAAGGCTATAAGAAAAGCGGTTCCACATGTGTGGCAGCGACTTGTCCGACGGGGTTCAGTACAGACGTTCAAACCACCGATAATTGCACACCTAAAGGTTCTGGATGGTCTGTGACTTTTAACGGCAAGAGCGGTGAAACTCAATGCGGTCAGTGTGTTTGTCAGTCTGATTGCAAGTGGAACAATGACAACAAAGGCAACGCCACACTTGGTGATCCATGTTGTAATGGCAATTACGCCACTTGCAACAGTACGTGTGAAAAGGTGGAAGTTCCAGAACATGCGTCATGCAGCAACGAATGCGTCGGTTGTGGCAATTCCGCCGTTTGCACAGCATGGGAGTGTGATGAGGGATATCACGCAAATGACGCCGGCACAGGGTGCGAGGAAGATTGTGTAAAATTTGCAACATCGCCTTGCGCAGTCGGGAGCGTTTTCTTCTCTGATGGTACATGCGCCACTGCAGACATGTACGCAAAAGCTTGTGCACTTCCTTCTTCCCAACCAATCGGTGTGGTTTATTGGGTGGAAGATAGTAACGGTCAATATGGTAAAGTCATTAACTTGCATGACTTAGGCAGAGAATCTAGAGATTCCGCTTTTAATCCTGAAAATCCATATAATACTTATACTCGCTTTAACTGGGGCTCTTATACAGAGGATCTACCTGTGGAGAATTTGGGTTGTGATTATGAGACAGTAGCACAAACCGAAGACCATAGCCAAGATTTCTGGTCTAAGGGCAAGGCGTACACAAAAATTATTGCAAGAGCTCTAATTGGTGATTTAAGCTATCCGGCAGTTGCGGCGCTCACGTTTTATCCACCTGCTGTGGACGCAAACGACTCAAGAGTAGGTAAAGGTCAATGGTATTTGCCCACATTAGGTGAATTGATGGACTTATACGGATATAACTATCCACAAGTAAGCGGCTGTATTGCGAGCTTAACAGGTCGTAAAGGAACAACGAAAAACACGGTAAATGCTACACTCAGTACCCTAAAGAATAAGGGTGTGACGGCTGAAACGTTCACAAAAAATTCCTATTGGTCGTCGATGGAGTACGGTTCTTTCAATTCATGGCTACTCGACTTGGACGACGGTAGACGGAACTCCTTCTCTAAGGACTCTGACCTCTTTGTTCGGGTGAGTCTTGAGTTTGGTTGTCCAAGCACTGCGTTTTCTATACTACCTGCACACACAATCGGTACAAAATGTACTACTTCAAGTGGCGAAACAAAATATACAGATTTTGAATGTGAAGACGGATATGTCATAAATGAGGCAGGCACAGAGTGTGTTAAGGGTTGTCAAGTTGGTGATGTTTATTATGCAGATGGCAACTGTGGCAAAGCATATGCCTACACCCAAGGTTCTTCTCCAAAACCTGTTGGCGTTGTTTATTGGGTTACAGAAGACGGACAGCATGGCAAAGTGATTAATTTGCATAACTTGAGTAAAGGTTCAGATGGTCAGTTTGATCCTAAGAATCCTTATAGCACTTCTTCCTCAACCTTCCAGTGGGGTAATTATGGTACGGACATTCCTGGTTTGAAGAATTGGGATTGTAATACTGGTTATGCAAGTACGGCTAAGACAGGGGATCATAACAACGAGTTTTGGTCAGGTGGTAAGGACTACACGGATCTTATAGTGAAAACTGTAGGAGAGACTAGCTTGCAGTATGCAGCGCCTGCAGCAAAGGCATTTTATCCAGATATGGATTTAGAAAACGATCCAAAAGTTGGTGCCGGTCATTGGTACTTACCGACGTTGGGTGAGCTGATGGACTTATACGGATATAATTATCCACAAGTTGCTGGTTGTGACAACACCACTACGGGTGGTAATGGTAAAACGAAAGACAGGGTCAACATCGCGCTTCGAACCTTGGCAAGCAAAGGTGTAACAGCGAAAACGTTAAACGGCAACTATTGGTCGTCGTCTGAGAACGATAATAGCTTCTCGTGGATGTTAGCCATAGTTACTGGTAACCGTTACAGGAAATCTAAAAAGGACACTAACACCTATGTCCGTGCAAGTCTGCAGTTTTAAAAGCTTTCGGCGTAGTCTTTTAGCTTTTGGGCGCTGACGCGCAGTAAGGCACGCTCTTCCTCGTCTAGAGGTGGGTACAAAACACGAGATACGCCGTCCTTATTTATAATGGAGGGTAGTGATAAGCACACATTCTTCACGCCCTCAACATCTTCATGAAAGCTTGAAACCGTCAAAATGGCGTTTTCATTGGTACCTATCGCCTGACAAATGCGCGTTAAACCGCCCGCAATGCCATAACAGGTGGCGCCTTTGCCCTCAATGATCTGATACGCGGCGTTGCGGACTTTATCATCAATCAGAGCTTTGATTTCAGCGGTTATCGGGCGGTCAAACTCTTTGGCAATCTGCTCAATCGGGAGTGTGCCGGCATCGGCATTTGACCAGGCTAAAACCTCGCTATCGCCGTGCTCGCCCAAAACATGCGCGTGAATAGACTTTGCAGAAATGCCAAAATGCTCGCCCAAAAGCGTTCTAAAGCGTGATGTATCTAAAACCGTGCCACTGCCAAAAACCCGATTTTTCGGCAGTTTTGAAAGCTTGAGCGTGAGCGAGGTCATAATATCCACAGGGTTTGTTGCCACCAGCAAAAAGGCGTTTGGCGCGGCGGTAACAGCTTGCGAGACAATGCTTTGAAAAATGGCGGTGTTGCGCGACATTAAATCAATCCGCGTTTCTCCAGGGCGCTGATTGGCACCTGCCGTGATGATAATGACATCCGCGCCCTTTAAATCTTCATAAGTGCCGGCATAAACCTTGCTTGCATAAGCAAAAGTGGTGGCATGCGTTATGTCTAAAGCCTCCGCCTTGGCTTTGGCAGTGTTTGTATCAATCAAAATTACTTCCCGCGCCACTCCGCGCATCACAAGCGCAAAAGCCGTGGCACTGCCTACAAAACCCGCGCCAATAATCCCGATTTTCATAAAATTTCCCCCTTTTCTCACGTTTTTCTCAAGATATAAGCCTTGTTTTTGTAAAAACAATTCGTTTTATACACCTTTTATAACGAATTATTTGAAAGATAAAAATACATATAATCAAAGTGTTATAAAAATATAAACTCTTTTTCTAGGGGCAATTTTAAAAAAATGCTTGTCAAAGAGCTCAAAATTGTGTAGTTCTCAAAACAAGGCTTTAATCAGCCTGAATTTTGTTTTAATTTTTTTGAGGTTTAAATACATGACTGATACCGCAAATCGCGTTAAAAAGATCGTTGCTGAGCACCTTGGCGTTGAAGAATCTAAAGTTACCGAAAACGCAAGCTTTATTGATGATTTAGGTGCTGACAGCTTGGATACCGTTGAGTTGGTTATGGCATTTGAAGAAGAATTCGGCTGTGAAATTCCTGATGACGCCGCTGAAAAAATTCTGACCGTGAAAGATGCTATTGACTACCTTTCAAAGAATGCGTAAGTCTTGTGGCTTAAATGAAGTGAGAGAACTCGCTGCTATCAGGCGAGTTTTTTCTTCATTATGCTGATTGTAAAAGGGTTTTGAAATGAGAAGAGTTGTTATTACGGGTTTGGGCGTTATCTCGCCTTTGGGACGTGGCGTTGAGCATAACTGGAAAAGACTCTTAAACGGGGATTCCGGTATACGCAAAATTGAAGATATCGACCTTAAAGATATTCCGGTGCGCATTGCAGGGCGCGTGCCTTGGGGCACCGGCGAAGGCGAATTTGACCCCGACAGCGTTTTACCACCTAAAGATCAAAAGAAAAACGATAAGTTTATTCTTTACGGACTTGCCGCCGGGTCAGATGCTATCCGTGATAGCGGCTATATTCCCCAAACGGAAGAAGAAAAATATCGGTTCGGGGTGATGATTGGCTCCGGAATCGGCGGGTTGGAAACGATTTATGAAAATTCGCTCGCCTTTCACGAAACAGGCATTAAGCGGATTTCGCCGTTTTTTATTCCGGCTTCTCTGATTAACCTGATTTCAGGCAATCTTTCCATTATGTTCGGCTTAAAAGGCCCCAATCACGCTTGTGTGACCGCGTGCTCAACAGGTACGCACGCTATTGGCGATGCCGCCCGCATGATTGCGATGGGTGATGCCGATGCTATGGTTGCCGGCGGCGCAGAATCGGCTGTGAATGTTTTGGGCTTGTGCGGGTTTGCCCGTATGAAAGCGATTACGGCAGAATTTAATGACACGCCGGAAAAGGCCTCGCGCCCTTGGGATAAACATCGTAGCGGCTTTGTGATGGGTGAAGGCTCGGGCGCCGTGGTGTTGGAAGAATTGGAGCATGCCAAAGCCCGCGGCGCTAGAATTTATGCCGAAGTGGTTGGTTACGGTCTTTCGGGCGATGCTTACCACATTACCGCGCCTTCGGGCGATGGGGCGTATCGCGCGATGAAAATGGCGGTTGAAAAGGCTGCGCAAAATGGTGTGGCACTTGATGACATCAACTATATCAACGCGCATGGCACATCAACACCGGCAGGCGATGTCGGCGAGGCTTTGGCCGTGAAACGTCTGTTTGGCGATAAAATCAAAAATGTTTCCATGTCATCCACAAAATCTGCTATCGGGCATTTATTGGGCGCTGCCGGCGCGGTTGAGGCGGTTTATACCACTTTGGCGCTGCGTGATCAAATCTGCCCGCCAACGCTGAACTTGGAAGAAGTGGAAGATGAGGTTGCCGATATGGATTTGGTGCCCCTTAAAGCTAAAAAACGCGAGATTAAAGCTGCGATGTCTAACTCATTCGGGTTTGGTGGCACAAACTCAAGCTTGATTTTGAAAAAATACGTTGCTTAATTGCGTTTTTGAAAAAGAAAACCCCGCGCGTTTATCATGTGCGGGGTTATTTTTTTAGCTGTTTTTTCTTAATTCATATAGCACAATCGCCGCCGCGGTTGAAACATTAAGACTTTCCACCTTTTTATTTATTGGCAGGCGCACCGTGACATCGCAATTTTCTTCCACAAGCCGGCGCATGCCTGAACCTTCGCTGCCCATCACAACTGCCCATTTGCCGTTTTTATCCAAGCATTCGGGACCACTTTTGGCATAGCCGTCCATACCCGCCACCCAAAAGCCGTTTTTTTTCAAAATTTCCAAGGCGCGGGATAAATTTGTTGCGCGCACAATCGGAACCAACTCTAACGTGCCCGCCGCCGCTTTTGCCATGGCGCCGCTTTCAAGCGGTGCGTTTTTATCCTGCACCACAAGCCCTGCCGCACCAAACGCCGCGCAGGAGCGCACAATGGCACCAATGTTTTGTGGATCCGTCACTTGGTCTAAAACCAAAATGGTGGCTTGAGTTTCATTTTTAACTTTCGCGCAAAGTTCGTCAAGCGTGATGTCAGGCAAAGGCTTGCAAAAAAGTGCCAAGCCCTGATGTACTGCCTCAAAAGGCAGTAAGCGGTCAATTTCTTTCTTCTCCGCCGTCACAATATGAAGATTAGGATATTCTTTGCGATATTTTGCCGCATTTTCCGCCGTGCAAACCAATTTTTCAATGATGCGCCGCGGATTTTGAAGCGCCGCTTCCACAGCATGACGCCCGTATAAAACGAGCGCTGATTTGGTGTTTTTGGATTCAAATTGCTTTTTCATGAAATGACCTTTCTTAAAATGCCGTCCGCTTTTGCTAAAAGCTTTTCCGCCTCTTTTTGCGTGCAATTCTTTTTAAGCATAACGCATGCCGTTTTGATGTTTTTGCACGCGGCAAGGCACTTTTGAGCCTCGGCATACGAAACACCCGTGATTTTAGAAACAATGCGACAGCCGCGGTCCGTAAGCTTTTCATTTTCCATGCGCATGTCAATCATGTCATTATGATACGTTTTCCCAATGCGAATCATGGCGCCTGTTGAAAGCATGTTTAAAACCATTTTCTGCGCCGTGCCTGACTTCATGCGCGTGGAACCCGTGATGACTTCAGGACCGACAAGCGTGCAAATAAAAATATCGGCAAATTTTTTAAGCTTTGCCTCAGGGTTGGAGGTGATGCCAATGGTCTTGCAACCTTTCTTTTGCGCCTCTTCTAAAACCTTTAAAACATAACGCGGATTGCCGGAGGCGGAAATGCCAACCACAACATCTTCTTTTTGAGGGTTAAATTTTTTCAAATCAGCAAGCGCAAGTTCGGCACTATCTTCCGAATTTTCAATGGAAAACCGCAACGCCTTATCACCACCGGCAATAAAACCCTCGACCATACCATGCGGCACGCCAAAAGTCGGCCAACATTCGGAAGCGTCCAAAACACCTAAGCGCCCGCTTGTGCCGGCACCAAAATATGCCAAGCGACCGCCTTCTAAAAAAGACTTTGCAATCAGCTCTATGGCTTTACCAATGGGCTTGAGCTGTGCCTGAATGGCAAGCGCTATTTTTTGATCCTCGGCATTGATGAGCGTGGCAATTTCAACGCCCGTCATCAAGTCTATATCTTGGGTTGTGGGGTTAACGTCTTCGGTTAAAATCTCTTTAATCATCACATTCTCCATCTTTTGAACAGCGTAATCCAAAAGCTTTAATTTTTTATAAAATTATGCACATGATGCGAAATTATTTTTCATATATAAATATATGATTTAGCTATCGAAATTAATATATTAATCGCAGATATGAAAATAAATCTTGATTTCTTATTGCTTTTAATATATCAATGTATTGTTTTTAACTTTATAGGAGATTTTTAAAAATGAAAGGAAAAACAAATTCCGCCCTCGGTGGCGGGGGCAGTGGCGGCGGTGAACTTATATTTGCCGAAAATGCGCTGAATAAAGATTCTGTCGAAGCAGGCGAAAAAGTGCTCCTCAGAAGATTTACTGCCACACCCGAGATAAAATGTTACAGAACAAAATCAAATAATATTTTATGCTCACCCATCTTAAAAGATAGATTTATAATTTATGAAAATACAAATGAACCTCAAGGGCTTTATACAATTGAAGACGATTTAACATTTAAAAAGATTACGGCTTTCTCACACCTTATCTCAACCTCTTCATCCTGCTATGAACGCGCTTTGCTTTTTGATAATTGGTTGTTTTATGGCAACCCATCAAACCTTTTCTATGCCGTTAATTTGCGTACACTGGATAATCCGTACTTCGGCTATATTAAATATAGCGGATGCGAAAATTTTTTCTTTACAACAGCATACTCTGCAGAAATTTTTAACTTTAATACGCAAACTGGAAGTATGGAAAAATATTTTACCGTTTTTCAATCAATACCTTACCAATATACTTATATTCCTTTATTGTTTTATAAAGATACCGTTGCGGTCTTATATTACTATTATAACAGTAATCAACGTATATACTTGTATAAATTAAACCATGAGACTCAGGAAAAAGAAGAACTTGTTTATTTTGAGGAAACCAACAGTAAATCTATTAATACCGATGCTGCTTTACGTTTTCCGCTCACGCCTTCATGCTATTTTATGCAAAAACAGAACGGCAATAATTACGTTTTAAAAATTGATGAAAGCGGCAAAACATTTTATCAGGGGGTCTTAAATTGTCTCGGCTTTGAAAAAGAAATAACTGCAGCAGGCTATAACCCCTTAAACAGAACTTTCACAATCATTAAACAAGAAGGTCCTCAAACATTTTTAAATATTTTAAGGTTTGATCCTGAAAATTGGACGAAGTTGGAGTTTGTTGAAAAAATAGACCTTACAGACACTCTCGAAAACTTTAGACAGAGTGTTGGCGCCGAAAGCATATCTGTTACTAAGACTCAATATGTGACAGAAGATCTAAGAAGAATTAATCTGGAGCTGCGTGACAAATCTTCATATTACGGTGTTATCATAAATCTCAAAAATAATTTTACAAGTTGGCAAGCTGTTCCCGATTTTCCTTACAACTATAATGAATCTACTGTTACCGCCCTGACAACAGGTAAAACTGATGAACACAAAAAAATTGAAGTCAAGGCAACATTGCCGGAAAAAATTTCAGTAACCTTAAATACCAACGATGTCAATGCAACAATTACCGCAGAAGGAGTTAAATCATGACAACACAAACTATAAGCTGCTATAAAGGCTTTCCAGTAAAGATCTCTGCCCGCGCTCGCGGCTATTGGGATTATGAAGAAATTAAAAGCTTTGATACTGCACAAACGTATAATGTTTCGCTCAAACCTTATGAAGATTTGAAATATTCTTTTAACGAATCCCCTTCAACCACAATATCTATTGATTTTCAACCTTCCGTTTTACCAAACAATAAATGGGGACCCTTTGAATCAAGGATATTGCTGCCTTATGATAATGATAAAATATACCATAATACCAAAGCAAAAAGAAAAAATTATTATTTCAGTAATGTCGGATGTTGGGTATCTGAGAACAACGTCTTGTCCGGATTCAGTAAATTAGCTTATGCACAAATAAGCCGAGCGTTTCCTAAGACATTTTCATCCCTTAAGATGATTTTTAAGGTAACGACCGAAAGCAGTCTTTTTTCTCATAACAACTGTCTTTTTGGTAATGCGGGAAGTGCCTCCAGAGGGCTTTACATCTTATCTAATACTCGTTTTGCATATTACACTGGTTCGTGGACAGAGGGCAAAACAACGCTTAAATCAAGCACAACTTATTGGTTTTGCGTTAATTATGCCAACGAAACATTTACAGGCTATTTTCTAGAAGATGATGGCAATTATACCTTGGATACTTTGCCTGAGCTCAATGAATGGAATGAAGAATGGACTTCAAATATTAATATTTTTGCCGAAAATATATTTAATTTAGGCCATAATAAAAACTCAACCAATGATTATTTTGCGGGCAACTTCGATCTCAATAATTTCAAAATTTGGCTCGATGGCGATGATTTTTGGTACTATAATATGATTACAGAAGTTAAGGAAAATTTGAAAGGCGCACTTTATCATTATGAAGATACCGGCGCCGCTGTTAACTTAAATTGTTTTTATTGTAACAATGCCCATATTTTGAGCCCTGATGAAAATGTTGACGGCGGTCTTTATCTTGGACAAGTAAGCATCCCAAAGCACGATGTCTATTCTTATCATGAAGAACCTTATCCGGTTTATGATAATTTCACGTTTGTCGGCACACCAATCAATGTTCAGGGAAACGGCACATGTAACGGCTTTAGCTCAAGCTCTTATTTAGATACGGGCTATTGTCCAAGCTTACCTAACAATACGCCATGGAGAATGCGTGTAAAATTTAATTATAATGCAACTACAGTAACGCAATATTTCCTTGCTCCGTCTGACTATAAATACGGTATGTATATTTCAACGCAAAGCTCGCACAAGCTTGATAGCGGCATCTGCAGTAGCGGAACATCTTTTGGTAATATTGTGTCCGACTTCACATTGGAAAATGGCGTTAATTATACTGTGGAATGGGTTTATGATGGAAATGAAACTTATACCCTTCGATGCAAAAAAGAAGACGAAGGCTTTACAGATGTGGGCACAATCATTACTGAAAAGGCGATTATCGTAAAAGGTAATTTATTTATCGGGAAAAGCGGAAGTGCTTATTGCCGTGGCGACATTGATTTATCTGACACGTTTTTTGAGATTAACGGCGTCAAAACATGGATTCCAACCACCATGCATTATAAAACCACTTGGACAAGAAAATAATAACAGGGGCACCTCGCCCCTGCATATTTTTAAAAAAAAATATTGACAACGGCAAAAAAATAAGGTTATTTGCTTTGAAGAAGGCAAAAAAGATTTGTTCTTTTCCCGTCTTACTTAAAACGGAGGGGTGGCAGAGCGGTCAAATGCAACGGACTGTAAATCCGTCGACTTTCGTCTACGATGGTTCGAATCC
>CANRJO010000043.1 GCA_947630965.1 uncultured Alphaproteobacteria bacterium
AAATGAGCAATAAAGTAATTGGTATTGACCTTGGCACAACAAACTCTTGCTTTGCCGTGATGGAAGGCAAAGAAGCGAAGGTTTTGGAAAACTCTGAGGGCGCGCGCACAACCCCGTCTATGGTGGCATTTACCGATGCCGAACGTTTGGTTGGTGCGGCGGCAAAGCGTCAGGCGGTCACAAACCCCGAAAACACGCTCTTTGCCATTAAACGCTTAATCGGTCGTCGTTACGATTCGGATGAAGTCCGCAAAGATAAAGCAACCGCGCCTTTCAAAATCATTGAAGGCGATAACGGCGATGCTTGGGTGGAAGTGAAAGGGCAAAAATACGCGCCGTCACAGGTTTCCGCCATTGTTTTGCAAAAAATTAAGGAATACGCCGAAGCTTATCTTGGCGAAAAAATTGAAAAAGCCGTGATTACTGTGCCGGCATATTTTAACGATTCTCAACGTCAGGCAACAAAAGACGCCGGCAAAATTGCAGGCTTAGACGTGTTGCGCATCATCAACGAGCCGACCGCCGCGGCTTTGGCTTATGGTATGGATAAAAAAGCCTCCGGCACAATTGCTGTTTATGACCTTGGCGGTGGTACATTTGATATTTCCATTTTGGAAATCGGCGACGGCGTGTTTGAGGTCAAGTCCACCAACGGCGATACTTTCTTAGGTGGTGAAGACTTTGACCAACGTATCGTGAATTATTTAGCTGATGAGTTCAAAAAAGAATCCGGCATTGATCTGAAAAATGACCGCTTGGCACTCCAACGCTTGAAAGAAGCCGCTGAAAAGGCAAAAATTGAGCTTTCTTCTGCCACACAAACCGATGTGAATTTGCCGTTTATCACAGCGGATCAGACAGGTCCGAAACACCTCAACATCAAGCTCACACGCGCCAAACTCGAATCTTTGGTTGAAGATTTGATTGACCGCACAGTCGCGCCTTGCCAAAAGGCTTTGGCGGACGCAGGCTTGAAAGCGTCTGACATCTCGGAAGTCATTTTGGTTGGCGGTATGACACGTATGCCGAAAGTTCAGGAAAAAGTGAAAGAAATTTTCGGTAAAGAGCCGCATAAAGGCGTGAACCCGGATGAAGTTGTTGCCGTCGGTGCCGCTATTCAGGGCGGCGTGTTGATGGGCGATGTCAAAGATGTTTTGCTCTTAGACGTCACGCCGCTTTCGTTGGGTATTGAAACTTTAGGCGGTGTCTTTACGCGCTTGATTGACCGCAACACCACCATTCCAACACGCAAATCTCAAGTGTTTTCAACCGCTGAAGATGGCCAAACAGCCGTGACGATTCGTGTTTTCCAAGGCGAACGTGAAATTGCCGCTAACAACAAGCTCTTAGGCCAGTTTGATTTGGTCGGC
The DNA here is from genome assembly GCA_947630965.1 of uncultured Alphaproteobacteria bacterium. Lineage (GTDB taxonomy): Bacteria > Pseudomonadota > Alphaproteobacteria > RF32 > CAG-239 > CANPYS01. The sequence continues at coordinate 1,371 of CANRJO010000043.1, forward strand.
ATTCCGCCGGCGCCACGCGGTATGCCACAAATTGAGGTGACCTTTGATATTGACGCCAACGGCATTGTGAATGTTTCTGCCAAAGATAAAGCCACCGGCAAAGAGCAGGCGATTCGCATTCAGGCGTCGGGTGGTTTGTCTGAGGCCGATATTGAAAAAATGGTCAAAGACGCGGAAGCCAACGCCGAAGCTGATAAAAAGAAAAAAGAAGAAGTAGAAACACGCAATCAGGCCGAGGCCTTAATGCATTCTACTGAAAAAACCTTAAAAGAAAACGCCGATAAAATCAGTGCGGCGGATAAAACCGCCATTGAAGACGCAATCAGCGCCTTAAAGACGGCTTTGGAAGGCACTGACACAGCGGCGATTAAGGAGAAATCCGATGCTTTGATGCAAGCATCCTTAAAACTCGGTGAGGCGATGTATAAAGCCCAAGGCGCCGATTCGGCAGCTGCCGGTGCCACAGGTCAGGCGCAAGGTGCTTCTCAAGGCGGAGAACAAAAACCGCAAGGCGATGACAAAGTTGTGGACGCGGATTATGAAGAAGTGAAGTAATCCGACTTTCACAAGAAACACAAAAAAAACCGCTCTGAAGAGCGGTTTTTTTAATAAATGGCGCGCAAATCTGCTAATACATGAAGCGATAAGCATTGTAAAGAAGAAACGCCACAAACTGAAAATAAGCGATGTAGGCAAGTAAGTCTATCAGCTTAGAAACCTTGGCAGTGCGGTCAAAGATTTCATCACGATATTTAACCCGCAGAAACCCCCAAAGAAAAAAGAACAAACTCACAATACCGATAAGCCCCCGCAAAGGATAGGCTCGTTCGCCGATAATTAGCCCTGAAAGCAGATCACAACCAATAAAAGCAATGCCGAAAGGCAAGGCATAAAACAAAAACTTCAGTTCTACAGAAGAAAAATAATTTCCCATAAGCGTATATGAATAATAAAATTTTCAACGCAAATTATATGGCAGATTTTAGAAATTTCAATATTTTTTTAACCGAATGCAAAAAAATGCTTGATTCTTTTTTTGAAATAGAATATTTGTAGCGTGTCTGAAAAAAGTGCGACCGTGGCGAAATTGGTAGACGCGTAACGTTGAGGTCGTTATGAACTAAGTTCATGAAGGTTCAAGTCCTTTCGGTCGCACCATCTAGGCTTTTCTGTGAATTTTGTTTTTTAAAGGAGGGCTGCCATGTTAAGAATATATAAATCGGAAGATGGCGGCAAATTGAACAAACTCAAGAAAAACAAAGTCGTGCCATATTCCTGGTATAATATGATCAACCCTGACGCGGAAGAAATCGCGCAGGTTTCGCATCAGCTTCACCTTGAAGATGATATGCTCCAAAACGCCCTAGACCTGGACGAGCGCTCGCGCGTGGAGCTAGAAGACGGCGTTTTATCCCTCATTATCAATCTGCCGCTGTTAGATGATAACGGCAAGTTTGATACGTTACCTTGTGGTTTGTTCTTCACTAAAAATAACTTCATCACCATTTGTTCGCGCGATAACCGCATTTTAAGCGCCTTTAACAAAAATACCACCAAAACGTTTGATACGCGTGACCGCGAGCGCTTTCTGTTAAGCATCTTAAGCAAATGCACGCAGTTTTACCTCAAATATTTGGCGATTATTAATCAAAAAACGGAAGAAATTGAAGATTCTTTGCGCCAAACCACGCAAAATAAGGCGCTCTTTAAGCTCATTGAAATTCAAAAGTCGCTCGTTTATTTTACAACGGCGCTGAAAGATAATCACCTCGTACTCTTAAAAATCTTGCGCATGGTTAACGCGCCGGGGTTCGCCAAACTCGTGAAATTTACACAAGACGATACCGATATTTTGGAAGATGTGATTGTTGAAAACAAACAGGCCATCGAAATGGTGGATATGCACCGCTCCATTTTGGAAGGTATGATGGACGGCTTTGCTTCCATCATCAATAACAACCTCAATTTGGTCATGAAATTTTTGGCAGCGATTACGATCATCTTATCCATCCCCACCATGCTTGCAAGCTTTTGGGGCATGAATGTACCTGTTCCCGGCGCGGGCAACCCCTTGGGCTTTTTGATTGTGATTGCGCTTTCTGCTCTTGCCACAATCTTTGCCATCATCTATTTCCGCAAAAAAGGCATGTTTTGATAAAAAACTGTATATTGTTTAGTGTTGGGGCTTTTTTCAAAATAAAAAAGCTTTATAATGATGCGATAAAAGAGGAGATGTGTCTTGAAAAAAGGTCTGATATTCGCTTGCGTGGCTTTGGTCTTGGATCAATTAAGCAAATGGGGCATAGCGCACCTGTTTGAAAACGGCTTTCAAGGGTGGTCGTTCGGCGGCTTTTTCAACATAGTCAAAGCCTGGAACACGGGCGTAAGCTTTTCCATGTTTTCAGAGGGTGGCTTTGCAAAAACGCTTGTTTTGGTGCTGTTTGCGCTCGTGGTTGTCGGTTGGCTTCTTTACTGGTTAAAACATGAGAAAAACGGTCTCGCGCAAGCATCTTTAGGGCTCATCATCGGCGGTGCGCTCGGCAATGTGGTGGATCGCCTCCGGTTTGGCGCGGTGTTGGACTTTCTGGACTTTTATTATCAAAAATGGCATTGGCCGGCGTTTAATTTGGCGGATAGCTTTATTTGCGTTGGCGTTTTTCTACTGATTTTTCAAAATATATTAACTTTTGAAAAAAAGAAAGGAGATAAAAAATGAAAAAACTTTGGCTGATAAGCTTTTGCTTGCTCTTGGCAGCATGCGCCACTTCCTTAAAATCTTTGGAGCCTGAATTGCCGGATGGGGCGGAAAGACCTTTAGACATTCCACCGCACGCAGACGAACTTCCGAATTAAGGTAAAAGATGAAGAGAATAATTAAATTTATTGTTTTTTCGGCGTTTTTTTCGTGCTATTCGGCTGAGGCGGCTTTGTTTGACTTGCAAGAATTTCAGCTTGAAAACGGCCTGCAAGTGTTTGTGGTTGAAAATCATCGTGCGCCGATTGTCAAACAGTTACTGCTTTATAAAACGGGCGCCAAGGACGAGCCTCTAAATAAAGGTGGCGTGGCGCACCTTTTGGAACACCTGATGTTTCGTGGCACCAAAAAAGTGCCTGATTCTTCGTATAATGACATCATGGCTCAAAACGGCGCGGAAGATAACGCTTTCACCACGCGCGATTTAACCGGTTATCATCAGTTGGTGGATGTCTCGCGCTTGGAGCTTGCCATGGCTCTGGAAGCCGACCGGATGGAAAACTTAAATTTCAGCAAAAAAGCGTTTGAAAAAGAGCGCCAAATTGTTTTTGAAGAGCGTGAACAGCGCGTTTCAAACAATCCGAAAGCGCGTTTTTCGGAAGATTTTAACAAAATTTTCTGGAATAACCACCCTTACGGCAAGCCTGTCACAGGCACGGAAACGGAAATCAAAAACCTCACGGCGGAGGATGTCTATGCCTTTTATAAAGCTTTTTACACACCTCAAAACGCCGTTTTGGTTTTGGCAGGCGATATTGACTTACCAACCGCCAAAACGCTTGTACAGAAATATTACAGCACTGTGGCAAACCGCCCGAATCATCAGACGGTGGAAAATGTGTCTGCATCGGCTGACGGCAGCTCAAATTTCAAGCTTACACAAACAAAAAAGGAAATTTCGGCACCGCAACTCGTCAAGCAATATCTGGTGCCTTCGCTTCACGAGGATCCAAAGACAGCTTATGCGTTGATGATTTTGGCGTCCTATTTAGGCGAGGGGGACAATTCTTTCTTGAACCGCACGCTTGTTTTAACGGGCAAAATGGCAGGAGCAGGCGCCTCGTACGATGCTTTGGCAACCGCGGGCAATGTTTTCACAATCAACGCCTTGCTTTATGATAATGCCGATGCCGAAAAAGCCGAGGCGTTAATCGATAAAACACTTGTTGAAGCTTTTCAAAAGTTTGATGCCAAAGCTTTGGAAAATGAGAAAATAAAAATGCTCGCGGGACTTGTTTATGTGCGTGATAATCCCGAGGAAACGGCGATGTTGGTAGGCTCCATGGCGGCTTTGGGCATGTCTGCGGATGAAATTGAGAACTATGAGCAAAATATTCGCGACGTGGACCTCAGCGATATGAAAGCGGCGATGGAAAAGTTGAAAACATCGGAAAAAGTGGGGCTCGGCATCTTATTGGCGGGAGATAAACATGCGGAAAAATAAGTTTCATCGGCGGAAATCGCATCATCTTTTGGCAAAAACGCTTCTGATTGTTTTATGCGGCGCGGCGCTTTATTGGGGCTTGGAAAACAATCCTTTTGGGCGCCTTGATACGCAAAAGATTGTGCAAAATTCAATCTTAAAAGAAAAAACGTTTGATCTTGTGCCGGAGGTTGTAGAAACAAAAGGGCTAACGGCGTGGCTTTTGGAAGATCATACAGTGCCGATCATCAGCCTTCGCTTTATGTTTCAAGGCACAGGTCGGGCTTATGATCCAAAAGGGCAGGAAGGGCGCGCGGTTTTAAGCGCTGAGATGCTCACATTAGGCGCCGGAAAAAACAATCGTTTTGCGTTTCAGGAAATGCTAGAACGTCACGGCATCGGCATGTCGTTTTCAGCCGGTCGGGACGATTTCTCGGGAGCCTTAACCACGCCCACCGCAAGTAAAGAAACAGCATTTGCGCTTTTGAAAGACGCCTTAACCTCGCCCAAATTAGCCTCAGCGGACTTAAAAGTCACCAAAGCGCAACTTTTAGTGGCGCACAAACGCCAAAAAGAAAATCCGGAAGGCGAGTTGGCGCTTGCGTTTCTTAAAGCCTTATACGGCGACCATCCTTATGGGCGTAATCCGCTTGGGCGTGCGAATGATATTATAAATCTGAATGCTGATGCCGTAAAAAGCTTTTTGAAAGATAATTTGGCACAAGATAACCTGATTATTGCTGTGGCGGGCGATATTACGGCGGAAGAAACCAAAGCGCTGTTGGAAAATGTATTTGCTGCCTTGCCCAAAGTGTCACATTCCAAGCCCTTACCCAAGCCGGAGCTTCATCTTGAGCAACCACCGGTGCATCTTACGCGGGAGTCGGCGCAAACCTCGGTGCGCATGGCGACTTTAGGTGTGGAAAGAACAACACCTGATTTTTACCCGCTTTACATGGCGAATCACATTTTGGGCGGCTCGGGGTTAACATCGCGCTTGTCCTTAAAGGCGCGTGAAAATGAGGGTTTGACCTATGGCATCGGAACATATCTTTCCACAGACGACAATACGCCGCTGATCATGGGATATTTTTCCGCCACGCCTGAAAATGCTGAAAAAGCCACGCAAATTTTTGAGGACGAATGGCAAAAGTTTGCCAAAGAGGGTCCTTCTCAAAAAGAGTTTGATGCCGCGCGTGATTATCTTTTGGCATCATATAATTTGCGCTTTTCCTCGGTGGATGGACTGGCGGAAATGCTTTTGGGCATGCAGAAATACAATCTAGGGGTAGACTTTCTGCAAAAGCGCAACACTTATATCAAGAATGTGCGCTTAGAAGATGTTCGCCGTGCCGCTAAAACCTATTTTAAGAATATGCCTTTTCAAATCAGTATCGGGAATAAGGAGTAAAAAATGTTCGGACTAAAGAGTAACAAATCAAAAGCTTGGAAAAAGCTAGAGCAAGAATATAAACGCATGAAAAAAGTTGAAATGCGTGCTTTGTTTGCCGCAGATAAAAAACGTGCGCAAAAATATACACTGCACCAAAATGGTTTAACACTGGATTATTCTAAAAACTGCATAGATGATAAAGTGATGTCGGCGCTCTTAGGCTTAGCCAAAGAGCGTGGTGTGGCGCAAAAAATAAAAGATATGTTTGAAGGCAAAGAAATCAACTTTACCGAAAATCGTTCTGTTTTGCACATTGCCTTAAGAAACCGAGGAAAAAGTCAAATATTCTCGGACGGTAAAGACGTTATGCCGCAAATCCGCGAAGTTTTAAACAAGATGAAAAACTTTTCCGAGGCGGTGCGCTTGGGCAAATTCAAAGGTGCCACGGGCAAGAAATTAACCGATATTGTCAACATCGGCATTGGCGGGTCTGATTTGGGGCCTTTCATGGTGTGCGAGGCTTTGAAGAAATATTGGGCAAAAGGCATTCGCTGCCATTTCATCTCAAACATTGACGGCACAGCCTGCGCCGAAGTTTTGGGTGGTCTTAACCCTGAGACCACGCTCTTTATTGTGGCATCTAAAACGTTCACGACCATTGAAACCTTAACAAACGCCAAAACCTGCCGCAAATGGCTGATAGATTCTTTAGGCGAACATGCAGTTGCCAAGCATTTTGTGGCACTTTCCACCAACAAAACGGAAGTCAAAAAATTTGGCATTAATCCAGAGAATATGTTTGAATTTTGGGATTTTGTTGGCGGGCGTTATTCCGTCTGGTCGGCAATTGGGCTGATTGTGTGCATTGCCGTTGGTTTTGAAAACTTTGAAAAGCTTTTGGACGGCGCTTTTGATATGGACGAGCATTTCAGGAAAGCCGCGCCCGAGAGCAATATGCCTTTGATTTTGGCGCTGTTGGGCGTGTGGTATAATAATTTTTACAACATTCACCGTTATGCGGTCATCCCTTACGACCAATATTTGCAATATTTGCCGTCTTATTTGCAACAGCTAGATATGGAAAGCAACGGGAAATCAGTGGATAAGGAAAACAACTTTGTCAAATGCGCCACAGGCCCGGTTTTGTTCGGTGGAGCAGGCACAAACGTGCAGCACTCCTTCTTCCAACTTTTGCACCAAGGCACAGAGCCCGTACCTGTAGATTTTGTTGTGCCGGCAATCTCGCATAATGAAATAGGGGAACATCACAGCATTTTGCTTTCCAATGTTTTGGCGCAAGGCGAGGCCTTAATGAAAGGCAAAACCATTGCCGAGGCGGCGGAAGAGTTGCGCAAGGCGGGCAAATCCAAAAAAGAAGTGGACGCCTTGAAAAAATATAAAAGCTTTACGGGAAATAGACCCTCTAACACATTGTTATTTAAGAAGATAGACCCGTTTGCTTTGGGGCAACTGATTGCGCTATACGAACACAAAGTTTTTGTGCAGGGCATCATCTGGAACATCAACTCGTTTGATCAAATGGGTGTGGAGTTAGGCAAACAGCTTGCCTTAAATATTTTGCCTGAGCTTCAAGGCAAAGTCTTAAACGCCAAGCACGATAGCTCTACCATGGCACTCATTAAGGAAGTCAAAAGCTTAAGGAGATAATGATGCCCATTCGCATTTTACCTGAGAATCTCATCAATCAGATCGCCGCCGGCGAGGTTGTGGAGCGTCCGGCATCTGTTGTGAAAGAACTCGTTGAAAATGCGATTGATGCGGGCGCAGATGAAATTGCCGTCAGCTTAACGGACGGCGGCAAAAGCCTGATAACGGTCACCGATAACGGCAAAGGCATGAGCCCAGATGACTTAAAGTTGGCAGTCAAAAGGCATGCCACCTCAAAGTTGCCCGATGATAATCTTTTTAACATCAAACATCTTGGTTTTCGGGGCGAGGCATTGCCTTCCATCGGTTCTGTCAGTCGCCTGTTAATCATCAGCCGCGAAAAAGGCGCTGATGAAGCTTGGCAGATTGAAGTCAACGGCGGCAAAGTTTCGGAAGTTTCGCCTGCCGCACATGCCAAAGGCACGCGTATGGAAGTGCGCGATCTGTTTTTTGCAACGCCGGCAAGACTGAAGTTTTTAAAAGCGGATACATCTGAGGCCGCTGCCTGCATAGATGTGATAAACCGCATTGCCATGGCGAACCCGCAAATTTCCTTTTCTTTGGAAAGCGAAGGACGCAAGCGCGTTCGGTTTGATACATGCCAAGGCGAGCTTTTTGAAGCAAGGCTAAAACGCTTGAGCGAGGCAATGGGAGCCGAATTTGCGCAAAATTCACTTCAAATAGATGTTTCGCGCGAGGATGTTCGTATTAGCGGTTACATCAGTTTGCCCACGTTAAATAAAGCGAATTCGTTGGCGCAATATTTATTTGTGAATTCGCGTCCCGTGCGCGATAAAATGCTTTTAGGCGCGCTTAAAGGAGCCTATCAGGATGTTTTGGCATCAAACCGTTACCCAATGTGCGCTTTGTTTATTGATATTGATCCCGCCTATGTAGATGTGAACGTGCATCCGGCAAAAGCGGAGGTACGCTTTTTTGATAGTGCTAAAGTCCGCGGGCTTTTGGTCGGCGCTATCAGACAAGCGCTTTCGTTTGGCGATAAGCAGGCAGCTGAAACCATTCATCTAGAAGAGATAACCCAAAAGCCGGAAATGCCGCTTTCCTTTGCCGAGCCTGTTTCACAAATGCGCCCGCATTCTTTCATGAAGCCCATGCCAAGCCGCGTACCACCGCGCCGTATGGAGGCAGACTTACCACAAATGGACGCGCTTTATTCCATTCGGACTCAAAACCCGCCAACACCCGAGCCAACGGCGCAACCGCAGGAAGTTGGTCCTTTAGGGTTGGCAAAAGCGCAGTTTCATAACACTTACATCATTTCGCAGGCAGAAGACGGTATTATCTTAATTGATCAGCATGCCGCGCATGAACGCATTACCATGGAAAAACTGAAAGAGGGCTTGTTAAACGGCAAACAGGCAGTTTCGCAAATGCTTTTAATCCCTGAAGTGGTGGATCTTTCAGCATCGGAAAAGGAGCATATTTTATCACAAGCGGAAAATTTTGCCAAGCTCGGCTTAAAACTGGAGGCGTTTGGTGTTTCGGCGGTGTTGGTGCGTGAAGTGCCCGCTTTAATTGCCGATACGGATGTTAAAAAGCTGATTCAAGATTTAGCTGCCGAAATTGCCGAATGGGGAACAGCGCTTTCCTTAACCGATAAGCTTCACCACATTTGCGCTACCATGGCTTGCCATGGCTCGGTCAGGGCAGGGCGCGCGCTCAACCTAGATGAGATGAACCGTTTGTTGCGAGATATGGAAAAAACAGAGCATTCCGGTCAGTGCAACCACGGGCGCCCAACTTATGTCAAACTACGCCTTACCGACATTGAAAAATTGTTTGACAGACGTTAAACGCTGTTGAAAATCTGATTTCTGCCACTATTTATGCCTTTGAGGTTACATACTTAAAGGAGTTGTGAAGATGGGCACTTTA
>CANRJO010000044.1 GCA_947630965.1 uncultured Alphaproteobacteria bacterium
GCGAGAGTTCTCACACGGCGTTGTCCTTACGCCGTGTGAGAACTCTCGCTCGGTCGCGCGCAAGCGCATCTCCCTTCGGCTCGAAATGACACGAAGTAATTGGCGTGCCAATTATTTTAAAAATTGCGGTAGACGTTCCCATATATTTTTTACAATATTGGGGGGGTGGGCGGGACAAAATAAAAAGGAAAAATGTTATTTATTTGTTAAATTTAATGTGACAATCCCCTCCCATCACCCGCTACGCGGGAGCTTCCCCCCAAGGGGAAGAAGCCACGGAAATGGCCGCCCTTATGAAATTTGCAAGCGCGCAGATACGAGCAGAACGAGGCGCGCGAGCATTGACAAGGGGAGCGTACACAGACGTACGTGACCCGCAGACAAGCGAAGCGCAACAAAGTTATGCGACGTATATCCGCGATTGCATTGCAACGGGTCAGAAACGAGCAAGACAAGGCGCGCGAGCATTGACAAGGGGAGCGTACATAGACGTACGTGACCCGCAGGCAAACGGAGCGCAACACAGTATTGCGAAGTTTATCACCCGTTGGCGGGAGCTGAAAAAATTATTTTTCTTCTGCTTGCCCCTCACCGTCCTGTTCTTCGGCGGAAGTTTCGCCCTTGCGCTTTTTGGATACGAGCCGCTTTAAAAAGTCCTTGATTTTATCCTCGTACTTAAAGGAAAGCACGGCCAAAACCACACACGCCAGCGCGATGGCTATCCAAACGGGGATTCCCCACCCGCTGAACGGGATTATCGTGCCGCTGCCGAGGTAGCAATACGTGGCAACTATCGCGGGGCGGACCAATATCATCGTAGCCAAAAAAAAGGGAAAATTCATCCGCGTAAGCCCCGCTATAAGGCAGAGAATATCGTCGGGGAAAAAGGGCAAAATCTGCATCATGACAAACAAAATTTTGCCGCGCTTGCCCAAGTAGTCGGCATATTTGTCGGTGTTGTCCTTGCCTGCAATCCACTCCACCACTCTCCTGCCGAACATTCTGCCGAGAAAATAGCATATGAGCGCTCCTATGAGAACGCCCGCCGAGGCGAGAAGGGTCGCTATGCCCGCGCCCCAGATATATACGCCCGGAACATAGCATACGAGGGCGGGCAGAGGCAAGATTACGACCTGCAGAATTTGCACCAGCACATATACGGCCATCGACCAGCCTCCCGCAGAGGCGATTATGTCGGTCAGAGCGGAAATTTTTTCGGCATCCGTTTCAAGGTCGTTGAGGCGGGCAGTATAGTTCAGAATTACTATAACCGTGAACACGAGGGCGACGCATGCAACCAGCACGAGCGCGGTTTTTAACAGGGCGTCCTTTTTTATTATAAAAAATACGGCGCCCGCAACTATCCCCGCGCCGCCCGCGACATACAGCCCTATGCGCACGAGCAATCCCCAGCCGCCCATCAAAAAAGCGGTGCCGAGAATTATATAGGCGCAAAGAGCCGTGAGTATGGATAAAATTGTGATTTTTGCACGCAGCCGCATATGGTTTCCCCGATGTGGGTTTTTTATGGATAAAAGCGGGTCAATATTTTAACGGGTTTAGATTTTTGTAGGTTGCAAAACGTATAGTATAGCCGTTTGTGACTTGGGGCAGGCTTTCGCTAACGAGGCAAAAGGCGGGGTTTTGGTCGAGGTTTTCAAAAAAAGCGTCGGCGCCGCCCACCGCGTCCACCTTGGTTACGAGCGCCTCCTCGCAGTAGGGAAGCAGGGTTTTATAGGTCATCATCCCCCCTATCACATACACCTTTTTGCCGAGGCTCTCCTGCCGCTTGATTTGGGAAAAGAGTTCTTCGACCGATTGGACTACCGTGCAGTCCTCCCGCTTTTCGCCGCCCGGATAGAGCACTATGTTGAGTCTGTCCTTTAAAGGTCTGCCGCCGGGGAGGGATTTGAGGGTGTTTGCCCCCATCACCACAACGTTGCCCGTGGTAACGGCCTTAAAAAATTGCATATCGGCGGGGATTTTAAACATCAGCGCGTTGTTTTTGCCTATTCCCCACTCCTTATCGGCATGTAAAATAGCTTTCATTTTTACTCCGCCACGGGTATTGCGTATTTTTTGGGATTGCACTTATAATCTATGAGTTTAAAGCTGTCTACGGTGAAGTCGTAGAAATTTGTTACGCTGCCGTCGACCTCAACCTTGGGGGCGGGATAGCGCGGCTGCTGTATAATTTCCTTGACCATGTCTAGGTGCCTGTCGTATATGTGCGCGTCGGCAATCACGTGCACCAACTCGCCCGCCTTGAAGCCCGAGACCTGCGCAATCATTATGAGGAGCGCGGCATACTGCGCCACGTTCCAGTTGTTTGCCGTGAGCATGTCGGCCGAGCGTTGGTTGAGTATCGCGTTTAAAGTATCGCCCGAAACGTTGAAAGTCATGGAATATGCGCAAGGATAGAGGTTCATCTCGTGCAGGTCCGCAAACGTATAGATATTGGTGAGTATTCGGCGGCTGGCGGGGTTGTGCTTCAAGTCGAAGAGCACCCTGTCCACCTGATCGAACTCCCCCTCCTTATACTTGTGCTTGACGCCGAGCTGATAGCCGTACGCCTTGCCTATGCTGCCGTTTTCGTCCGTCCATTGGTCCCAGATTCTGGAGTGGAGATCGCGCACGTTGTTGCTCTTTTTCTGCCAGATCCACAAAATTTCGTCAAGGCAGGACTTAAACGCCGTGCGGCGTATCGTGAGGAGAGGGAACTCCTCCTGCAGATTGTATCGGTTGACTATGCCGAATTTTTTTATGGTGTGGGCGGACGTGCCGTCGGCCCAGCGGGGACGGACTTCCCTGTCGGTATCCCACACGCCGTGCTCCAGAATTTCGTGCATGTTATCGATGAAAATATCGTCGGCTCTGCTCATTTTTTCTCCTTTTTGGACTATTATATACCTATTGGCCGTTTAAGTCAAACAAAAACTTTTAAAAGGCGTCCTTGCAGACGTTGGCGCGGCTCCTTGCGATATAGCGCAATTTTATGCCCTGCGGCACAAGTTTAGAGAGCGCGCAAATAACTTTGTTCAGCCCGCCGACAACGGTTTTGCGCTTGCCCTTTCGGGCGGCCTTAAGGCTTTTAATCACAACATATTCGGGGGTCTTTGCCGATTTTTTCGCCCAAAATCCAAGGCTGCTTATATATTCCCTTACATCGTCGCGGGTGTATATGGACCCGGGGATAACGGCGGTCACGGTTACTCCGTTTTTCTTCATTTCGGCAGAAAGGGCTACGGAAAAATCGATAAGGGCGCCCTTGCAAGCCGAGTACAGCGCAAAGTACGGCATGGGCTGAAGTCCGCAAACGCTGCATATGTTGATTATTTTTAAATTTTGGGCGCGATGGTTTATTGCAAACCCGCATATGGAGACCGCCGCTTCAAAATTTATGCGGCTCTGGAAGGTGATTTTTTCCTCGCTGTAGCCGATGAACGGTTTTTGGATATCGGCGCCCGCGACGTTTACCAACATGTTGAACGAGTACTGTCCCGCCGCCGCAAAAAGGCCCTTGCGGTCCTCCTCCGACGTGAGATCTGCGGCATAAACAAGGCAATTGACCCCCGGATATGCCTCAACCAATGAATTTTTTAAGGCGGTGAGTTTGTCTATACTCCTCCCCGTTAAAAACAAGTTGTATCTCCTTTTTGCAAACTCGCGGCAAAACGCCGTGCCGAGAACGCCCGTGGCGCCTGTGATAAGAGCGTATTCCATATTGCACCCCTTCAATCATTGTATCACCCGACATAAATTTTTGCAAGAAGAAAAAGGTTGAAGGCCAGCAAGTTTAAAGCAGTACGACGGGATTTGCGCCTTTGGCGGCACACTAAAAGGTTACAGGCGACGGGATTTGCGCCTTTGGCGGCGCGACGAGCGCGGAGTTTTCAAAACAGTGGACACCCACTGTTTTGCCGCGCGAGATGAGCAAACGCATAAAAAGCGTTTGCGGTGACCGAGGCGGCCGAATATTCCTTACGGCCGCCGAGTCATTAAACAGCGCACTGTGCTGTCCAGTTTGCGTATCAAACCATACCGTTTATTAGCTAATCAACGCAAACCGCTCGCTCCCACTCGCGTCTCCACCCTCAAATCCCGTCGCTATTCACTTTAACACAAAATTTGCGATAGGCAAAAAGCCTATCGCAAATTTTGGTCGAGGCGACGGGATTTGAAGCTATTGAGGGCTTTTAAAAATCTTCAAAAATGAGCCGTTTTTAATCATTTTTAGCTAAAAATACGCCGTTTTTACACTTCGTGCCCCGCGTCTGCCCCAAATATTTCTGCCCCCAAAAATCAATTAAAAAAATAAAAATCAATGAAAATTTCAAAGCATATATCGGTTAAAAGAAGAGGTCAAATAACTTGACCTCTTTATGACTTTCAAAATTTTCAAATGATAGAAAATTATTTCAAAAAATCCAGTAAGGCTGGGAATTCCTTATATCCGGCATTTTCATTAAAATGCCCAGCGTTCTCAACTAATATGGTTTTTGCCTTTATCTCTTCTGCAAATTCAAATGATAAGCTATTAGGAACATAAGGATCCGTTTTTGAAATAAAACAAATTCGTTCATGTGCAAATTTACCTAATAAATTCAAATCATTTCTAATAAAAAATGGCGAATTCACTTTATCAAAGTCAGGTATATTGATTAAACCATAAAATGGTGCGGCAAATACCACCTTTTTTACAAAAATTTTATTTTCTATAATGTAATCAGCAATAAAAGCGGGAGAAAGACTATGACCAATAAACACAGTGTCTTCATTAATTAAATGTTTATACGCATCCAAAACTTTTTTCCAATTATCGTAATCCTGAATATTTTCCCCGCACGGCATTTGCGGTACAAGCACATTTTTTTGGGCTTCAGATAACTTTTTATATAGCCACGGGAACCAGTTTTCAAAAGGTGATCCATAACTACCATGAATTATAATATAATCATACATATAAATTTTCTCCTTATATTTAATTATACAAATTTTTTTTGACTTTTTCTAATATGTCGTTATCAAGTCTTTCAAACGCACCGTCACCGCCAAAAAATTCTATGGCATTTAGTTTTGTGAGTTTTCGGGCTATATCATAACATACTGGATTGGTTTTTAGTTTGCTTGGTATTTCGGCTTTTCCATTAAACAAAGCAATAATGTGTTTATTCAATTTAAAAGCTGTCTGTATTTCGTTTATGAACACATCTTCATTTATATTATAATCTTTTTCTATGCACCTGTCAAATGCATTATCCGTAATAAGCACGACGATTATTTTACTATAAAGTATTGCTTTTTCAAGTACTTCGTTAAAATCCGTAATAACTAATCTTAAATCTTTGACATCCCAAAAAACATCATCTTTAAATACTGAGTTTAAAACAGAATAGATATGGGCAGCCATAAAACTACCGCCACCTTCACGCCTTCTGTAAGAAATAAAAATTTGTTTCCCCTTTGAAAACTTAAATTCTTCTCGCTCTAAACCGATTAAAAGTGAACTTATATTATCATTAACAATTTTCCACATTATATTTAAAAGCTCTTTTGCCATAAATGACACATCTGAACTTTCTTTTTGTTTTTCAAAAGAAGTTTTATCGGCATCATCCCATATATTGATTGTTTCAATAGAAAGTTTATTTATTACATCGTTTAGAGATACTAAATTTTGTTTCTCTAAAGCTAACACATCAACTATCCAAACAATATCAAGTGGGTTAGGTAATTTTTGTGATAAATATGTGGCATTTAACTTAATATATTCTATTGTGCTACTTATCTTTGTATTTGTATATAATGGATATTGTGCTTTTTCCAAAGCTACAATATTCATAAGCGTGATTTGTATGTCGGAATTCCACGTCCCGGTTCCGCTTGTCCACCCACCGCAATCAAAGTCTATTCCTTCAGAATCAATTGAAGATTTGTATTGGCTTACCAGCCAATCACAAGCTCTTTTAACTGTAGTAGAATTATTATAATTATAATTGCATGATACTAATCCTATAATAACCCTTGCTGTTACCCAAGAAACTCTTTCCGGATAAAAAGCACCACTGGATAATTGCATGTTTTGTGCACATTCAACATATTTGATTATCAACTCTGAATTGTCAATTGCCGTACCTTCAAATCCGAGAAGAAGACCAAGTAACCAATTATCATGAAACCGATAGTAATCTGTATTATTTGCTAATTGTGAGGGTTTATAATTGATTTTTAATTCCTCATCTTCCATGGTTTTATATATATTTTCTGTAAAATCGACAATTTCGCTTGAAAGATTATATGTTCTACCATTGACCTCACATTTATCTTCTCCGATATATTCAATTCCGTCAGCAGTATCTTTAGGCTTCCATCTTTTTCTTATTTCGATTGCCTGTTTTTCCCAAAGACTTCTCGCTCTTTCGTCAAATTCACTTATTTCGGAAAGTGCTTCTGCTGCAAAAATCATTGAGGCAATATTTTTACCCCACGTACAATCATTGGTAATTTTCTTGTATAAATAATATCTTACATTTGAAAATGCTTTCCACAAGTTTGCAAATAAATTATTACTGTTTTGAACTTCTGTATCAAGCCTTTCCAACATGCTGTGAATCTGGCTCTGGTCATTTGTCCTCAAATACCTTACAGCTATTTCTTCGGGAGATTGTATCCAACTTTCATCTCTATATTTTTTGAATAAATAATTTGCCACTTTGTTAGACATCGAGCGGTGGCCTAAATAAACGTATCTTTCATTATATTCATTATGGTAAAGCCTAATTATTCCATTTTGTATTAAACTGTTAGACCCTTCAATAGATATAGATTTGATAAAATTCTCATTAATATGAATTTCAAATTCACCTAAAGCCGAAATAAAATACAAACATTTCTCACATTCAAGATTTAAATTTAAATTTTTTGTGCATTTATTATAAATACTTTGGGAAAGTTGTTCTCGCGTAGGGTATTCCGAGTGACTGGCAATATATTCTAAAATACTACTTGCAACCAATATATCATCTTTGCAATCCATTAAAATATTTTTTTTAAAATGCTCATATTGATAAGCGTTTACCAAATCAATAATTTGGTTTCTCGGATGGCAAGGATAAATTTTAGGTACAAAATTTATCCTTGCAGTTACTATAGATTTTATTAAATTTTCAGCATTGGGCCAGCAAACAAAAATAATTTTATATTCAATGTTAAAAAATTCGCTTAACTTTTTTAATGGGAGAAGAACATTAGAAATTTCAGCCGGTTTTGCCTGTGCATTATCGAATATTAATGTTACCTTATTAAAATTATTTATACATTTAATAATTGAATAAATAATATTGTAAGTATTTGAATTTACGTTTGACATTTCAAACCATAAAATCTTCTTATCAAACCTAGAATACTCGTATGCCGCCTGGTATAAGGCCACCGTTTTTCCCGAAGAACTATTTCCAGAAATAATTAAACATTTCAAATCACTTTTTAAATATTTAAGTATGTCATCAATCAGATTGGTATGCTTATATTCTGATTCTCCATATAGGCTTTTATCAAAAATATCTATATCGATTATTTTTTTTAACTTAAAATTGCGATTTTGATATTCTTCTGGAAGCGAAACAGATAAAATTTTGGTTGTAAAGCTCAAAAAAATATCAATAAAAACTTTATCTAATTGTTTAATTGTTTCTTCAATAAAATCATCAATGTCAGAAGAATAAGAGACAAGATGAAATAATTTATTAAATAAATCCAATTCTATTGTGTCTTGAGTTTTAATTCTTACCGTATCGTCTTCAAAAGTAATAGAGTTTTTGGGAAACCCATTATTTTCTTCCCAAAATCTGCAACAAGCAAATTTTAAATTTATAATGCACTTATTAGGAGAATCTAACGGTGTAGAATCTCCAGACGGAACGAATTGATCATAAAACTCACGCAAATAACGTTTTATTGTTACAAGGCTTTCCATTTTTTTACCTTTGTAAAACTACTCTTAAATAATGTGAGGGATATAATTCTCCGGAAACAGTTGCATCTTCAATGTATTTGATAGTAAACCCACACCCTACAAAAGTAGATAAAATATAATCGCGAGTACCAAGATAATTGCTAACCATTGTGCGGGCATACGCCTCGGCTTTTTCTCCCATTTCCTCCGACGTTAAGTTAATATGTCTTTCCCATACTTCCATTCGTTGAATGGCTTTTTGTTTGAATTTTTGCACATCGGCTTCAGACGGAACTGTTGGGCAAGGATAATTTTCGTCATGAACTCTTATTGTCGTGACGGCAATACCGCCATTGTTTAGATGATTATACCAAAGGTTTAATACATCTATAAATTGTTTCCCCTTAAATCTTGTTAGAAATGCATCCGCGCAAATCATGTCGTACTTATAATTTGAATCCAACTCAAAAATATTTGTTTTTAAAGTATTTATTGATTTGTTTAATTTTTTTGCATACCACCTACAAGCAAAAAGAGGCGTTTCACACAAGTCAATTATTGTTATTCCTGGGTTAACTTTTCTTTTATTTGCCGTGTGTAAAACATAAGCCAACATTGAATAATCAGCAGTACCGCTTATCAATACCGATGGGGATTCACCGCTTTTAGAATTTTCAAATAACTGGTTAACATAAAAATCATGATGCCAACTGGGCGTTGAAACTATATCCAATAACCTAAAATATTGCCAGACTGAATGATACCATAAACAAGACTTGTCGTTAATATGATCGTGAGAACAACATAAACTTGCAACCTCATACATCATATCTGCGCTTTGCATTAATGGCTCTTGTAAAAAATCTGTTGAATAAATAGTTTCTTTTTGTGAGTTAAAAAATTCAAGCCATTCTTTACATTTAGTTATAACATTCAAATCTTCAGTTAAAATATTTTCACAAACATAAATCGATTGATTTATAATTGCAATTTGATTATCAAATAGAATAAATTCAAAGAAGTCCGGCAATTTTTCACTTTGCGCTTTACTTAATGCAATAGCATATGAATTAATATTATTCCTTTTATCTTGTGAAAGCATGAATTCACATTTTTTATCGTGAACTTGCTTTAAATATTGGACAGCATAAAAGCGTTCAATTTCACATCTGTTGGAATACTTTGACAATGTGCTATAAACAGTTTTATCAACATACGCATTTTCAAAAAATGAAACTTGAACAATTTTACTTATGCCTTTTTGAATTAAAGTTTCAATTATTGTTGAAATTAAGGGTGGGGGAATAACGGCCTCATTTTCAATATTTGAATAATAGTCAATCAATAATTTTTTTATCTCTTGGTACATATTTGCAAACCTCTTTGAATCTATATGTATTATATCATAATTGTTTTCAATTTCAATAATTTATTGATTATTAATGTGAATTTTTCTGAAATATAAATAGAATTGTTGATTGCCATATAACATAAACCATTTATACGGTTTTATTTAATTAAAAAGAGAAAAGGATAATTTTTTAATGACGGGTATTGATAAACCGATTTTACCAAATAAGTGAAAGACTATTTAAATTTTAAAAAATGCATAAATTAGACTATTATTTGATTACAAATTATGGCGATTTAAAATAAAAATCGCCTTCCTATAAAATGTACTACATATAAATATAAATTTCCTATAATTTACAATGGAAGATTAAAATTATTATACATACTGCAATTATTTATTTCACTCCAATGAAAGGCATTATTATTTCAGATAAGTTTGTGAGGTTTCTTATGTAATTATGCCATATTTTATTGTTATAGTAGTCGGTATTGGCAGGGTTAATACACAATGTTTCAACGCCAGATTCATATACAAATTCATCATTGAATGAATTGCCAACATATAATATATCCTGCGGCAAGATAGAAGTTTCACTAATGATCTTGGTTACAAATTTCGCCTTTCCCTCAAAATCGTACGGGGTGCCAATGATTCCTTCCAAGTTCCCCTGTGCATCAAACAAGAATCTGTTCGCTTTGATTTCTGTAAAACATTGGGCAATTTCTTTGCCTAATACAATTTCGATATACTGTTTGATAGAGCCTGATAAAATATATAACAAAATTCCCTTAGATTTCAAATGAAGAATTGTCTTCTTTACGTCAGGCAACAATTCGGCATTTTCGGCAGCTAATTGTAAATGTCTTTTGTGTAAGCCCTTTTCTTTAAAATATTACTCAATTGAAAAAGTAAGTTCTATCGAGTGATAGGAAGTTAGTCTTACAAACGAGAAATAGAAGTTATTGTTACAA